>NZ_JAQSDH010000030.1 GCF_029945805.1 Flavobacterium sp.
ACATTTACAAAAATGTCGCTTAACTTAAACTGTAATTTTTATTTGCATATCCACTTCCTTCTTTTTAAGTTTAATTGATTTGAAAGGGTTAGAAATTTTATATCTGTCAAACATTTCGCCAAGTAACGCTGAATAAATAATCTTATAGTTAAATTGTACTCTTGAAGATCCACTTGTAAAAAGCAATAACTCTCTTGCTTTAGTTATATCCAACTCAGAAAATTTCAAATTTCTGTATTTTTGAGTTTTAACGAAATTATCTATACAATTTACAGCCTTTTTTAAATCACGCACATAATAAGAACTGTATTTTACTGATAACTTTTGTTTCAATGCTTGTTGTGAAGCATGTTCAAGGAGTATATCTTCAATCTTAACTTCAACATCATTCTTTAGTGCATCAGTTGGTCTCCATCCTTTCTCTAACATGTTTCGAAATGCAAATAGCATTTCATCCAATTTTACTTGTTTTGCTGGATCATCATACTGATTTGGTTGTATATCAATATCTAATATTTTAGCACTGAAAAATCTATATCTCTTTCCATTAAAAAAGAAAGAAATTCCAACTCTGGAATCTACCTGATGAAAGGATTTTAAATGTTTGAATTCATAGTTCATCGTGACACATTTGTGACACTTTATGCACTTTATTAATGTAATACACTTATTATCAATAAGTTAAGCAAGGATTCATAACCCTGAGGTCGAGAGTTCAAATCTCTCTCTCGCTACAAAATTGAAAGTAAGGAAATCAACGGTTTAGGTACTCTAAACCGTTTTTTTTATGTCTAAGATATTTATACATTTGCAAAAAGTACACGATTTAGTACACGATTTAGAACACAATTACCAAATTAACCTCTACAAAAACTTGTTGAAACAAAAGGACTTTAGCTCCCCAAAAATCTTTACTGGCGGAGTAAATATTTTGCTATGGAATCAACTTAGCGAAAAAGAAAAAGCAGAAGCATTATCAAAAAACTGGTATGTTTATTATAGTTATAGAGATGCAAAAACAGGCAAACTAAAAAGAATGCCAAACATTAAAGGCAATGTAAACAAGTTTAAAACTAAAAAGGAAAGAGTTACTTATTTGAGTGCAATGAGTATTGCACTTGAATTTTTACTTGAAAAAGGCTTTAATCCTAACACCGATATTAACGATATTGAAGAGCTACTCAATAGAAATGAACTTGAAACTTCAAAAACAAACAAAACTACCATTGCAATTCCAAAAGAAAAAATTGCAATTGTTGATGAAACCATTGCAATAACGGATGAAATCATTGCAATACCTAGAGAAAATATTGCAATACCTCCAATTTTATCAATTAAAGAAGCTTTTGAATTTGCTTTAAACTTAAAGAAGAATACAATTAGAGATACTTCATATAAAAACTTTGAATTACGAATTAGAAAATTCAGAAAGTCATTAGATGAAAATAAACCGATAACTCACATAACTAAAAAGGTTATGAATGATTATTTGAATGAAGTATTAATTAATTCTAGTGCTAGAAATAGAAATAACACAAGAGCCGATTTTAGTTCATTGTTCCAAGTTTTAGAGGATAATGAGATAATTACTGATAACATAGCTAAAAAAATAAATGTTTTAAAATCAAATCCCGAGAGAAATAAAACTTACACCTCTCAAATGCAGATAGATATTTATTCTTACCTCGAAAAAAACGACCAAATACTTTTACTATTTATAAAATTCGTGTCTTATAATTTTTTAAGACCAATCGAAGTTTGTGAATTAAAGATTAAAGACATTGATTTAATTGGCAAAAGAATTTATTTAAGAACCAAAAACAAGGCAGTGAAAATCAAAATCATACCTGAAATATTGATTGATGATTTACCCGATTTATCAAAATATAATCCTGATAGTTTTCTCTTCACTCCTACTGGCTTTGGTCAAGATTGGATTACAGAACCAAACAATAAAAGAGACTATTTCTCAAAACGATTTAAAGAAGTTGTAAAAACACATTTTAATCTAAACAAAGATTACGGAATGTACAGTTTTAGGCATACTTTCATCACTAAATTATATAGAGAAATGCGTAAAACAAGCTCTCAATTTGAAACTAAAAGCAAATTGATGCTTGTAACTGGTCATTCTACAATGACTGCACTTGAAAAATATCTACGAGATATTGATGCAGAATTACCAGAGGATTATTCAAATTTACTACGATAGGTAATTTGATTATTTCTTACTAAAATTATAGTATTTTTCTATTTATATTTACAATTCAACAATAAACAACCTCCATTAATGGAATTTAAGTTAGAAAGCCTTAATTATCAAGACATCGCTATACAATCAGTCGTTAAAATTTTTGACGGAACTGATAAAAATAATTTTGATAATTCTTGTATTGAAGGCATTCGTTCAAACACTACAAAACTTACCACCGTTGACATTGAAAATAACATTAAAAATGTATTACTAGAAAACGGAATTTCAGAGGAAATTGCAAAGCTTTCAAATGACAGAGATATTTGTGTTGAAATGGAAACTGGAACAGGTAAAACACTTGTTTACATCAAAACTATTTTTGAACTTTTCAAAGAATACGGTTTTACAAAGTTTATAATTCTAGTTCCATCGGTTGCAATTCGCCAAAACATCATTGGAACGTTTAAATCATTTGAAAAACAACTGGAAAGCATTTATGGTTTTAAACCAGATGCGTTTGAATACGATAGTAAAAAACTCCAAAAAGTAAGTCAGTTCATCGAGGAACAATATCCCCAAGTAATGATAATGACTTTGGCTTCTTTCAATTCAGAAGATAAAATTTTGAATCAAGCGCAAAGAGAAGATTTATTCAATAACATTCCTTTTATTGAAGCCATTGGGAAAACCAATCCAATAATTATAATGGATGAACCGCAAGAGGGAATGGATACTGAAAATTCCATAACTCAAATTGCTAAACTCAATCCATTATATAAAATTCGGTATTCGGCAACACACAAGGTTGTCAAAAATTTGCTTTATAGATTAACCCCTTATGATAGTTATAAAGAGGGTTTAGTTAAGAAAATTGAAGTCTTAACAGTTACAGAAAAAAATGATGAAGCGACTTTAAAAATTGAATTGGCTGACATACAATTTGGAAAAGGAGACCCAAAAGTAAAACTGAAAGCATGGCATTTAAATAAAACATCAAATAAAATTGAGTTTAAAGTTACTGGTTGGCTTTCTAATGGAGATAATTTAGGCGAAAAAACAAACAACCCAAGTTATCTAAACTATTCCATTTCAAACATCAATAAAAGTTTGAAAACTGGCAAATGGACTGTTTCATTTTCTAATGGTGCAGAAATTTTAGAGAAACAAATTTCAGGTACTTTAGAGAATATCTGGGCATTGCAAATTGAATGGTTAATTCATAGACATTTTACAAAATCACAAAAATTAGCATCAAAAGAAATAAAATGTTTGTCATTAGTTTTCATTGATAGAGTTGCAAACTACATAGGAGAAACACCAATAATCAAAAATCTTTTTGTTGAAAAATACAGAGCCATTTATCCCGAATATCATAACGGAAATAGTGTAACCGATGAACATATACAAAGTGTTCAAGGTTATTATTTTGCTCAAAAATCAAGTGGAGAATTTGCAGACAATGAAGGAGGAGTAAAAGAACAAGCCAAAATTTATGAATTGATATTAAAAGGCAAAGAAGAACTACTAACACTAACTAATCCTGTTCAATTTGTGTTTTCTCACTCGGCTCTAGGAGTTGGTTGGGATAATCCTAACGTATTCAATATTGCAACTTTAAACAACTCTTATTCTGAAACTAAAAAGCGACAAGAAATAGGTAGAGGATTGCGTATTTGTGTTAATCAAAAAGGGCAAAGAGTATATGATGCAATTGATGTTGACGATAACGAACGCATAAACCAATTAACGGTCATTCCAAATGAAACTTATGAAACATTTGTAACTCAATACCAAGAAGAAATTAAGTCAATTTATGGTACATCAAGTGCGGGAGCAGGAATGACAAACAACCATAAAGGTATTAATACCGATGAAGTGAAATTCAAACGAAATACAAATGATAGTATTGATAAAGCATTCAGAAAATATTGGAGTGCATTAGCCAAGAAAACAGAATACACAGTAAATTTTGATGAAGAACGCTTAATTAATGGAGCTGTCGAAGAAATTAATAAAATTACAATTCCTGATTTTGTCATTGAAGCATCTAGTTTTTTGATAGATTCAATAAATGAAGAAGGAAAACAAGATACATTTCAAGGTTCAGAAAATGTAAAGCAAAAAACAAATTTTACTCCACTAGATTTAATCGAAGAGTTAAGTGAGAATACAGGATTGAGTTATACTTCCATGTTCAAAGTGTTTGACCAATTGACTAATTTAAAAGAGGTAATTAAAAATCCGCCTAGATTCATTCACGAAGCTTCAACGATAATTCGTAATGCAGAACTGGACGAAATGATTAGAGGATTAAACTATGAATTGACTGGAGAAAGTTTCCCTTTCGAGTTTAATGATTTTGTAAAAAACATATCCGACAAAGGGTATGTTGCAACGCCCAATAAAGGAGTTTTTGATAAAATGCTTATTGATAGCGATGTAGAACGAAATTTTTCTTTAGGTGCTGATAAAGATGTAGAAGTAGTTTGTTTTCTTAAATTGCCTAGTTGGTATAAAATAAAAACACCAATTGGAGATTATGAACCCGATTTTGGTTTAGTAATGAAACGTAAAAACTTAAAAGACGGCAATGAAAATGAGTTTTATTTCGTGATTGAAACCAAAGGAACAAATGACATCAATGACAAAAAAGCACTAAAAGAAAGTGAGATTTACAAAATAAGATGCGCTATTAAGCATTTTGAAAAATTGGGATTAGAAGTACAGTACAAAGCTCCAGTAAAAGAATACAGTTTCTTTAAAACTGAAGCAGATAAAACAATTAATACAATTATATAACCATATTCCCAACGTCAGGAAAATGGTTGTAATTTATCACTTTCCTGACGTCGGGAAAGTGATTATGAGTATCACTTTGCTGACAGCAACAAAGTGATAAAAACATTTAGTTATAAAAATTCAGTTGTACGAAAACAACGTACACCTAAAATTAAAACAATTATGGAAAAACAAACAAGCATAAAGCTATTCGAGACCCAAAAAGTCCGTTCTCTTTGGGATGATGAAAAAGAAAAATGGTATTTCTCCATAATTGATGTTATGTCAGTTTTAACAGAGAGTGTTGATGCTCCTGCATACTGGAGAAAACTAAAGCAACGACTTAAAGAAGAGGGAAATGAAACCGTGACGAATTGTCACGCTTTGAAAATGAAAGCTCCTGACGGAAAAATGAGAATGACTGATGTGGCTGATACAGAACAACTTTTTCGTTTAATTCAGTCGGTTCCTTCTCCAAAAGCAGAGCCTTTTAAACTTTGGTTAGCCAAAATGGGGCGTGAAAGAATTGATGAAATTGAAGACCCTGAAATTGGATTTGACCGTTTAATGGAAACCTATCTCAAAAAGGGATATTCTAAAGAATGGATAAATCAACGTTTAAAAAGTATTGAAGTTCGCAAAGAACTAACTGACGAATGGGATAAAAGAGGTGTAAAAAAAGGGCAAGAATATGCCATACTTACTGATGAAATTACTAAAGCTTGGACTGGAATTACAACCAAACAGTACAAGCAATTAAAAGACCTCAAAAAAGAAAATCTTCGTGACCACATGACTAATCTTGAATTAGTACTAAATATGTTGGCAGAAGCAACAACAACCGAAATTTCTAAAAAGAAAGCACCGAAAACATTTAACGAAAGTAAAATAATTGCCAAACAAGGTGGAACTATTGCAGGAAATACTAGAAAAGAAATTGAAGCCAAAACAGGCGACAAAATTGTAACAGGCAAAAATGCTAAAAGTTTAGAAAACAAGAAAAATAAGGAACTAGAATAATGGAAAGCATAAACGACTTCATGCCAAATAGCAACGATTGGAACAACGAACGTTTGCAAACCTTAAAACAACTTTACCCTGATTGGTTTACCAGTGAAGGTAATTTGAACATTGACGAAATTAAAAAAGCAGTCAATCCAGATTTGATTAACGAAACTGAACGTTATGAATTTCGTTGGTTTGGTAAAAGCCAAGCCAAGCGCAATGCGTTTACACCTAGCAACGCTACGTTAGTATTTGATGAAAGCCGAAGCGTAAACCCAAACCAAAGTGAGAATATTATTATTGAAGGCGAAAACCTAGAAGTTTTAAAGTTATTGAGCAGTAGTTATAGAGAAAAAGTAAAGTGTATCTATATTGACCCACCTTATAACACAGGTAAAGATTTTGTGTATAGCGATAATTTTACGCAAGACAAAAAAAGGTATTGGGAAGATGCAGAATATATTGAAGATGGCGTTAAGATTGATACAAATTCTGAAACTGATGGGCGTTATCACTCCAATTGGTTAAATATGATGTATTCTCGATTATTAATTGCAAGACAACTACTAAAAGAAGATGGCGTTATTTTCATTTCTATTGATGATAACGAAGTACATCATTTAAGAAAATTATGTGATGAAGTTTTTGGAGAAGAAAATTTCATAGCTGTTTTTCCTTGGAAAAAAAGAACTGCTAAAAGTGATGTTCCATTTGGAGTGTCACAAGATTATGAATGGATTATTTCATATGCCAAAACAGGTTTTAATGCAGGATTGAATATTGAAAGAAAATATTATCAATCAGAAGATTATCCCAATGATAGATGGAGACTTTCGGATTTAACAACTCAAAGAAGCAGTCTTGAAAGACCTAATTCTGCTTTTCAAATGATTAATCCTAAAAATAATACAGCATACGATTATAACCCTCAAAGAGTGTGGGGTGTTTCAAAAGATACTTTTGAAGATTATTACACAAAAGGCAAAATAGTGTTTCCTGATACTTATAATTTTTTAAATATAAATGCGCCAGCATTCAGGGTTTTTGAAAGCGAGGATAAAGAAAAGGCACTAAAAAAATATGGTAGCGAAGAGGCAATTAAAGCAGTCTCTACTTTTTTACCCAAAGAAGTTGGAATGAGTGAAGATGGCAATAAAGAAATGATTGAAATATTTGGCAGTAAAATATTCAGTTTCCCGAAACCCGCATCTCTTGTAAAATATTTTTATTCAATTATAAATGACAAAAATGCTTTAATTCTTGATTTCTTCGGAGGATCGGGAACAACAGCACAAGCAGTGATGGAACTCAATAAAGAAGATAACGGAAAACGTAAATTTATTTTAGTTCAAATTCCAGAAGCTACAGATGAAAAAAGTGAAGCTTTCAAGGCAGGTTATAAAAAAATAAGCGATATTACTATTGAGCGAAACAAAAGAGTTGTCGAAAAAATAGAGAACGAAATAGCTGAAACGGAAAAGAAAAAAAGCAAAGAATTACCTTTTGATAATGTAGCTGAATCATCAAGCGAAAACTACAAATCAAAAAACAATTTAGGGTTTAAAGTATTCAAATTGCAAAAGTCTAATTTTCCAAGAGTAGATTTTGCTCCCGACCCCGAAAAAACAGAAGCAGAAAACATTAAATTACTAAAAGCCTACATTGCGAACAAGGAAGCGCAGTTAGTCAATGCCTTTAATAAACCCGAACTGTTAACCGAGATATTACTCAAAAACGGCTTTAATCTTAACTTCAAAGTAGATTTGCAAACCCAGTTTGGAAGCAATGAAGTACAACTTGCAAGCGATGGCGAAAAAGAAACGTTGATTTGTCTTGATGTAATAATTAATGCAGACACCGTTGACTATTTCAAAACGAATATTGATAAGAAGTTCATTTGTTTGGAAAGAGCATTAGATACCACCAAAAAATACAACTTAAAACATTATTTAGGAGATAAATTTAATGCGTTTTAATACTTATGGCAGATTTTTTTACAGGAAAAGCGTTAGATGAAAAACTAACCGACATAATTTGGAATGCTAAGAAAGAACTTATTATACTTTCCCCTTTTATTAGACTCGATGACTATTGCAAGGAGAAGATTTTTGCTAAGCTTATAAATAGACCTGAGCTAGAAGTAATACTAGTTTTTGGCAAAAATGAAGGAGAAACACAACGAAGCTTAAATAATAATGATTTGGAGTTTTTCAAAGAGTTTAAGAATATTGTGATTATTTACTGCAATAACTTACACGCAAAATATTATTCAAATGAGAATGAAGCTCTTCTAACTTCATTAAACTTATTAGGTAAATCAATGACGGGCAATGTTGAATATGGTATCTCTTTTACTACTTCAAAATTGACTATTGATAAACTTTATACTGATTCAATGAGTTCAACTAACGAGGTAATAAAATCAAATCCATGTGTATATGTCAAACGACCAATGTTTAAAAAAACTAATTTAGGTCTTTCTAAAAAATACATTAATAGTGTAATTCTATTTGATGAAACCCATTCACTATATAACAATAGAAGGTTTGCAAATAAATTTTATAATGACTTTGATTATGAATTATTTGAAAATGATGTAAAGCCCAGTAGAGAAGAATTTCATTCTGTAAATGAACCGAAAGGTAGAAACCAAAACTACAGTAGAAATGATAATTCAGATTCAGGTTATTGCATAAGAACTGGTGTAAAAATTCCATTTGATACATCAAGACCTTTTTCTTTAGAAGCGTATAGAACTTGGGCAACTTTTGAAAATTGGGAATTTCCCGAAAAATACTGTCATAAAACAGGCAAATTTTCTAATGGAAAAACTTCAATGGCAAACCCAGTTTTATAGTTAAAAATGCTTATTTCAAATTGAAATAATAAATTCAAAAACTGTTATAAATCAATATATTACAACATAAAAAACTGATGTTTACCTCATTGATGCGGTAAACATAAAAGCATCCAAAATCTACCCATGTCTGACTTAAATTCAAAATATGATAAATTGACCAATGAAATATATAGAAACTTCATTTTCTATATACCTACGTCAATTATAAATATGGAAGAATTTGGGAAACTGCCTAACGAGAGTATTTCGGTGCTTGATAGAATAATATATATTGATGAAGAGTTGAACTTCATATATGAAAATAGTCTTGAATTGCCTACACTACTTATAAAATCGGGCAAGTTAAGAGCCAACTGTTTCAAGCTACTAGAGTATAAAGAGTTATTAAGTGAAAGTGGTTTCAATTACCTATCTGAAAATTACGTAAAACAACTCGAAACTTATACCTTTTTCTCAAATCAATTATCACTTTATTTTGAGAAAAACTCCCCAATTAAAGATGCTAACACACTAGCGTTATTTAATTGTCAAAATCTAAATTTTAATACTCATTAAGCTGAAATTGAAAAAATCACTGGTCAGAGAGCTCAAACTTTTAATCCACAAACTTTTATTCAAGAAATAAAGGAAACATCAGTATTTAAGAAGTTTTCAATTAATCTACCTCAAAGAGAAAAACTCTTTAGAGATTTTATTTCCCATGAAAAAAACTCGGAAATTGAAAGTATTATTTTAAAGAAGTACCCAACTATTAAAGGAAAAAAATTGAGGTATATTATTGATTTCCTAATTAAAAAAGAAGTGCTAACTATTACTTATGGCACTCAAAATGAATTATATAATTCATTAAAAAGAACATTTAATTGCAACATCGGGACTTACCCTTCAATTTTCGGATATGCAATAAATGAAACCAAAGATTCGGATTATTCGAGAATAACTAATGAACTAGAAACGATGCTTACTGATTACTTTAAAGTTTTGTAAACTTCTTTAAACTTTGTAAAGCACTGTAATTCCAATACTTTCAAGCAATAAGATTAAACTGTTCACAACATAGCACGATAGATTTGCAAAAAAATCTAAGTGTTATGAATGAAAATCTCGATAATTTCAAAGATGAGTTAAGAAAAGAATTAGTTCCTGATTCAAACTCTATTTTTGAAATAAAATCAGCTAATCAATTTATTGAAATTGCCAAAAACAGACCAATCCCGAGAATGCTATTTGGCGAATTTTGGTTTGAGGGAGAAATATGTATTTTGTTTGCCGACACTAATCTAGGAAAATCCATTTTAGCCGTACAAATTGCTAATAGCATCAGTACAGGAATTTCTACTTGTGGGTTAAAATTAGAATGCCCACCTATTCCAATAATCTATTTTGATTTTGAACTTTCAGACAAACAGTTTGAAAACAGATATTCTGAAAATTTTACAAATCATTTTTCATTTAGCTCAAACTTCCTTAGAGCAGAAATTAATCCCGATTATTTTGAAGATAAAAGATTCAACTCTTTTGAAGATTTTCTTTTTTACTCACTTGAAAAATCAATAATTGATTATGGGGTTAAAGTTTTAATTATTGACAATATTACCTACTTAAAAACTGACAATGAAAAAGCTAAAGATGCTTTGCCATTGATGAAATTTTTAAAGGATTTGAAAAACAAATATGGTTTGTCAATTTTAGTTCTAGCGCATACTCCAAAAATAGATACTTGCAAACCGATAACAAAAAACCATTTATCAGGTAGCAAAATGCTAATGAATTTTTGTGATAGTAGTTTTGCTATTGGAGAAAGTCATCAAGAAATTGGGTTGAGATATATAAAGCAAATTAAACAACGTAATTGTGAACAGGTTTATGATTCGGAAAACATTATTGTTTGCAGAATTGAAAAAGTAAATAGCTTTTTACAGTTCAGTTTTAACGGTTATGATTCAGAAAATGAGCATTTAAAAACATTGAGTGTAGGTGATGCAAATGAGCGCAATTCAAAAATATTACAGCTATTTGAAAAGGGCAATTCAAAATCTGAGATTGGCAGACTACTAGGTATTTCAGAAGGCACAGTAAGAATCATTTTAAAGAAAAATAATCTATAAAAATGACTGCCAATACAGCATATGAAGTTTTCCTTGCACTTTCTCCAGAAGAGAAGGAAAAATTTATGGTATTGGTAAAAGGACAAGAAGTAAAACCCAAATACGACTTTAGAAAGAAAAAAAGCAAAAAAGTCGTATTCACAAAAGAGGACGCTATAGAATATTTGCTTGCAACAGTTTTTAAACCCAAAAAACCAATCTCGTAATTTTCGTAAAAGTCGTAAAGACTACGAGGATTACGATTATTACGAATAGTTATGACAGAATTTAAGTATTCATTAGATAAATCGAGTAAGAAGTTTATTTGTCCTAGTTGTGGCAAAAGGAGATTAGTTAGATACATCAATCAAATCAGTAATGAATATCATAATGAAGCTTTCGGCAGATGCGATAGAGAAACAAATTGCGGTTATCAAAATATTCCAAAACAAAATGAGTGCATTGCAATTGTCAACATTGAAAAGATAAACATCATTCCTGATTTTATTGAACCAACATTAGTAAAGCAATCTTTAAAAAAGTACTGCAATAATAATTTTGTAAAATTTCTCCATAATCATTTTTCAAAAGAAGAAGTTGAAAATTGCATTTCAAAATATAATATAGGAACTTCAAAACATTGGGAAGGTGCAACTGTATTTTGGCAAATAAATCAAACTCAAAAAGTCCATACTGGTAAAATAATTCTATTTAATGAAATTACAGGTAAACGAGTAAAAATTCCTTTTCCACATATCAATTGGGTTCATAAGAAAATCAATCAAGATAAATTCAACCTTATGCAGTGTTTATTCGGGTTGCACCTACTTAAAACTACAATTGCAATGCCATTGCAATATAATTGCAATACAATTGCAATTGTTGAATCTGAAAAAACGGCAATAATAATGAGCCTATTTATCCCCGAATATAAATGGATGGCAACAGGAAGCAAACAAAATTTAAAATTGCAATTGTTAGAACCAATCAAGAAAGAGAATATTGTTGTCTATCCTGATAAGGGAGAATTTGAAGACTGGAATAAGAAAGTAATCGAATTGCAAAAGCAAGGTTTTAAAATCAAATGTAGTTCAATAGTTGAAAAATCGGAATTTGAAACAGGAGCAGATTTAGCGGATATTTATTTTGCTATAAAAAAAGATGCAAGTAAAAAAACCCTTGAAATAGTATTATCTGATACTGAAAAGAAAATCCAAAGGTTGTCTAAAATAAATCCTTCTATTATATCTCTGATTGAAACATTTGACTTGATTGATGAAAAAGGAAATGGCATCAGAATTGTTTAAAAAAATGATTATATTGCGACTTAATTTGAGTACACGAAACGGTACACGATTTTCAAAAAACCAACAATATAAGGGGTTTGAATAGCATAAAATATGAAATTCATAACCCTGAGGTCGGGAGTTCAAATCTCCCTCTCGCTACGAACATCAATTTTTTGAAGATAAACGGTTTAGACTTTCTAAACCGTTTTTTTTATGTCAAAAATTTTGCCAATGCTGTACAAAATGTATGATTTAGCATAAATTTGAAACCAAAAAGACCCTCAGTTACTGGAAGGTCTTTTAATTTATTTAATCTATTTGTCACCCTGAGCGCATCCCGAAGTATCGGGAGAGAATTTTTATTTTGATTATCTCTTCACCACTCTAACCGTTTCAACAGTATCTTCTTGTGACACAACCACGTTGTAAATACCACTCGGATAACGCTCTCCAATTGTTGTCGTTTCTATGTCTAATACACGAACCTCTCTTTGGTCAATCAATCTTCTAACCATATCGTAAACCTTTATTATAACAACCGATTCGCCTGACGTTTTAACATCAATCATAAAGTTAGTAGCGAATGAGTTTGGATAAGCGGTAGCTTTGAATTCTGGTTTAATTGTTCGTGGCGCTGCAGCGGTGAACAAATCACAAGGTGTATCATAATCTCCAAACACACCGTTCAATTTAATAGCTACAAAAACATTACAGTTTTTCCCTGAACCTGCAATTGAGAATTGATTCAATTTAAAGTTAGAATAAACAAATATTTTCTCTTCTGTAGTAACCACATCCTCTCCACTAATTTCTTCCAACTTAACTCTATAGTTAGGAAAACCTGGATAAGGCGTAATGTTCAACTGTTGTGTCAACGATGCTGCAGTCGGTTGACCACATTGTGAAGCAACTAATGACGTTACCCACAATTAAATGCAATTATTTCAACTTGTTTAGTAGTAAAATAAACATCCACAATAGAAAAAATAATTATTTTCCTGTATGATAATAAAATCGGTATAATGCACTTTATATCTTAATTAATATTCTATTATTTGACCAAAAAGTAATCTTGTGTTAGGGAAATCAAATTACTATTTCGCACTAAAAATCAAAAAGGTTTGAAAATTTCCGAACCCTTTTTTTTATACCTCTCCTATCCTTTATTCTCCTTTTCTTATGTAGTTGATTATCAATAAAAAATTCTATCGATAATTTCAGATAACTAAAAATTATTTTGTAAGTTTTTTATATTTAAATAAAAGATAAATATGCATTTCATCGATTTTTTTGTGCTTTTTATCGATTTATTTAAACTTCTTACATAGTTTTGAATCGTCAAATAAAACAAAATGAAGTACCGAGCTTCATTTATTTAATAAAATCATAATAACCCAGAGTTATGAAAAAATTATTACTTAAATCAGAAAAGTTAATGCTATTAATAGTGCTATTAATAGTCTCCTCTATATCTAGAGGTCAAAGTACGCAAACCTATACCTCTATCGGAAGTTTTATCACACCAGCCGGTGTAACAACAGTAAAAGCTGAAGCCTATGGTGCTGGTGGTGCTGGTGGATATGGTGGTGGATCAAATAAAAACGGCGGTGGCGGTGGCGGTGGCGGTGGCTATTCGGTACTCACTACAGCTACTGTAACTCCGGGGTCAACATACACAATGAACGTTGGAACAGGCGGTACAGCTACTGCTACTACGACAAGTGGAAACGGAACAACTACATCGGCAACTTTTGATTTAACCTCAATTATAGCAAATGGCGGTGCTGGTGGAAGAAGATATTCTGGCGGTGCAACTGGTGGAAATGGTGGAAATGGAGCAACGTTTGATGGAGGAAAGGGTGGAACTGGATTAGCCTCAGGTTCTGCAGGTGGTGGTGGTGCTGCCGGTCCCATCAGCGACGGTGGTCTTGGAAGTGTTACGGCAGGAGGAATCTCTGGCGGTGGCTTCGCAGGAACGGGAGCTAACGGAACAACAACAAACTTAGCTACTGGAAATACAGGTAATATTTATGGTGGTGGTGGAAGCGGTGGTACCCGAAATTCATTTGGAGGAAACGGTGCTGGTGGTTATATGATCATAACATACACATGTCCTACATATGCTTTAACCTCTGTTACTTCTCCCGATAAATGTGGCGTTTCAGCATCTGTAATAACACTTACTTCAACAGCAACAAGTTTGCCAGTTGGAGAATATACTGTAGCTTATACTGCAGCAGGAGCAACATCAATAAGTTCATCAGCTTCCATGACGGTTACTACGGCTGGCACAGGAACTTTTACAACTGCCGCAATAAATATCGGAACAACAACAATTACCATTACTAATTTAACATCATCTTACTGCACAAATACAATTACGAGCAATAATACAGTAATTATAGAAGCATACAGTACGCCTAGTGCAAATGCAGGTACAGCAATAGCAACATGTAATGCCGGAGCCGCTATTAATATTACCGCTGGAGCAAGTGCCTCTTCTGGTGCTTCAGTTTTATGGACTTCAAATGGTACTGGAACTTTTGTAGATGCAAACACAACAACTGCTTGTACTTATACGCCAAGTGCTGCCGATATCATTTTAGGAAGTGTAAATTTAACTTTTACAGCAACCTATCCAGGATGTGGTAGTGTTTCTTCAACCAAAACTTTAACTTTCACTTCTTCCTCAACCGCCATTGCTGGAGGAAATATAACATTATGTTCAACAAGCGTTTTAGTGAATATTACTGGCGGATCAAGTGCTTCCAATTATTCAACTTTAACGTGGTCTTCAAGTGGAACAGGTACCTTTACTAATTCAAATTCATTAACAACTTGTACCTATTCTCCTAGTGCAGCTGACGTTGCTGCTGGAAGCGTACTAATTACATTGACTGCGGCATCCCCTGGTTGTACAAATGCTACGGCAACTAAAACACTTACGATAAATTCAGTGGCGACAGCTGTGGCGGGAACTGCAATCAACGCTTGCTCCATTGGAGGACCTATCAACATTACAACGGGTTCAAGTGCTACCAACTATAGTTCACTATTATGGACTTCAAACGGTACTGGTACATTTGCCAATGCAACTTCATTAACAACTTGCACTTATACTCCAAGTGCGGCTGATATCATTGCAGGAAGCAGAACACTAACATTAACGGCCTTTGGAAATTCTCCCTGTGGAAACGTTACCTCAACCAAAACAATTACAATCAAAAATACTATAGTGGCTATTTCAGGAAGTAACATTACTGCTTGTTCTACTGCTGGTGCAATAAATATTACTACAGGTGCAACTTCTGTTAACCATACTGGTATCAATTGGACTTCAAGCGGTACAGGAACTTTTGCCAATGCAAATTCATTAACAACGTGTACTTACACCCCAAGTGCTGCTGATATCAGTGCGGGAAGCGTAACTATCATTTTAACTTCTTCAAATGGTGCATGTCCAGACGTTGTATCAAATAAAACCTTGACTATAAATGGTATTGCAACTTCGGTTGCAGGAACCGCTATTTATACCTGTAATACAACTGGAGCTGTAAACATTACTGCTGGAGCTAGTGCAACAAACTATTCTTCTGTTGCATGGACTTCAAACGGTAGTGGGACCTTTGCTAATGCAAATTCATTAACAAATTGTACATACACTCCAAGTGCAGCCGATATTACTGCAGGAAGCAGAACACTTACATTGACAGCGTTCGGAAATGCTCCTTGTGGTAATGCAGTTTCAACTAAAACTATCTTTATCAGCAGAGCAATGACTGCTGTAGCTGGTACAGCAATTACAACTTGTTCTTCAGTAGGTGCAATTAGCATTGTTGATGGAGCTAGTGCAACAAATCAAACAAGTGTGCTATGGTCCTCAACTGGAACAGGTACTTTTTCTAATCCAACAGCATTAACCCCTTGCACTTATACTCCTAGTGCTGCCGATATTACTGCTGGAAGTGTCGTAATAACTTTGACTGCTTCAAACGCAGGATGTGCTGATGCAACTTCAAACAAAACAGTAACCATTTCTACTTTACCAACTGCCGTGGCTGGACCAACAATGACTGCTTGTACTGCTAGTGGTGCAACCAATATTACAGGGGGTTCAAGCGCAACAAATCAAACAAGCGTTACTTGGACTTCAAGCGGAACGGGTACTTTTGCCAATGCAAACTCATTAACAACTTGTACCTACAATCCAAGTGCGGCAGATATTACTGCAGGAAGTGTAATTTTGACATTAACTGCTTTCGGAAATGCTGCATGTGGAAATGCAACTTCAACTAAAACCCTAACAATTACAGTATCTCCAACGGTAACAGGAACAACTCCAGGATCAAGAACCGGAGCTGGAACTGTTTTACTTGGTGCTACAGCTTCTATCGGAACATTAAACTGGTATGCTGCTGCAACTGGCGGTTCGTCTTTAGGTACAGGGACAAGTTTTACTACTCCAGTTATTTCTACAACTACAACTTTTTATGTAGAGGCAATCAACGGAAGTTGCCCATCTGCAACAAGAACTCCTGTAGTTGCAACTGTAAATTACACCGAAATAGATATTCTAGGAAATGCAACCTCTATTGTAAATGGAGATACTACTCCAACTACTCTAGACTGGACCGATTATGGCACTACAAATACTACAAGAGCTTTTACTATTCGCAATACAGGTTTTGCTTTACTAACAGTTGGAACAATTTCAATATCTGGCGCAAATGCTAGTGAATTTACTGTAACAACTCCTCCAGCTAGTGCTGTAGGAATTGGGGGTTCTACAACTTTTGTTGTAACTTTTGCTCCAACGGCTATTGGAATACGAACGGCTACTATTTCTGTTGTAAATAATGATGCAGACGAAAATCCATATACATTTGCAATACAAGGAAATGGCGTTGAGCAAGAAATTGATGTTCTCGGAAATGGAGCTTCTATTGTTGATGGCGATACGACTCCAACAACAGCTGACTGGACTGACTTTAACAATGTTGCAGGAACAAGAACTTTTACAATTCGTAACACAGGAAGTGTTGCATTAACTATTGGTGCTGTAACAATTAGTGGTCCTAATGCTTCAGACTTTACAGTTACAACGCTACCGGCTTCTTCAATTGCCGCTAATAGCTCAACAACTTTTGTAGTTACTTTTAACCCATCTGCGATCAATATTAGAACTGCAACAATCAGCATTATAAATAATGATGTTAATGAAAATCCATATAATTTTTCAATACAAGGATTTGGTATAATACCAGAAATAGATATTCAAGGAAATACAACTTCGATTCCTGATGGTGATATAACGCCTACTGTTGCTGACTGGACTGATTTTAGTTCTGTTGCTGCTACAAGAACATTTACTATTTTTAATAATGGTAATATTGCTTTGACAACAGGAACTATAACAATTAGTGGTGCTAATGCCTCAGAATTTACAGTGACTACACCTCCAAGTGCGACAGTCGCGGCATTTAACAGCACAACTTTTGTGATAACATTTTTACCCACTGCCATAGGAACAAGATCAGCAAGAATAAGTATCGTAAATAATGATAGTAATGAAAACCCGTATGACTTTTCTATTCAAGGAACTGGTTTATCCAGAGAAATAGATGTTCAAGGACTTGCTCTATCAATTGCTAGTGGAGACATGATAACCTCTGTTAATGACGGAACAGATTTTGGATCAACTGATGTTAATCTAGCAACAATAACAAGAACTTTTACTATTAGAAATACAGGTTCACTTTCGTTAACAATAGCTAATCCAACTGTTAGCGGACTTAATGCTTCTGAATTTAGTGTAACTGCAAATCCTGGAACACTTACAATTGGTGCTGGTTCTAGTACAACTTTTTCAGTAACCTTTAATCCAAATGCAGTATTTACACGAGTTGCCCAAATAAACATCGTAAATAACGATAGTGATGAAAACCCATACTTTTTTGCTATTCAAGGAACTGGTTTACTTGATAATGATGGTGATGGAATTGAAAACAATACTGATCAAGATGATGATAATGATGGAATTATTGATACTGTAGAATGTGGAGATTGTATTAGTGACCCATTTGTTAATGGTAGTTTTGAAACAGTAGTAATAGGAGCTTCAACATACAGCATTGAACCAGCTGTAAATGTACTAGGATGGGTAAACGATGCAGAGCCATTTATCGAAATATGGAGTACAGGATTCAATGGTGTACCCGCTGCAGCTGGAAATCAATTTGCCGAATTAAATGCAAATGTTGCAGGAACATTATACCAATCATTTTGTTTGAACGGTGCTGGTGGAACTATTAATTGGTCAATCAAACACAGAGGAAGATCAGGTACAGATAGAGCCGATGTGAGATTTGGAGCTACTTTAGCATTAGCTCAAGCTTCAAGTCCAATTGTTAGTATGATTGATGGAAATACATCTTGGGGGTCTTACTCAGGCACCTATACAATTCCAGTAGGGCAAACCAACATTGTTTTAGCATTTATTGCTGTAACATCAACGGGAGGTTTATCATTTGGTAATTTTATTGACGATGTTGAGATTATAATTAACCAAAACTGTATTGACTCAGATGGTGATACTGTTGCTGATATTAACGATGTAGATGACGATAACGATGGTATTCCATCTATTGAAGAAGCCGGTTTCAAAGCATTAAGCACTAATAAATCAACAATGGACAGAAGTAGTGCTGCGACATGGGTTGATGCTAATACGAATGGTTTAAACGATTATATCGAAACAATGATAACTAACGGAACTTACAATATTACAGATACTGATGGTGACGGCGTAAACGACAATTTGGATTTAGATAGTGATAATGACACAGCATTTGACGTTGACGAATCAGGTCTTTTAAATGGTGACGGTGATATCAATGGTGATGGAAAAGGTGATGGTTTAGACTCAGATGGTGATGGGTTGTTAGATCTTTTTGATAACTCAACAGTTTTCGGAACAACTACTAGAGCTTATGCTCAAGACAGTGATGTTAACGGTATCGCAGATTATCTACAATTAGACGCAAATGACGACGGACTTAATGATATAAAAACTGGTTTGTATGGTAGCTTAGATGCTAATAATGACGGAAGAATAGATGGCAGCGGAGATTTGGACAGAGATGGGATTACGGATACATTTGACACAAATAATACATTAATTGGTTCCCCTCGTGATTTGAACAGAAAACTGTTCTTAGATTTTGATGGTAGAAACGATTATGCCGAAGACGCTTCAATTTTAGGTGGATTACCTAGTGCCACATTAATGGCATGGATAGATTTGAATAGCGGATTTAGTAGTGCAGGATATGTTGTAGGGCAAACCAGATTTTACATCAGAGTAACTACTGTTAGAACTCTTCAAGCGGTGATAAACGGAACACCTATAACATTTGCAACACCTTTGAATACCGCACAATGGTATCATGTTGCAGCTACTTATGGAGATGGAAGTTTGAACTTATACCTAAACGGAAGATTAGTATTATCTCAAGCAATTACTGGAAATATTGCTGCCGACACATCGAGGCTAACATTGGGTAAAAACCCAGCGGCTGCATCCAACTTCTTTAAAGGTAAAATAGACGAAGTGCGCGTATTCAATACAGCCTTAACGCCTGAGCAAGTTCAGCGAATGGTGTATCAAGAAATTCAAAATAACGCATCACAAGTAAGAGGTGCAATTGTTCCTAAAGATATCGGTGCATTGCCGTTCGCAAACGTGGTGAAATATTACAGAATGGACACCTATAAAGATGATATCGTTGATAATTTAACAACGCCATCTGTGGATACCGGAACTGGAATGAAATTGTATAATCATAAAGTGATCAAGTACCAAGAAGCGCCAATGCCATTCACTACTCTCAGAGCAGGAACATTTGCTACAGCTGTAAATGATGTTACTAAAGATATTAGAGGTTTGGATGTTTTAGATTTTGATTATTCAATTATTCAAGTAAAACACAATATTACAGAAACAGCAAACAGTACGGACTTGGCAATGTTCATTGATCCAGCAGTAACGGTAAATATGACAAATGACACTAAGCTTCAAAACGATTGGTACTTGAAATTAGACGGTAAAATTGACTTAGTAGGAAAATCACAATTGGTTCAAACCACTAACTCTGATTTAGAGGCAACTAGTGCTGGTTCAATTGAAAGAGATCAACAAGGACAATCTAACAAGTTCAACTATAACTATTGGTCATCACCAGTGAGTTCAATAAACAACACTACTATCAATCACGGTTTCACAGTGGCTGGAGTTATGAAAGACGGAACGGATCCTAACAACATCCAAAATTTATTATGGACAACTGGAGTGAATGGTTCCCCAACAACACCCGCAATGACATTGAGTAGCTATTGGATATTCAAATTCCAAAATTCTAGCAATGCTTATGCTAACTGGTCTTCCGTTGGACAAAATGGAGCATTATTACCCGGACAAGGCTATACTATGAAAGGAAATGGTTCTATCGTAGAAAATCAGAACTACACCTTTGCTGGTAAACCAAACAGCGGAATTATTACTTCTACTGTTGGTGCCGGAAATCTAAATTTATGTGGTAACCCTTACCCTTCTGCTATTGATGCTAACAAATTTATTGATGACAACGCCTCTAGCTTAAAAGGTACATTATACATCTGGGAACACTACAGCACTAACAATTCTCATAATACTATTGAGTACCAAGGAGGTTATGCAACCTACACTAAAACGGGTGGAACTCCGCCTGTAGCTCCTGCCGGAATTAGCGGATTGGGTTCAAGTAGCACAATACCAAAAAGATTCATGCCTGTTGGTCAAGGATTCTTTGTAACGGGTTCAGCAACTGGTGGAACAATTAATTTCAACAATGGGCAACGATTATTTGTAAAAGAAGACGACACTGTAAATTCGTATACTATGTTCAAAAACAACAACAATACGGTTTCAGCTAACCCAGAAACGAATAATGCAAATGATACTTTTGAAGAGGACCAATTCATGAAGGTACGTGTAGGGTACAATTCAACAGATAACTTACACAGACAGACTTTGATTGGGTTCATGAACGAAAATGCAACTTCTGGATTTGATAATGGCTATGATGGTATCAGCATTGAATCGCTTACAAATGATATGTATTTCATCAATGGAACAGACAAATTAAACATTAGTGGTGAAGGATTCTTCGATGTGAATGCTAGCTATCCCATCGGAGTTAAAAATGCCACTTCAGGAAATGTTACGTTCGTAGTGGATGGAAAAGAAAACTTTGATGATGATCAAGAAATATTCATCCATGATAATGTAACTCAGACCTACAACAGCATTAAATCTCAGAATTATGAAGTAAACCTTCCTGCTGGAACTTACGACAACCGTTTCACATTGAGATTTACAAACGGAACTTCACTTGGAACTGTTGATCAGGAAGCTAATTTTGGAATTGGAGTAACGCACTCTCAATCGAACAGCATGATTAACATCAAAAACCCATTACAGCAAGTAACTGTTAAATCTGTAGCCTTGTTCAACTTATTAGGACAACAAGTATCAGAATGGAAAATTGACAACCAAGATCAAGCGAACATCCAGCTACAAGTTGCTAATGTAAGCACAGGAACATATATCGTAAAAGTAATCACTGACGGTGGAAACGTAACTAAAAAAATCCTTGTAAAAAAATAATTTGTTTTGCTTTTATTTGACACTAACTGCAATTAAAAAATCCCCGCTAATCGGGGATTTTTTGTTTGTAAATAGATAGTGTATTTACTAATTTGAAGCACAACCTTTCCGTTATTCAAGACCTTCACTCCCGCTGTCCGCTCTATCTTTTTCTAAAAAAAGAAAAAGGATGCCGCTCCCATCGGGGCTAACACGAACTTTCTTCTTTCCCTTCTAATTTCTAATTTCTAAATTCCAACTTCTCCAAAAGCCCATCCAAATCCACCTCAACTTGTTCCCCAGTCTGAATATCTTTAAAAGTAAATTTCGAATCCTTAATTTCCTTAACCACAAACGGAATCCCTCTGCGTTCAGCATGCTTAAATTGCTTGTCTATCTTAGCCGCATCCGGATACATTTCACATTTGATATTTTTATTTCGCAACGTTGTAATGGTTTGCATCGCTTCAAAAGTTTGGCTTTCGCCCAAATTTAAAAACATCACTTGCGTAGATGTCGTTACCGTTTCTGGAAACAAATTCAATTCTTCCAAAACCAAATAAATTCGGTCCAATCCAAACGAAATTCCTACCCCGCTCATGTCTTTCAAACCAAAAATTCCAGTCAAATCATCATACCGTCCGCCGCCGCCTATCGAACCCATCGCCACTTCTTTCGGAGCCGAAACTTCAAATATGGCTCCAGTATAATAATTCAGTCCGCGTGCTAACGTCACATCCAAATCTAAAACGGATTGTTTCAAACCTAACTTAGTAACATTGTCGCAAATAAACTGTAATTCTTCAATTCCTTTTTTTCCTTCTTCTGACGATGAAAGCAAAGTCGAAAGCTTACTTAATTTTTCCTGAATCGTTCCAGTAAAATTAAATAACAGCTGCACTTTTTCTAATGCGGTTTCCGAAATCCCCTTTTCAATCATTTCCTTTTTAACGCCGTCCTCGCCTATTTTGTCGAGTTTATCTAGCGCGACCGTAAAGTCAATCAACTTATCCAAAGCGCCAATAACGGCAGCAATTCCAGCTAATATTTTTCTATTATTAATTTTAATCGTTACGCCCTTCAATCCCAATTCGGCAAAAACCGAATCGTACAATTGCACCAATTCTACTTCTTGCCACAATGATTTTGAACCTACAACATCAGCATCACATTGGAAAAATTCTCTAAATCTTCCTTTTTGCGGACGATCGGCACGCCAAACCGGTTGAATTTGGTACCGTTTAAACGGAAACTCAATCTCACTTTGGTGCTGCACCACATAGCGCGCAAACGGCACAGTCAAGTCGTAACGCAACGCTTTTTCAGAGATTTTTCCAGTAAGTTGTTTGTAGTTTATAGTTTGTAATTGCTCCGCAGGAACTTTATCCAAATAATCTCCTGAATTCAAAATCTTAAAAATCAAACGATCGCCTTCTTCCCCATATTTCCCCATCAATGTCTCTGAATTTTCAAACGATGGTGTTTCAATTGGCTGATATCCAAACTTCTCAAAATGAGTTCTCATGATCGAAATAATGTAGTTGCGTTTTGAAACTTCTGCCGGTGAAAAATCTCTTGTGCCTTTCGGAATACTTGGTTTTGATGCCATTTTAAATTTGAAATATTAAATTTTAGATCTTAAATATCTAATATCCTATATCTGATATTTGATATTGATTTGCAAATATCAATATTTTATATCTTAATGTAAATCTTCTTGTAACAAAAACTGTATTTTAGTGTCAAATTTGCATTATGGTGGGAATAGGAGTCTTCAGAGAAAATATAAAAATTGCATTGGGTTCTATCCGAACGCAGTTGCTTCGTACAATTTTAACAATTATTATTATTGCTATCGGAATCACAGCCTTGGTTGGTATTCTAACTATCGTGACGGCACTAGAGTACAATCTTACGACCAGTTTTGCTTCAATGGGTTCCAATACGTTCAACATTAACCAATACCAAAATACGTTAAGACAAGAAGGCGGTAACGAAATCGAAAAAATAAATCCCATTATTTCCTATCCTGAAGCCAAAGCTTTTAGAGAAAAATACAACTATCCGCTAACCCAAACTTCTTTATCGTTTACCGCAGCAGGAAATGCTGAAGTAAAATTCGAAAACCAAAAAACGGATCCTGAAATTACCGTTTTAGGAATTGACGACACTTATATTCCCAATTCAGGTTTGGAAGTGGCGCAAGGTAGGAATTTCAATAATTTTGACATTTCAAATAATGTATATTCTTGCGTAGTCGGTTCTGATTTTGCTACAAAAGGGTTGTTGAAAGACGTTAATCCAATTGGAAAAACTTTGTCTGTTCGCGGTGCCAAGTTTAAAGTTATTGGTGTTTTAAAGGAAAAAGGTTCCACTTTTGGCAACAGCCGAGACTTGAGAGTGATGATTCCCATTCAAGTCGCACGCTCTATGTTTTCACAACCTAACATCAATTATTCGGTGAGCATTATGATTCAGAAAGCGGAATTATTAGATGAAGCTATTGACAATGCAGTTGTAGAAATGCGACAAATTAGAAAATTAAACCCCGTAGAAGAAGATAATTTCGGAATTTCGAGAAGTGATGAATTACTGAATAAAATTGGAGGCTTAACCGACTTCTTAGGCATTTCGGCTTGGGTTATGGGAATTATAACCATTCTAGGTTCTTCTATCGCACTGATGAATATTATGATTGTTTCTGTGACCGAAAGAACTCGTGAAATTGGCGTTCGAAAAGCATTAGGTGCCAAAAAATCAACTATCGCGTGGCAGTTTTTTATAGAGACGCTGACTATTGGACAATTAGGCGGATTTTTCGGAATTATTTTCGGAATCCTAATTGGTTACGGAATCTGTGTAGCAGCAGGTTGGGATTTTGTCATTCCTTGGGGCGCGATGCTCGCTGCGGTTATAACTAGTTTTATCGTCGCCTTAGTTTCTGGATTGTATCCTGCTATAAAAGCATCGCAGTTGGATCCTATTGAGGCGTTGCGTTACGAATAAGAGTTTAGATTTCAGAATTTAGAAAGCAGATTTCTGTAATTAAATAGTACACGAGATCATTCTATCATTCCCGTAAATATCCTTTATTAGTTTTACATTCTTGAAATTAAGATTTTCCAATAACGCAACTGTTTCTTTCCCTAAATACTGATTGATTTCGAAATAGAGTTTTCCATTAAGATTTAGATTTTTCTTTGCTAACTGGCCAATCTTTCTGTAAAAAAGCAACGCATCATCATCTTCAACAAATAATGCTAAATGCGGTTCGTATTCTAAAACATTCTGTTTAATTTCCGCTTTTTCCAAATTCCGAACGTACGGCGGATTCGAAACAATTATATCAAACTGCGGTTCTAAATCTTCCGTTTCCAGAATATTCTTCAGCATAAAATTGACGTTCACTTCATTAATCGCAGCATTCTTTCTGGCTGTAGCCAATGCTTTATCCGAAACATCAATCGCAAAAACTTCAGCAGTAGAAAGATTTTTTGCCAACGTAATTGCAATGCAACCACTACCCGTACCAATATCTAAAATCGTCACTTTTCCCTTTTCCCTCTTCCCTTTTTCCTCATCATTGATAATCAACTGAACCAATTCTTCCGTTTCAGGTCTTGGAATCAACGTATTTTCATTGACTTCAAATTGCAAACCATAAAACTCAGTTTCACCTAAAATATACTGAATCGGCTTTTCTGTTTTCAAATCGGAAACTATATTTTTCCATTGCTTTAAATGAGCACCATCCATCACCATTTCGGGGTTGAGCGCCAAATCAATTCGTTTCAAACCATGCAGATTTTCCAGTATAATGTAGAAGAAGCTATCTGTTTCCATTTCATCATACAAAGAAGCGAGTTCGTGTTGAAAGACCGTTTTATAAGTTTTAATAAGCATTATCATTTATTTCTTATCATTAATGTCCGATAAAAACTAATATAGGACTTTTTTATTATTTATCTATTTG
>NZ_JAQSDH010000031.1 GCF_029945805.1 Flavobacterium sp.
ACAAAATAAAAAACCGATTAGTTTCCTAATCGGTTTTTTTGTGGGGAGAGCAGGATTCGAACCTGCGAAGTTCACACAGCAGATTTACAGTCTGCCCTCGTTGGCCGCTTGAGTATCTCCCCCCTTGCTTACGCGAGTGCAAATATAAAAACACTTTTCAGCTTAGCAAATAAAAAAACGACTAAATCGCAAACCTTTTTTCAACGTTTTGGTTTTAAGTAAAATAAAAAAATATCCCAAAGGAGATTTTTCATAGATCATGGTAGGATTTTCTACTTTATATCTAAAAGTTCTTGAATTTTCTCTTTCAAATCTTCACCAAATAAATCTCGAGCTACAATTTTTCCACTAGCATCAATCAAAATAGTGGTTGGTATCTGCGTAACTCCATATTGTAAAGCTATTGGATCCTGCATTTCTTTTAAATTAGAAACCTGCGTCCAGCTTAACTTGTCTTCAGCAATTGCTGCTTTCCATTTGTTGGCATCATCGTCAAGTGAAACACTTATAATATTTAGACCTTTGCTATGCAATTCAGCATAAAGTGCAACCACACTTGGGTTCTCCTCTCTGCAAGGTTCACACCACGAAGCCCAAAAATCTATTAAAGTAACTTTTCCTAAGCCTTCTTTCAAAGAAACCACTTTTCCATCAGGAGTTGAAGCTTTAAAATTGGGAGCAGGATCACCGACAGTAATTACTTTACTTCGGGCTTTTTTTTTGCTCCGTCAATGCTTGTCTTAATAGCTTTACCTGGTTTTGTCTTTTTCAATGACTCATCAAGAGAATTGTAAAGCGCAGGTACCTCTTTCTCAAATTTTGGAGTTCCAAGCATCATTTGCGTTATCAAAACACTAATAAAAGATTTTGGATGCGATTTTGGGTAATTAAAAGTGTAGTCAGTTAGGTCTTTCTGAAGCAAATCATACTCTTTTTTGATTCTGTTCATTGTTACAGTATCGCTTTTTTGTTGCGCCTCATTCATTACAGCCATATTTTTCATTTGAAAATCCATTACTGTTTTCTGAAGTCTTTTTTGAATTTTATTAGACTCATCATTAAATTTACTGAATTCTTCATTGCTGTAAGTTCCACCTAATTTAGATTTGAAAAGACTGTCTTTGTCGACAGTAACCGTAATTTTTCCACCTTCAAGAATGAAAGGAACTTTACCATTCACTTTATCTATTTGTATAAAATGAATTTCCGGTTCGGTAGTTTTTCCTTTAATTTCAAATTTTCCATCAACAATTTTAACAGTATCAATTGCCGTTGAGCCCATTGCCATTGGATTTTGTTTCTCTAAGTAAACTAAACCAGTCTTCATCCCTTTTACAGTTCCTGTAATTTCATATTCACCTTCGGCCAATTTATTACAAGAATAAAGTGCTGTTGCTACGGCTACTAAAAGAATTATTTTTTTCATTTTTTTGTTTTAAATTTTTAACGAATGCAAATGTATTTAATTTGCTACTTGTACAAGTAGTTATTTGATTTTTTTTGTGATTTATTTTTTGTTTGAAGGACATTCAAATTGTGTGCAAATTACGTTGGTTTGTTTGATTCCATTGATTCCTTTTTCAATGTTGATGAAATTATGAATTCCTCTCGATTTTAAAATAGATGCCATAATTACAGATCGGTAACCACCAGCACAATGGAGGAAAAAATCAGCTCCTTTCGGTACTCTTTGAAAATTTTCATTTAAGGTGTCTAATGGAAGATTCACTGCATTTTTTACATGTTCAGCCATAAATTCAGTTGGTTTTCTGGCATCTATAACGATACTGTCTGAAGTGAGTTGTTTCGCAAAATCTTCTGGTGAAATAGAATGTATAGATTCGGTTTCAAAACCTTCCTTTTTCCAAGCTTCAATGCCATTTTTTAAATATCCTAAGACCCGATCAAAGCCTACGCGTGATAATCTGGTGATGGTTTCTTCTTCTCTTCCTTCAGGTGTAACGAGCAGAATTTTTTGATTTACATCTCTTAATAAGGAACCAACCCACGGTGCAAAATTTCCCTGAATACCAATAAAGATTGAATTCGGAATATGTGAATTTATAAAGTCATCTTCGTTTCTAACATCCAAAACAACAACATCGCCTTGATTAGCAACTGCTTCAAATTCTTTAGGCGCAAGCCCAATGTTACTTTTTTCAATTATATTTTCCAAACTTTCATATCCCTGAATGTTCATCATCACATTTTGAGGAAAATAAGCTGGTGGAAGTCCTAAACCATCTAGTACTTCTTTTGTAAATTCCTCTTTGGTCATGTCGGCTCGTAAAGCATAATTGGTTCTTTTTTGATTACCCAAAGTGTCTGTAGTTTCCTTACTCATGTTTTTACCACAAGCACTTCCGGCTCCGTGACTTGGATAAACTATCAAATCATCAGCTAAAGGCATGATTTTATTTCGCAACGAATCAAAGAGATAAGAAGCTAATTTTTCTTGTGTCAAGTCATCTGACATTGCTTGCGCTAAATCGGGACGACCTACATCACCAATAAATAAAGTATCGCCGGTAATGATTCCGTAATTATTTCCGTTTTCATCCATGAGAAGGTAGCAAGTACTTTCCATAGTGTGACCTGGAGAGTGGATTGCTTTTACGGTATAATTACCCACTTTAAACTCCTGATTGTCTTCAGCAATTATAGCATCAAATTCAGGCTTGGCGGTCGGACCATAAACAATTTTACCACCACTTTTGGTAGCCAAGTCCAAGTGACCCGAAACAAAATCGGCATGAAAATGGGTTTCAAAAATATATTTTATTTGAGCATTGTCTCTTTGGGCACGATCTAAGTAAGGCTGTACCTCACGCAGTGGATCGAAGATTGCAGCTTCGCCGTTACTCTCAAGATAATAGGCTGCTTGGGCAATGCATCCCGTGTAAATTTGTTCGATTTTCATTAGTAAAAAATTTAAGCAAAATTAAAAATTACCTACAATAATTGGGCATGAATTTAGAATACTTTATGAAAAAAGCTCTTTGTATACTATAAACATTGACATCATCAAAACTAAAACACCAAATACTTTTTTTAGATGCTTTTCATTGATAAAATTCTGAATATACAATCGTATAAAAATTCCAATTATTGAAATTAAACTGAACGAAAGTAAAAATATCCAATCAATGCTTAAGTTTTGGATATCACCTGTAAAACCAAGTAAGGAATTAACGGTTATGATTAATAAGGAAGTCCCAATCGCTTTTCTCATGGGTAATTTAGCAAATTTCAACAGGACTGGAACAATTAAAAATCCGCCACCTGCACCAATTAATCCAATTAAAATCCCAACAAAAAATAATTTGATGTTGACCAAAACCAGAGATTTAAGTTTAAAGTCAATTAGGTCTTCTTCTCGTTGCGTTTTTAGCATTGAATACGCCGTCATGAACATTACGATTGCAAAAAGCAGCATCAAAAAAGTGGCTTTTGATAATTGAAGTGAACCAAAATAAAACACAACATCTGGAATGCCCGGAACTATAAACTTCCTTGTTAAGTAAACACCAATAACGGAAGGAATGGCAAATAGCAGAGCCGTTTTTGGCACAACTAATCCTTTTTTGAAGTTTTGAATTGTTCCAAATCCCGCTGTGGTTCCAACAATGAATAGGGAATAAGCAGTAGCAATTATTGGATTATAATTGAGAATATAAACCAAAACAGGAACCGTTAGAATAGAACCACCCCCGCCTGTAATTCCCAATACTACTCCTATAATCAAAGCGGCGGTATAACCAATTAATTCAGTCACAGATATTAAAATATGTGTGGTAAAAATAGAAAAAAATATAATGTTAGTGTTCAATAACGCATGGTTTTTAAAGTTTTTTCTTTAGTAAATGCATTTAAAAGTCGCATTATAGTTAATTACTTGACTTATGTTTCATTTTACAATTCATATAAATATCTTTGTTATCCACAATTATTTGAATGATGCTTAAAAAAATACTATGCCTTATGGCGTTTGCTTGCTTTTTTGTGAGTAACGCCCAGATCGTAATTAATGAAATCGATGCAGATACTCCGTCTACAGATGTCAAAGAATTTATCGAATTAAAATCAACAACGCCATTTTTTGCACTTGATGGTTACTCGGTCGTTTTTTTTAATGGAGGATCGGGTAGTGGCAATTTGAGCTATTATGCTGTCGATTTGGATGGGTTGACTACCGATGGCAATGGTATTATACTTTTGGCTAATGCCCAAGTAATTCCTTCGGGTTCTTTTATATTACCTAATAATGTAATACAAAATGGCCCGGATGCTGTCGCGATTTATGCAGGAGATGCTGTTGATTTTCCAATTGGAACAGTATCAACCAATACTAATCTAATCACTGCACTAGTTTATAGTAATAACGGAACGTCGCTTGCCAGTACATTGATGACCGATTTTGGAGTAAGCGTAAGTTATAACGAAAATAGTAACGGCGCTGCAGCAACTCAATCTATTCAAAGAAAATCCGACGGTACTTATGAAGTTAAAGCACCAACACCTAGAACTACTAATGATGGTTCAGGAATTATTTATGACGGAATAACAACCACATTTAGTCCTTCTAGCCCAATTAGTGAAGGGCAAAATCTTACCATTACTTTTAGTACGGATACGCCTGTAACATCAAATTTAAATTTTACAGTAAACCTTACTAATAACTCTTTCAATACGTCTGATTATATAGGAAATCTCAATGTTACTATTCCAAGTGGCGCTTCTTCTGCTTCCACTGTAATTCAACTTTTGAATGACGGAATCAATGATGGTGATGAAGAAATGCTAATTAAAATTGGCACTGTTCCATCTGAGTATATTATTCTTAATAATAATAATATAGTGCGCGTTAATGATGTTAATTTTTCAGTTTTGCCTTTTGGAACTCCAGCAAATCCAACTTATGGGAATGTAACCAGCACTGCGCCGATAGGCTATTATGATTCCTTAGAAGGAAAATCGGGTGCTACATTGAAGCAGGCAATTCAAGATATTATTGCCAATCCAAATGTTGTTCGAGCGCATACTTACGGTGATATTATTTCCATATTAAAAACAGCGGATCAAAACCCCGAAAACAGCAATCAGGTTTGGTTGATTTACACAGAACAGCCTCGATCCAAAATTGATTACCAAACAGAGAATAGTATTATTGGTAAATGGAATAGAGAACACATATATCCTCAATCTAGAGGTAATTATGGCGATTTTTATAATTTTCCTCCAGACGGAATCAATGTTTGGGTACCAACAGGACCAGATGATATTGCTGCAGGATTATCTGATGCGCATCATTTGAGAGCGGTTGATGGTCAGGAAAACTCATCGAGAAATAACAAAAATTACGGAACTGAGTATAACGGACCATCCGCAAATCCTACGTCAACATGGAAAGGTGATGTCGCTCGTGCTGTTTTTTATATGGCGGTTCGTTACAACGGATTAAATGTGGTAAATGGTAATCCAAATGATAATATTATTGGACAGTTGGGTGATTTATCTACACTTCTGACATGGAATCAAACAGATACAAGAGATGATTTTGAAATGAACAGAAATAACTACATCTATACTTGGCAGATGAACCGAAATCCGTTTATTGATTATCCATTATTAGCGGACTATGTTTTTGGGAATAATTATGGACAAACTTGGTCTTCAGCATTATCTAATAGTAGTTTTGATACTGCTAAAATTGTTTTGTATCCAAACCCTGCAAAAGATTATTTCACCGTTTCCGGAATTACAAGTGAGGCTACAATTGAAATTTATTCAGCACTTGGACAAAAAGTTTTTCAAGAAAATTTTGCTGGAGAAGCACGATTGAATTTTAATTTATCTTCTGGAATTTATTTGGCAAAAATAACTAGTGATGGATTTACAACAACTAAAAAAGTGATAATAGAATAGTTTTTCTAAAGTTGTTTAGTGATTTCTAGTATTTTATTCGAATCAATTGGTTTTGAAAAATAACCTTTAACCTTAGAGAATGTTTTGGCTTTTTCCTTGTCTTCATAAGCAATAGAAGAGCTGACGATATAAATATCAGTTTGGTCTGTAAAAATTTTGTCAATTTCAGTCATGAAATCCCAGCCGTCCATTATGGGCATTTCCAAGTCGAGTAGAATGATGTCAGGTAAATTTTTTAGGGTATCCAAAGTAAAATAATCCAAAGCTTCCTTTCCGTTTTTAAAACGTATAAGTTCACATTCCGTTTTGGACATAGCAATAATTTTATTTATCAAAATTTGATAAATAGGATCATCATCAATGATACAAATTACTTTTTTATTCATTTGAAAGAGATTGTAAAGGTAGTTCCTTTCCCCAACATGCTATCCACAGTAATTGAACCGCCCATAGCGTCTATTTGATTTTTTACAATAAACAAGCCAATTCCTTTTGAATCTGGGTTGTTATTGAAAGTCTTGTACATCCCAAACATCTTTTCGCCGTTTTTCTTTAAATCAATTCCAATTCCATTATCCTGAACTTTCAATGTACTGGTTTTACTGTCGAAAGTAATCTTTATTTCCGGAATTACGTCGCTTCGACTATATCTTATAGCATTGGAAATAAGATTAAATAGAATACTTTCAAGATAAGCAGTATTGTAATTAACCATGATTGATGCTGCAACTAAATTTTCAATTTTAACCTGTTTAGCCTCAATTTGTTGGCTTAAAATTAGTTTCGTTTTATTTATATATTCTTTTAGATTAAGAGGTTCACTACTCAAATTAATGTTGGTTCTTATACTTACTACTTCATTTAAGTTGGTCATGGTTTCATTTAGGGATTGTGAAACTTTTTTTAGTAGATCAATCATTTCATCGCGTTCTTCTTTCGTTTCTGCAGTTTCTAAAAAATTAGAAATTGTTTCAATATTGCTGGTGTGCGATCGAAGGTTATGTGAAACGATATATGAAAAATTCAGTAACCTTTTGTTTTGATCTGAAACCAAATCAAAAGATTGTTTTAATTCTTGTTCAGCTCTTTTTTTCTCTGTAATGTCTTCAACAATTGCAATATGATTGGTTGGTTTGTCTCCGATTTTTCCAATCCCAGATATAATAAGATTCACCCAAACCGTTTTTCCTGATTTATGGATGTATCTTTTTTCGAAATCTAATGCATTAATGACTCCATTTTTAAGTTTTTTCATAGAATCTATGTTTTCTTCTAAATAATCGGGATGTGTTATAGACTGAAAGTTCATGTCTGCTATTTCGTGTTCAGTGTACCCAATGATTTTACAAAATTCAGGATTTACCGAAACAAATTTTCCCGTACCAGTTTCAATTCGGGCAATTCCAATTGGAGATTGATCAAATATTGCTTTAAATTCTCGTTCACTATCTACTATTTTTTCTGCTTGGTTATGAACCAACAATTGTAAACGCGCAGGTTTTTTCATGATGGAAGCAACCCAAAGTCCGCAAAACAATGAAAATAAAAATCCTAAAACACTTGACGTTATCAGTTGATAAAATAAAGCGTTTTTATCTCTAGCAATTATATAAAGCTTCCAATCCCCATCGGGAATGGTAACACTCTGAAAATACTTATTCGAAAAATCTTCCTTTGTACTAAGAAAAAATTCCTCTTTGTTAGTTGCCGGCTTAATTTTTGAAAACTGAAAATAATATTTAGAATCATCAATAGAGCCAATCCCTGAGAGTTTTATTAAGGTTTTCAGACGGATAATAACGCTCGCAAAACCCCAAAATTTCCCCTTCTTGAAAATCGGTAAACGGCCTACAGCAACAACTCCGCCTTGTTTCAGATGGAATGGTCCGGCAAAATACATCATTTTTGTTTTAATTGACTTAAGCGCCTCTACTTTTGCATCAGGAGTATTTAATATATCGTAGTTTAATACGGCTTCATTCCCTTTTAAGGGATAAACATATTTAATGACGCCATTTGGAACAAGTTGTACGGCATCAATATTTGGATTGTTGTTAACCAAATGAGGAGCAATTTCATCAAAATTTTCCGGAACACCATCGTCATTCACAGTCAGTGCCAATGTTAGGGTAGTCGCATAGCTACTTTTTAGAATTTGCTCAAAGTTATACTGCACAACATTAAGAATGTTTGACATTTCACGGTGCTGATTGTCTCTTACTGCATTGTATCGGAGTTTTACCAAAAAGCTTACTAATAGCAGAAATAGAAAAAATACCAAAATCCCAGTAGTATTTGGTCTAGTTAGAAACCATTGTGATACACTTTTCCAATTTTTCTTGAAACTCATTGCTTCTGCTGATTTTAAATAATCAAAAGTAGATTTATAAAGATATAGAAAAAAATAATATTAAATTGTATTTTCACTTTGGTCTAAACATAAATTGCTGCGCTAGATGTAGTTTTGATCAAATGTTTTTGAAATAGAACAATTAAGTTTAAATACTTAAAATAGAGTATACAAAAAAGAGCGACATTTCTGCCACTCTTTATAAAAATTAAAATTTGTTAATTTATTATCGTTTGATAGATTTTATTATTTGAAAAGATCCATCGTTCATTTTTAAATTAATTAAATACATAGCTGATCTTAAATCGCTAAGATCTATTTGACTTGCTGGTTTGATAGTTTTTACTAATCTACCAGAAAGGTCTATTACAGCTATTGAAACTACATCTTTAACATCAGAAATTGTGATGAAATCTGTGAAAGGATTTGGAGCAATGGTCAATTTCTTATCAAGAGTCACTTCGCCAATACCCAATTCAGGAGTACAAGTTGTAGTAATTGTATAAGTACCAAATTGTGCTGCAGAATAAGATGAAAATAAAATACTATAAGTAGTTCCAGTGGTAGCATTAAATGTTACCGTTGGAGAATTAGTAATACCAGTCGAAGCATGTTCCGTAAATGCCTAAGGATTTTGAGAATACCTGTAGTTATAGCCCTTGTGATTTCTTATCCGTTATCCCCAAAAGTTGCCACTATCACTGCAGGGTTTAGCTTGAGGGTATTTACATAATTTTTGACAGAGAAGGTATTCATACGGTAATACATGATCTTGGCACATACCAGTGTGAAAGAACCTTCGGGCAAGGGTAAACTGGTCCAGGTAGTTTCATTTTGGCTAGGCGAGTTTTGGTCAAATGGGATAATAGTATAATCTTCTGCTATAGTTGCATTATCGCCTAAGTTGGTAGAGTATGCATACAATACTAATTCTGCTTTATGCACATTTTCGGGGAATTGCAGCTCTGTTTGCGTCGTAAATGCAGGGATGGTAAAAACCAATTTCCGCTCATTGTTAAGTACAGCAGTAATAGGCGGTGTGAAATAAGTGGTAAAAGGAGAGTGGTTGTTAAACTCAAATCCGGCCAAACTCCCCATAGTACTATTAAACGGATTTCGTTCTCCTTTGGGCAGTTGATTGTTGGTTTGAAGTGCTTTATAAAACGCGCCTGCGAAGCGACGGTACATATAACTGTCGTTTAGGCCTACCAAAAAAGAACCTAACCCCAATCGCAATTGCTTTGCCCAAGTGCTGCATTGCCTAAATTCGGAGCCACTGATTTTAGTGGCTTTTGTCTGTTTACGACGTGCCGCTTTAGACTGTACAATCTGTTTACCGTCTAAAGTTCTAAATACTACATTCCCAATAGTGCCTCTGAAATTCTTTTTATTGTCTATGCGTGCCATATTATAACTATTTGCAATTCAATAGTATAAAAATACAAATTTCTTATCTGAGTCGTACTTGATTCTAGTTAAATATATAATAAATGAATAATGATACTATAATCATTTTATAAAAATACCAGTTTTTATAGAGTCACTATAGACTCACTATAGTATCATTATAGTATCACTTAGAACATATCTATAGCTTTCAGGTAAACAGTTTAGGGTAAGTAGGCCTGAGAAAGGAGCGGCTAAAACTATTTGCCGATACAGAAATTGGCAAAAATATTACCTAGCAATTCATCGTTAGTAACTTCGCCAGTAATCTCGCCAAAATAGTATAAGGCTTGCTTGATATCTATGGCCATCAAGTCAGAGGGTAATCCTGATTGCAGTCCGAATTTTACTTTCTGTATTTCTTCCAATGCTTTTAATAACGAATCATAATGACGCGTGTTGGTTACGATGGTCTCGTTATTGCGCAAAGCGCCAGTGTTTACAAAGGATAGTAAGGTGTTTTTTAATTCGTCGATTCCTGTTTTTTGCTTTGCACTGATTGTTTCAAGTTTCAGGTTTAAGGTTTCAAGTTGTTGGCGTATTGCATTTACTTCTTCTTTCGAAAGTAAATCTACTTTATTGATGATAACTAAAAGTGGTTTTTGAGGAAATTTATTCTTAATTTTCTCTATTTCAACGTGAAACATTAAACCTGAAACTTGTAATTCTTTTGCATCTAACAAAAGAATTACAACCTGCGCTTGCTCAATTTTTTCAAAAGTTTTTTTGATTCCGATGCTTTCTATCACATCCTTGGTTTCTCTTATTCCAGCCGTATCGATAAATCGAAACCCAATGCCACCAATAACCAATTCATCTTCAATTGTATCGCGAGTTGTTCCCGCAATTTCGGAAACAATGGCTCTTTCTTCGTTTAGCAATGCATTTAATAATGTAGATTTTCCAACATTGGGTTCACCCACAATGGCTACCGGAATACCATTTTTAATGACATTTCCAACAGCAAAGGAATCAATCAATCTTTTTAGGACGAATTCGATACGTGTCAATAATTCATTGAATTGGGTTCGGTCTGCAAATTCTACATCTTCTTCCGCAAAGTCCAATTCGAGTTCGATTAACGAAGCAAAATTCAATAGTTCCCCCCGTAGTTTAGAAATCTCATTCGAAAAACCACCACGCATTTGCTGCATTGCTATTTGATGACTCGCTTCATTATCTGACGAAATTAAATCGGCTACAGCTTCAGCTTGTGATAAATCCAATTTCCCATTCAAGAATGCTCTAAGTGTAAATTCTCCAGCTTGTGCCATTCGACAGCCTTTTCGCAATAACAATTGAATAATCTGTTGCTGAATGTAAGTCGAACCATGACAAGAAATCTCGACAACATCTTCGCCAGTATATGACTGTGGATTTTTAAATATCGAAAGCAAAACCTGATCAAATACTTTTCCATTATCTATAATATGTCCAAGATGAATGGTGTGCGTTTTTTGTTTAGAAATGGCCTTGCCAGATACCGATTGAAAAACTTGTTCAGCTATGGTCAAGGCATTTGTGCCTGAAAGACGGAGAACAGCAATCGCACCAGCGCCTGATGGTGAAGCTAAGGCTACAATAGTTTCTTGTGAAATCATTCCTAAATTTTTTGCAAAGTTAAGAAAAGAGATTAGTAATAATTTTAAAAGTAAACAGAACTTCAAATAAGATGGAAATATTTATTTTCCTGATATTCATCATTTTTATTCTGATGTTTTTTAGCTAATTTTGGAAGTATAAAATCAATTGAAATGAAAAAAATACTTTTTCCTATAGACTTTTCTGAAGCATCAGATAATGCTTTTATTTATGCGCTTGAGATGGCAAAATTATTTAAATCAAAGTTGGTTTTGTTGCATACATTTGATTTGCCAATTGTCGAAAGTGAAGCCATGCCCTTAAATTATGCCACAATCTATGACGATCTTCAAATGGCAAATTTTGAGCATTTTAGAGACGAAATTCAAAAACTTCGGGCGCTGATGCAAGAGAGAAATTTAGAACATATTGTCATGAATCATATTTTGATGGATGGTGATTTGATTTACAACATAAAGAAAGTGATCCAACAAGAAAACATTGATTTCGTGATTATGGGAACTAATGGCGTAAAAAATTGGTTCGATTCTTTTCTTGGAACTAATGCTGGTGCTGTAATTTCAGATGTTGCGGTTCCGGTCTTAAGTATTCCTGTAGAGTCAAAATTCCAAAAAGTGCAAACTATTGCATTCACGACTCGATTTAGAAAAAAAGACATCGAAGCGCTGGTTAAAGTCTTATTGTTTGCTCGAAAAATGGATGCCCAAGTTAAATGTCTTTATGTTAAAACGGCTGCATCTGATGTGACTGACGAAACAATAAAAAGATGGCAATCTCATTTTGAAGATGAGAAAAGACTACAATTTTTTATCATTCCAAATGAAAATGTTAAAGAAACGATCGAGGATTTTCTATTAGGGCAAGACATTGACTTGCTTGCAATATTAACGTATAAACGAAATTTCTTTGTAGAGCTTTTTACAACAACAACAACGCAGCACTTATCCTATTATTTAAAAACCCCAATTTTGGCGTTACATGAATAAAAAAAACCGCAACTTTTTTCAAAATTACGGTTCTGGGTATAAAGGTTAGTTTATATTTAGTTATTCAACATTACTGGCATTACAAGCATAGTAACCGTTTCGCCTTCGTCTAAACCATCAATTGGAGTAAGAATTCCAGCGCGGTTTGGCATCGACATTTCCAACATGATTTCGTCAGAAGTTAAATTAGTCAACATCTCCGATAAGAATCTTGAGTTGAACCCAATTTGCATATCATCACCTTGGTAATCACAGGTCAAACGCTCTTCCGCTTTGTTAGAGTAATCAATATCTTCCGCAGAAATATTCAATTCGGCACCCGCAATTTTTAAACGAATTTGGTGTGTCGTTTTGTTAGAGAAAATCGCAACACGACGTACAGAATTCAACAATAAAACTCTGTTAATCATTAATTTGTTTGGATTTTCTTTTGGAATTACCGCTTCGTAATTTGGATATTTTCCATCAATTAAACGGCAAGTCAAAATATAACTTTCAAAAGAGAAAGTCGCATTTGAATCATTGTATTCGATAGTAACATCAGCATCAGAAGTTCCTAAAATGCTCTTCAAAATGTTCAAAGGTTTCTTTGGCATAATAAAATCAGCTACTTGCGAAGCTTTGACATCGGCACGTGCATATTTTACTAATTTATGAGCATCCGTGGCAACAAATATCAAACCTTCTGGAGAAAATTGGAAAAACACTCCACTCATTACCGGACGCAAATCATCGTTTCCTGCTGCAAAAATCGTTTTGCTAATGGCTGTTGCTAAAACCTCAGAAGGAATTACCGTTGATGATGGATTGTCTAAGTTTACCGATTTAGGAAATTCTTCGCCTGGAGCATAAGCAATAGCATATTTACCCGAATTAGAACTGATTTCAATCGTACTATTTTCTTCTACCGTAAAGGTCAAGGGTTGCTCTGGAAATGTTTTCAGGATGTCTAACAACAATTTCGCCGGAACAGCAACGCTTCCTTTGCTCGTTGAATCAATTTCTAAAGTAGCCGACATGGTAGTCTCTAAATCAGAAGCCGAAACGGTTAAGTTTTTGTGATCTAACTCAAATAAGAAGTTGTCTAAAATTGGCAACGTGTTACTGCTGTTGATAACGCTACCTAAAACTTGAAGTTGTTTTAATAAGTATGAACTCGATACTATAAATTTCATCTGAATTTTTTATTTATTTTTTGGATGATGGAATATCCATTGAATCCACTTTAATGATGAACCGCATTTGATGCATTTCATCCTAATTTATTTTTTACAAATATATCTTAAACTAGGAGATTTCAAAAAGTTTTTTATTAACACTTATTTGCTGTATTTACGCTTGCGTAAAATGGTAAATAAAACGCCAAACAATATCAGTATAACTATTGGTGCTGCAACAGTTATCACTTGGGATTGCGTGTAATTTTCTATGACTTTTTGTTTGTCTAAAAGCGGTATATTCACTTCCTTGCTTCTAATGTTAATAAGTCCGCTATCATCCAGTAAGTAATTCACACAATTCATCATGAATTCCTTATTGGCATATAAAACGCCCGTTCGCTGGTCTAAACCTAGTTCAACCGCTCTTTGATTTTTGTCTAATTGATTTTTAACCACATCACCATCAGAAATCACGATCATCTTGTTTGCTTTACCTGAATTTTTAAATGCCGGATCTTTAAAGGCTAAAATTCTATTTTCATAAACCGAATGAAACTGTCCTTCCAATAAAACAGAAACCGGATAATTCCCTCCGCCCACAAAATCTTTCGGACCCAATTCTTCTGATGCCATTCTTAAGCTAATCTCTGCTGGCGTTCCAATAAGTTTTGAATATTGTGACGATTGTAGTAAAACCGTTTTTTTAATATCATTTTTTAGGAGTTCAATCGGACTTGCAAATTGAAATTTAATCGCATCTAAATTTGTGGTAATAGGATGTTTCGAATCTTGCGGAGGATAAATCATCGGTGAAAAATACCAAGGCAACTGAACGCGTTGCGTGCCACTTCCTGGTTCGCCGGTTTCTAATACAATAGGTGTGGCCAATAAATCTTTGATTATTTCAGGATGCATCCGAACGCCATATTTGAAGAACATATCATTCAAGTTCAAATCTCTTGGAAATGCTAGATTGGCTCCCGTATCATTATACAAGCTGTCCATTTCCATATTGACTTGATCCACGAGCCAAATGGTTTTTCCGCCACTGATAACATATTGGTCCAATACTTGTTTTTGCTCGTCAGAGAAAGCTTGGGTTGGTTTAGCAATAATAGCCAAATCATATTTTTTCAGATACTTTAAACCAGCCGTTGGGTTTTGGTTTATCGAATCCAATGGAAACGGCGCAATAAAATAATTTTCCTTTACCGATTTAATAAAATCAGCCATATAACGGTCTTTCAATTCCCCGTTACCTTGAATGATAATTACTTTTTTCTGATTTTTCTGCGTAACAGCATTAATAGCATTTGCGAAAGCATATTCTAAATGCTGAACAGAACTTACTACTTTTTCAGAAGTAGAAGCGCCCATCATATTTTTTAACAACGGCACTTTAACAGAACGATCACCGCTAGTAGCAATTGCCCATGGTAAAACTATGGCTTGTGTTTGTTTTCCTTTATCCGATAAAGTAACGCTGACGGGCATCATGGTGTTGCCAATAAATGAATTTTTTACGGCATCATTTAAATCGGCTACTTTTTCAATGCTGGCTTTAATCTCTTTTGCTTGAGCAGAATCTGTAACTTTATTTTCTAATTTGTATAAAGAATAAATGATCTCACGTTTGGTATAATTATCCCCTTCATCATCACTCAACGGATTAATGAATCTAAAAATAATATTAGAATTTTGTGATTTGAATTCTTCTAATAATTGTTGGGTTTCGGTTTGTAATTTCTTGAATTCTCCCGGAAAATTTCCTTCCAAAAACACATCGATATATAAAGGTTCTTTGACATCGCTCACAATCTTTAATGAGGTTTGCGAAAGCGTATATCTTTTATCAGCAGTAAGGTCAAAACGCTTGAATACAAAATGACCCATTAGGTTTAAAATCACTATAATCCCTATAGTTAATCCTATTTTTTTTAAGTTGTTGGTAGTAGCGCTCATTACGATTTTAAGGATTTAAGTTTAAAAACAGTGAACGATAAAAACAGGAACGAAACAGTAACAAAATATAAAATATCACGTGTGTCCAAAACGCCTCGCGACATACTTTTATAATGATACTCCATTCCGATTCGGGATACGGCATTTTCAAATTCTTTAGCATAAGTAGAAAGGCCTTCAAATCCGAAGTAAAATAAGAAACAGAAAAATACCGAAAGTAAGAAGGCTACAATTTGATTTTCTGATAAAGTAGAAGTAAAAATCCCGATGGAAGTGTAAGCTCCAACCAAGAAAAGTAATCCAAAATAAGAACCCATAGTTTGTCCCAGATCAATATTACCTTGTTGCAATCCCAAACTTGAAATCACATAAACGTAGACTAAGGTTGGAATGAGAGCCATAACGATTAGTACAAACGAACCGAGAAATTTTCCATTTACGATTTGCCAAAGCGATAACGGTTTGGTTAATAATAGTTCAATGGTACCTTGCTTTTTCTCATCCGAAAAACTGCGCATCGTCACTGCCGGAATAAGGAAAATAAAAATCCATGGCGCCAAAGTAAAAAACGGACTCAAATCGGCAAAACCACTTTGTAAAATATTGTATTCGCCATCAAAAACCCAAAGGAATAAACCGTTGAGTAACAAAAACAATCCAATCACTAGGTAACCAATCGGCGAACCAAAGAAGGATTTTATTTCACGTAACGCTATTGATTTCATTTATGATTATTTATCGATTATTGCTTTTTAGCAAATCCTAATTTAAAATTTATAATTCAAAATTTAAAATATCAAGGCAGTGAAACTAACTTATCCACGCTCCAAGCTTCTGGTTTCTCATTAAATAGTTTTTTGGTAAACGTCCAAACGTCATAAAACAATTCAGATTGACGGTAATTTTCCAAATCGTCTTCGGTTTCCCAATAACTATAGGTAAAGAAAATACACGGATTATTTTTGTCCTGATACAATTCCAAAAAACGATTCCCTTCAGAACCGCGAATTTTTTCTTTCATTACGTCAAAATTCGCTAAAAACTTAGGAATATGCTCTTCGTGAAAACTCATTTTTACTATTCGTATAAACATATTATTCGTATAAACATATTATTCGTATAAACATATTATTCTTATAACTTTTAACTTATCCCTTTTCCCTTATTCTAATTTCCAAAATCTATTATCACCACATCTCTATAATTCAGTCCCAATAAACTTGCGGCTGAACCAACCGTTTCTGGATTACTTCTGAAAATTGCAATCTCTAAAAATCCAGCTTCGTTGAAAAGTGCCAGTTTTTCGCCTTCATAATACTTTAAGGGATATTTTTCAGAAATTCCAACATCCGAATATTTAGATAAGATGGTTTTAATCGTTTGGTTTCTGTATTGTACAATATATGGTCGGCTTCTACCCATTTCAAAAAATGTCTTTTTCGAAATATTAGTCACCGCATTGCCCAAATGATCGATATAAATTACATAGCCTTTAATTTGGTTTTCCAATATAACGGCTTGCAATTCTGTCACTTCTTTTATGTTTTTGATTTCTTTTCCAATAACGTTCGGCAAACCGCCTTTGGCCAAATGGCACGCCACTTTTACAAACACATCCAAATCGGTAGCATCATCTGGTAAACGATCATGGATATTGATAGAAAAAATTTTCTCCGGAATAATTTTCTGGATTAGTATGCTTAGAATCCCGTTATCAGCACAAACAAAGTAGTGGTTATTCCACTCCATCGCAATATGTTGATTTTCGGTATTTCGTTCTATATCAACACCTATTAAGTGAACTGTTCCTTTCGGAAAGCTCAAATATGCAGCTCCTATTATATACGCCGCTTCAGCAGCATTAAAAGGATCAATATTATGGGAAATATCAATAATAGTGGCTTCAGGAAACTCTGATAGCAATTTACCTTTTAAAGCACCAACAAAGTGGTCTTTTAATCCGTAATCGGTTGTTAAGGTAATTATTGACATAAATTGTTTATAACTTGAATGAAAATCGGTTCTAAAAATAGTAAAACCTATTCTTTTAATTGTGTAAATTTGGGTACAAAGCTAATAATATATAGCGAATTATTTTAATTTAATACTCACGCTTTTGAACGAACGTATCATTGAATTACACGACATCGCACCAAAAGAATTTTGGGGCGCTCAAGATGCTCATCTTGAAACTATTAAAAGGTATTATCCTAAACTCAAAATTGTCGCTCGTGGCACAACACTAAAGGCATATGGTGAAAAAGCTGAACTCGATGAGTTCGAAAAACGCTTCAACCGCCTGATGTTGCACTTTACGCGTTACAACAATATTGATGATAACGTTATTGACCGAGTCATACACAGTAATTCTCAGGAAGAACAGCGTATGCCGGATAGTGATAAAATTTTAGTGCACGGAATAGGAGGAAAGCTGATTAAAGCCATTACGCCTAACCAACAAAAGCTTGTGGAATATGTAGCCAAGAACGATATGGTTTTTGCTGTCGGTCCAGCCGGAACAGGAAAAACCTATACAGGAGTGGCATTAGCAGTAAAAGCGCTAAAGGAAAAACAAGTAAAAAGAATTATTCTAACACGTCCTGCGGTGGAAGCTGGCGAAAATCTAGGTTTTCTTCCGGGAGATATGAAAGAGAAATTAGATCCGTATATGCAACCGTTATATGATGCTTTGCGCGATATGTTACCGCCACAAACGCTCGAAGATTATCTTCTTAAAGGAATTATACAAATCGCACCTTTGGCTTTTATGCGAGGACGAACTTTAGATCATGCTTTCGTAATTCTGGATGAAGCCCAAAACACAACGCATTCGCAGATGAAAATGTTCCTAACTCGTATGGGTAAAAATGCGAAGTTCATTATTACTGGAGATCCTGGACAAGTAGATTTGCCTCGAAGATCAATTTCCGGATTGAAAGAAGCCGTTTTGATTTTGAAAGATGTTGAAGGTATTGGAATTATCTACCTTGATGATAAAGACATCGTGCGTCACCGTTTAGTGAAAAAAGTTATCGATGCCTACAAAAGCATTGAGAATAACGATTACTAAAATTAACGAATTTTTGAAATGTTAAACCTGTCAAGTGAAAAAACCTGACAGGTTTTTCAATTATATTTGCAGCCTAACCAAAATATAATGAGACTAAAATCATTCCTACTGCTGTTTTTGTTTTCTACAATTGCAACTCAAGCACAAACTTTAAAACTGGAAGACATCATGAAAGGTGATGGCTTTATAGGATACCAACCCGAAAATTCGCGATGGTCATTAGACGGACAGATAATTTATTTTGACTGGAATCCAAAAAAAGAATGGGGCTCTAGCACCTATTATTGGAAAAAAGGAATGAAAACGCCCGAGTTGGTTACCGGAAATGAAATTAATCTTTCGCAGCAAACTTACATTCCAAATTCAGATAAGTCGATTTTCTACTATGTTGATAATGGGGCTTTGTATTCGTACAACGTAAAATCAGCAAAAACAGTAACACTTTTTCAGCAGAGTGTGCCAATAAGTAATTTGCAAGTTGGGTCAGAAAAAGGGATCGTTTTCTTTGAACAAAATAATAATATTTTCCAGTTCAATACTAATGAAGCGAGCGTAATGCAGCTTACGAATTTCAAAAAAGGAAAAGAAAAAGATAAACCTGTTGAAGACAACTTTTTAGACAAGCAGCAAAAAGAATTATTCCAATACATCCGCGATCAAGAAGCGAAAAAGAAATGGTATGAGGCTAAAGCGAAATTGGTTAAAGCTGATTTTCCAAAAGCGGTATATTCTGATAAAGCCGATTTTCTCAATTTGACGGTAAACCCAAAAGGGACTTCTGTAGCTTTTACGTTATTCGAAGCATCGGAAAACAAAAGCGAAATCATGGAAGATTTTATTACTTCCGACGGGTACAATAGGTCAAGAGAAGTAAAAACGAAAGTATCTACGAGTAACTTTTTCAAAACTAAATTTGGAATCTACAATACCTTAAAAGATACGGCTTATTTCGTTGATTTTTCTAAATTGAGTCATAGTAAAGACAAACCGAAATATTACGAATTGTATCCTGAATTGAATAAAAAAGAAGCAACGGAAAGAGCGGTTTGCGTGAATCAAGTTGTTTTTTCGACAGACGGAAAGTATGCTGTAGCAGATATCAGAAGTCAGGACAATAAAGACCGATGGTTGATAAGTCTCAATCAAGAAGAGGGCAGTTTTACCGAATTAGAGCACCAACACGATGAAGCTTGGATTGGTGGGCCAGAAATTCCAGCCTATTCGTTTGAAGTGGGAACTTTAGGCTTTTTAGCGGATAATCAAACGATTTATTTCCAATCAGAAGCAACGGGATATTCTCATTTATATACCTATAATTTGATTTCCAAATCAAAAAAACAACTCACATTCGGAAATTGGGAAGTGCATAAGGTTGTTTTGTCCAACGATAAAAAAGCATTCTATTTAACCACAAATACCACACATCCAGGAAACAGAGAATTCTATAAACTATCGGTTTCCGGTGGGAAAATGGAGCCAATTCTGGTAAAAGAAGGCTATTCTGAGGTGAAACTTTCTCCAGACGAAAAGTCTTTGTTAGTTCGTTATTCCTATAAAAATAAACCTTGGGAATTGTATGTAGCGGATAACAAAGCGAACACTACGGTGACCCAAATTACGCAATCGCAATCGGAAGAATTTAAAAAATACAATTGGAGAGCGCCCGAGGTAATCACTTTTAAAGCGCAAGATGGAGCTAATGTCAATGCTAGAATTTATGTTCCGGAAGCTAAAGTTAAAAATGGAGCAGCCGTAATTTTTGTGCACGGTGCCGGATATTTACAAAATGCACACAATTATTGGAGCGGTTACATGCGCGAATATATGTTCCATAATATGTTAACTGATTTGGGTTATACGGTGCTTGATGTTGATTATAGAGCTAGTGAAGGTTACGGACGCGATCATCGTATTGGAATTTACCGATTCATGGGCGGCAAAGATTTATCAGATCAAGTCGATGGTAAGAATGTATTGGTCAACAAATATGGTATTAATCCAAATAAAGTTGGAATCTATGGTGGCTCTTATGGCGGATTTATAACATTGATGGCCTTAATGACTGCGCCGAACGATTTCAAAGTGGGTTGCGCAATTCGTTCTGTTACCGATTGGGCACATTATAACCACGAATACACGGGTAATATTCTGAATTTCCCAGAAACGGATCCCGATGCTTTCACAAAATCCTCCCCTATATATTATGCGGATAAGTTGCAAGGTCATTTATTAATGCTTCACGGAATGGTGGATGACAATGTGGAATACAAAGATATCGTTCGTATTTCGCAACGTTTTATCGAATTTGGGAAGAAAAGCTGGAGCTTGGCTTCGTATCCTGTAGAACCACATGGTTTTAAAGAAACCTATTCTTGGGTTGATGAATATGGTCGAATATTGGAACATTTCAATACCTATTTATTGGACAAATAATTTATTAATAAGTACATTTACAGCCACAACAATAATTTATCCTGAGCTTGTCAAAGGAACACAACATAATGAATACACTAACTACAACTAATTTCCAGTTTCCTGGACAAAAATCAGTTTATCGTGGCAAAGTCCGCGAAGTCTATAACATCAACGACGAATTATTGGTAATGATTGCTACCGATAGATTATCTGCTTTTGATGTCGTATTGCCTAAAGGGATTCCGTACAAAGGTCAAATCCTAAATCAAATTGCTACTAAGTTCATGCATTTGACACAAGATATCGTACCAAATTGGCTTATCGCAACTCCCGATCCAAACGTAGCTGTCGGACATCTTTGTGAACCTTTTAAAGTCGAAATGGTGATTCGAGGCTATCTTTCTGGTCATGCTGCTCGCGAATATGCTCTCGGAAAAAGAACGATCTGCGGTGTAACAATGGCGGAAGGTTTAAAAGAAAACGATAAATTTCCAACACCTATTATTACTCCAACAACCAAAGCCGATAATGGCTCCCATGATGAAGACATTTCACGGGAAGCTATTTTGGCTAACGCAATAGTTGCAGAAGAAGATTATCTTGTTTTAGAAAAATATACCAGAGCTTTATACCTGCGAGGAACAGAAATCGCAGCAAGTAAAGGATTGATATTGGTGGATACCAAATACGAATTTGGGAAAACCAAAGACGGAATCATTGTCCTTATTGACGAAATCCACACACCCGATTCTTCCCGTTATTTCTACGCGGATGGTTATCAAAATAGACAAGATAGTGGAGAAGAACAAAAACAATTGTCGAAAGAATTTGTACGTCGTTGGTTAATAGAAAACGGTTTTCAAGGAAAAGAGGGTCAACAAATTCCAGATATGAGTGATGACTATATTGAAACGGTTTCTGAGCGCTATATTGAATTATACGAAAACATATTAGGCGAAAAATTTGTAAAAGCAGATATCACTAATATTAACGAACGAATCGAAAAGAATGTTTTGAGTTTTCTAAATAAATAAGATAACAATCAAATAAAGATTTACTAACCATGCTTTTGCATGGTTTTTTTGTTCTTTGTACTAGCTAAAAAAATAATTAGAATAGTAACTTTTTTTTGTAACGAATTATAATCTAAAGAGTCTTATCCTTTAATCATAAATATTTAAATCACAATCATCATGAAAAAATCAATCATTATCCTAGGATTAGCTCTTGTAGCTTTTACAAATGTAGCCGAAGCAGCCACTGTTTCAGCTAGTGCAACTTCAATTGAAATTGCAAACTACGAAAACACTCCTTTGTGTTCCGCAATTATGAAAGGCGATCTCGAAACCGTTAAAAAGTTTATTGAATACGGTTCCGATGTTAACGAAAAATCAAATGGACTAACTCCATTAATGTTTGCAGCCCGTTACAACAAAGTAGAAATCATAAAATATCTAGTAGAAAAAGGAGCAGACAAACAACTTAAAGATGAAAAAGGAAATACAGCATTAAACTATGCAGAGTTTTCAAAATCTCAGGATGCCGTTACCTGTTTGAAATAAGCTAAAGTAAAAATCTTAAAAGCGTCGTTTAAAGTTAAACGGCGCTTTTTTATTTATTACAATCAGTAAAAACAATCAAAATGTTAAATATATCTTAAATTTAAGTACTATGCAAAACAAGGTATTAGTTTTTAGCCATATATTTGCATAGGATATTAATCACAATATCAATAGTAAAACATCAATCATCATAAAATCAAAATCATCATAAAATCAAAATCATCATGAAATCATCAATCATTTTTTTAGGACTAGTTGCTTTAAGTTTTAATACTTCTAATGCAGCTAACGCGTTTAAATTAGACAGTTTAGACCAACAAGAATTTGCTACAATTAGTGTAGACAACAATCAACAAGAAAGCCTAATGGTTTTTGCAGACAGTTCAAGAAGTACAATAGGAACTGAAACAGTGATCTTCAATCCAAGTTCAGTAATCACAACAGTTTATGTTAAAACAACAGAGGAATTAATTGCCGAAAACAATTTGGTTACCCAAAACACAGAAGCAGAAGCTCAACCTCTTACAGTAGATTTTACAGTTGAAAACCGAATCGCAGAAGACAATCAAATTATTGAGAGTACTATTTCAAATGTCACTTGTCCTTTGGATTTTGAAAAAATAAATTACAATCTTAAAAGAATTAAAGCAGCTCACCACGAGGCAATCACTGCAGATATAAAATTATAAGTTTTAGGTTGATTGGCTTTCGCAGCCATGCGAAAGTAAAAAAGCATCCCAATTGGGATGCTTTTTGTTTTATTTGAAATAAGAAAAACTATCGTTGTTTTCTATTTTTAGTAGCGTTTCGTATATCAGTTTAATCACATTTTCAACATCATCTCTATGAACCATTTCCACGGTTGTGTGCATATAACGCAAAGGTAACGAAATCAAAGCTGAAGCAACGCCGCCATTACTGTAAGCAAAAGCATCAGTGTCAGTTCCGGTTGCTCTTGAAGTCGCGTGTCTTTGAAACGGAATCTTATTGGCTTCAGCCGTATCGACAATTAAATCTCTCAAAGTGTTGTGAACCGCAGGAGCATAAGCAATCACTGGTCCTTTACCCATTTGTAAATCACCTTCAATTTTCTTTTCGATCATTGGAGTAGTAGTGTCGTGACAAACATCTGTTACAATAGCGACATTGGGTTTAATCGTATTAGTGATCATTTCGGCACCGCGAAGTCCAATTTCCTCCTGAACCGAATTCGTAATATAAAGTCCAAAAGGCAATTTCTTCTTGTTTTCTTTCAAAAGTCGAGCTACTTCAGCAATCATAAAACCACCCATTCTATTATCAATCGCACGGCAAACAAATTTATCGCCGTTCAAAATCATAAATTCATCTGGATACGTAATAACACAACCTACATGAATACCCAATTTCTCCACTTCTTCTTTTGTAGAACAGCCACAATCAATAAATATATTGCTTAAACTAGCCGATTCTTCCTTACCACGATTTCTAGTATGAATCGCTGGCCACCCAAAAACGCCTTTCACAATTCCTTTTTTTGTATGGATATTAACTCGCTTTGAAGGTGCAATTTGATGATCAGAACCACCATTTCGAATTACATAGATAAGTCCGTTATCGGTAATGTAATTTACATACCAAGAAATTTCATCCGAATGGCCTTCAATAACCACTCTGTATTTCGCATCGGGATTTATAACCCCAACAGCCGAACCATAAGTATCCGTAATAAAAGTGTCAACATAAGGTTTCAAATAGTCCATCCAAATCTTTTGTCCATTCGATTCATATCCGGTGGGAGAAGCATTATTTAAGTAAGTTTCTAAAAAAGAAAGCGATGATTTCGTAAGTATAGATTTTGTTGCCATAAATATTTTTTTTGCTAAAATATAAATTTGGCATTAGAGTTGTTATGGATATTATATATTTTTACCCTAATAATTCCAATCGATGAAATCAAAGATTCACGAATGCCCAAAATTCAATTTTAAAATCATAAGTAAAAAGTTCCTTTATTTCTTTTTATTTATTTGTTTTTCAGCAATTTCAAATGCCCAAGTCACGAACGATTCACTTGTAAAAAGAGATCTTGACATAGAATCAAAAGATACTGTTGTTGCATTGGAAGAAGTTTTTATCTACAAGCAAAAACTTACTACCGAAGAAAAGAAAGCGTTTCAATTACTTCAAAACAGAGTCTATAAAGTATATCCAATAGCAAAAACAGCCGCCGATAGATTAATGGTCCTCAATAAAAACATGGACAAAATGAAGACCAACAAAGAAAAAAAGAAATACTTCAAAATTGTCGAAGATTATATGGAGAACGAATTTACTGGTCAATTAAAAAAACTTTCCCGAAAACAAGGGCAAATATTAATCAAACTCATCCATCGCCAAACTGGCTTTACGACATTCGAACTAATCAAAGATTATAAAAGCGGTTGGAAAGCATTCTGGTCCAACAACACAGCCAAATTATTCGACATTAATCTCAAAACTAAATACGCACCCTACGAAGTTAACGAAGACTTCCTTATAGAAACCATTCTCGACGGAGCCTTCTCAAGAGGTAGACTTGCTGCCCAAAAATCAGCTAATCCAGTAAACATTGATGAATTGTACGATTTTTGGGTAAAAAAAGCAGACAAACAGTAGTCTTATTTTTCCATTCTTTTTATTTAGCAGCACAACCATTCTCGTCTTCATGACGCTTTGTCCCGCTATTCGCTGTATCTTTTTCCTTAAAAAAGGAAAAAGGATGCCACTACTATCGGGGCTAAAGACCACTTTTGGCTTCATCAGGACGTATAAACATCCTCCAAAAATCCCGTAGGGATTACATATTGGTAGAATAACGGGGGCATGATGTAAAGCGCCCAATGTAAAATCCGTGTTATCAAGACATTAAAAAAAAGAATAAAAAAGGTATGTTTTTATTTGGTTTGAAAGAGTATTAGTTTTTATATTTGCACCCCGCAAGGGATTAAGTTCATTGAATTTTTGGGTAAACGAGCAGAAAAAAATAAATTTAAAAATTATTTTCAAAAAAGCTTGCCAGAATAAAAAAGATAGTTACTTTTGCACCCGCTAACCGAAAGAGCAGCGATTTAATCTGAACTAGTTTTAGG
>NZ_JAQSDH010000032.1 GCF_029945805.1 Flavobacterium sp.
TGCATTGTATGCTGCATCTGCTGCTGCTTGGTCTGCATAAGAACATGCATTTGTAGTACTGTCTGGAGATGTTGTTACAACAACAGCTGGTGCTGGTGTAATTGTAAATGTACTTGTACAATCTTGTGGCTCACCACATCGATCTGTAACTGTCCACGTAACTGTCGCAGTACCTCCACATAATGCTGGTAAAACAGGCTCTGATGGGTTTGTACTTACAGCAGAATTTGTTCCTCCTGTATAACTAAATGATGCTAACCAATTATTAAAAGCTAAATTGATTGCAGCAGTTGATTCACATGCAGATATTATTCTTGGCGGAGGGCAACTTAAGATAGCAGGATTAAGTGCTGGTTCAAAAATTGTTTGTGAAGTAGTTGTAATACAACCTTCGGCAGATTCTACATTAACAACATAAGTTGTACCAGCTAAACTACCTGTAAGACCCGTAAAAATACCATCAGTATTTGTAGGACCACTAGGTAAAAGTGTATAAGTGTATTGTTCAACATCTGAATATTGTCCTACTACTGTTAGCGTACTAGTCTGTCCGTAACATGCAATTGGTAAAAATGATGAAGTAGCAGCAACTCTCGAAACTGATACTGATTTACTACATTCACACACTGTATTTGGACTACTTGAACTATTAGTTGCATTCAATTGTAAATTAAACTCAGGAGTATTACTTCCTGGGAATACTACTAATGCTTGCGTCGTTCTATTAGTAATTGGATTATAAACTACAGGTCCATAAGTTCTAATAAATGCACCTGCACTATTAGTTGGAAATGAGTAAACAAAATTTAGATTCGTTGTGGGATTTAAAAGATTGGGTGCCCCACTTCGAGCTACCTCGATATTAATGATGATATCGCCTGAGGTATCACTCGGGTCTGATACAGCGCATCCTACAAGAGGTCCGATAAGGTTACACGATGGTACTAAGGTACCTTGTGCAGAAACACCCTGTGAAAAGGATGCTATAAATAATACAAGAGCTACAAGAAATTTGAAATTTCTTCTTAGACTCTCGCAACAACAATAGAAACTATCTTTGAAGCTAGTTCCATTACTGAATAAAGTTGAATTTTTCATTTATTTAGTTTTTTAAATTAAAGGTTGCCTATGGAAACTGATTTCGTACAAGAACACGATTTACTCGATCTTCCTGATTCACCAGGATTCACCACCGTTAATTTTAAATTAAACTCGCCATTTTTATTACCTGGGTTGATGGTAATATTTGGCGTACCATTTGCAGTTGCAAATTTCGCAGCAGAATTGTTCGACTTAAATTCCCATCTGTAAATAGTTCCTGGAACTGTTTTGTAGAGTTCAGAATTAATCGTAAAATTCGTACCACCATCTCTCAGTCTCTTAGATTCTAAGACACCTCTCAAATTACATGCTGGCTGTTGCGCAAATAAAAAATTGGTAAATAAAAAGAGTAACACAAGTATTAGGAAACTTGGAATACTGCTTTTCTTTTCAGAATTGTCAATGGATTGTTTTACATTTTGTCGGCTGAAATCCATTTTAAAGCCGTTTTCTTCTACAATTAGATTGTAGTGCCGAATGCCGAGACATTCAAGAAAATTCATTAAAGTACTTTTTTTCATAATGATTAGGTATTAAATTATACCACATCACGAATAAGCGCCGTTTAGTATTTAGAGCAATAATTATTAGAATTTGAAATTCAAATCAATAACTATTAATAAAATAGGTAGATGTTAATCGGGATGATAAAAGTATATAATAAAAAAAAAAAATGTTAAAAAAATCGAAATTTTTCTATGAATGAATTTATTTTACCGATGAAATGCACTATTTTAATTTAAAAGATTTGAAAGAAAACAATTGCTAATAAAAACGTAATTTTTATCTAACACTAAAAATACATTAAACTAACTAATTGATAATAAACAAAAAAGCTCTTCAACTTAATTGAAGAGCTTTTTATCGATGAAATCTGCATTTTATCTCTTAACCACTTTCAGCGATTTAATATTTTCACCTTGAGTTACATTCACAATGAATACACCTGATGGATATCTATCACCCAATTCTATCTCTGATATATCTTCTAAATTAATTTCTCGTTGTTCTACTAATCTTCCTGTCAAATCATAAATAAAAACTTGAACTATTTCATTACTCGAAGTACTTATACTCAATTTGAAATTTTCAGTAAACGGATTTGGATAAGTTACTGCAGAAAGTCTTGCGGAAGAACCACAACCGGAATAAAATATAACTAAAGAGTTACTATACTTTGCAGTCTCTTCACAATCACCGTTTATAAACTTGGCTCTATAATAATTTCTACCGGGTTTGCCATTAGTAACCGAAAAACTTGCTCCGGTTGCCCCATCAATTTTTGCATAAGCGGATTCCAGTGGTTGGACATTTGAATTAAGTGGCATTACTGCAACTTCCCATTCAATCTTAGTAGCAAAATAACCAACTTTAACATTTATAACTTTATTGTCTGAATTACATATTGGGGATCTCTTAGAGCCTGAATAGGTAGGTGATGAAATTGTCTGACTCGTAGGTGCTGTATTTACAATAACAGAAACCAAAGTTCTCGGACTTTCAATTGAATTTACTGTTTGAGATACATAATAATTTGCTGAAGTTAAAACTGTGGATATTGGTAATGGTGCTCCACCAGTAGCAACAGTATACCACTTTAAAGCAGCTCCATTTGCTTGCAAGCTCGCAACCGAAGTAGTTGTACAGAACGATTGTGCAAATGCGGTTGGTGCCGATAATGCGAGATTCATAGTAACGCCAACTGCTCTTCTTGTACTTTCACAACCATTAACTGTTTGTGAAGCAAAATAGGTTCCAGATAGCAGCGAGGCAGCTGATGCTAAAGCAGTTCCGCCCGTCAGAGTACTATACCATTTTATAGAAGTTCCCGTCGCTATTAAATCAGCAACTGTAGCGGCATAATTAAAAGTTTGTGCCGATGCTGTTGGTGCCCCTGTTGTATTTATTGTTACTCCAATAATCATTCTTGAACTTTCACAACCAGCAATCGTTTGTGAAACATAGTAAATACCAGATATTAAAAAAGCGGTTGATGCTAAAGGCATTACACTTGTGTTTGAAGAATACCATTTTATTGCTGTTCCTATAGCCTCCAAATTAGCAATTGTTGCTCCGCTACAAAAGGTCTGAGATGTAACTATTGGTAATGGCGTTGTGCTTACGGTAACGGAAACTATAGTTCTTGCACTTTCAACTGAATTTACAGTTTGTGAAACATAATAATTTCCAGTAACCAGCAGCGCACCCGATACTAACGCTATTCCGCCAGATGGTACGGTATACCATTTTAAAGCTATTCCTGTAGCAATTAAATTACTAACGGTAGCTCCATTACAAAAAGATTGCGCTGATGCTGCTGGTGCTCCAGACGCCGTATTTATTGTTACCAAAACTAGTGTTCTTTGACTTTCACACCCATTTATAGTTTGTGATACATAGTAATTTCCACTAGATAAAGTAGTTGTTGATGGTAATGCTATTCCACCTGCAGCCGCAGTATACCATTGCAGTAAAGTTCCCAATGCTACCAAATTAGCAACCGTTGCTCCACTATTGAAATTTTGTGCCGTTGATGTTGGTGCAGCAGTCGTATTTAAAGTTATTGCACTTGCAGTTCTCGTGCTTTCACAACCATTTACGGTTTGTGATACATAATACGTTCCTGATGTCAATGCCATATTGAATGGCAAAGCTGTTCCACCTGAAGAAACTGTGTACCATTCCAAAGCTGTTCCCAAAGCAACCAAATTAGCAACAGTGGCTGAATTACAGAAAGATTGAGCAGTCGCAGTTGGAGCGCTCGTGGCATTTACAATTACCGAAACTACTGCTCTAGGACTCTCAACAGAGTTAACAGTTTGAGAAACATAATAATTTCCTGTAGATAAAACTGTAATGAATGCTAATGCTGTTCCTCCCGCTGGTGTAGAATACCATTGTATTGCAGTTCCACTTGCAACCAAGTTACCCACTGTAGCTCCGTTACAAAATGTTTGTGGGGAAGCTGCTGGTGCTGTGGGCGCCACATTAATTGTTACTGACACTAATGTTCTTGAACTTTCACAACCGTTTAATGTTTGTGAAACAAAGTAATTGCTGGATGATAAAACTGTAGTTGATGCCAAAGCTGCTCCACCAGAGGCAACATCATACCATCTTAATGCCGTTCCGTTTGCAACCAAATTACCAACGGTCGCTAAATTGGTAAACGTTTGCGATATTGCTGTTGGTGCAAGAGTTGTATTCACTGTAACTAAAACAAGAGTTCTTGTACTTTCACACGTATTTACAGTTTGTGATACATAATAGCTTCCAGAGACTAAAGTTGAAGTCGCTGCTAATTGAATTCCACCCGTTAAAGAACTAAACCATTTTAAAGAAGTTCCGCTTGCTATTAAATCAGCAACTGTACTTCCACTACAAAATACTTGTGCAGATGCTGTTGGAGCAGCGGTTGTACTTACCGTTACTGAAACTTGTGTTCTAGTACTTTCACAACCGTTTACTGTTTGTGAAACATAGAAATTTCCGCTTACTAAACCTGTAGTGGCTATCAATACTGTCCCTCCAATAAGATTAGTGTACCATTTTAAAGATGTTCCACTTGCTGTTAAATTAGCTACAGTAGCCGAATAACAGAAGAACTGCGACAATGCTGATGGCGCTGGAGTTATAGTGACAGTTACAGCTACAATTGTTCTTGAACTTTCTATAGAATTTATAGTTTGAGAAACATAATAGTTTCCTGTAGATAAAGCGGTAGTCGATGCCAACGGAGTTCCTCCTACTACAACATTGTACCATTTTAAAGCTGTTCCAGTGGCAACCAAATTAGCAACTGTAGCCGAAGTACAAAAAGATTGTGCATTTGCTGTCGGTGCACCTGGTGCAACAGTAATTGTAACGGAAACTATTGTTCTTGGACTTTCACATCCATTTAGGGTTTGCGAAACATAATAAGTTCCGGTTGATAATGCTGAAGTTGATACCAAAGCAGTTCCGCCAGTTGAAACGCTGTACCATTGTACTAAACTTCCGGTTGCAACCAAATTAGCAACTGTAGCCGAATTGGTAAAACTTTGTGCTAATGCTGTTGGAGCAACAGTATTATTTATCGTTACTGAAACAGTTGTTCTGGTGCTTTCACAAGAGTTTAAGGTCTGTGAAACATAATAGGTTCCGGTAGATAAAGCTGCAGTTGACGTTAATGCTGATCCGCCTGAAGAAACCGAATACCACTTTAATCCTGTTCCGGTTGCAACCAAATTAGCAACAGTAGCGGTATTACAAAAAGATTGTGCATTTGCTGAAGGTGCAGCAGTAGTATTTACAGTAACCACAACCGCTGTTCTTGAACTTTCAATTGAACTTACGGTTTGTGATACATAATAATTTCCAGTCGATAAAGCCGTTGTTGAATTTAAAACTGTTCCGCCACTTGCAACATTGTACCATTTTAAAGCCGTTCCAGTTGCAACCAAATTAGCAACTGTAGCCGAAGTACAAAAAGATTGTGCATTTGCTGTCGGTGCACCTGGTGCAACAGTAATTGTAACGGAAACTATTGTTCTTGGACTTTCACATCCATTTAGGGTTTGCGAAACATAATAAGTTCCGGTTGATAATGCTGAAGTTGATACCAAAGCAGTTCCGCCAGTTGAAACGCTGTACCATTGTACTAAACTTCCGGTTGCAACCAAATTAGCAACTGTAGCCGAATTGGTAAAACTTTGTGCTAATGCTGTTGGAGCAACAGTATTATTTATCGTTACTGAAACAGTTGTTCTGGTGCTTTCACAAGAGTTTAAGGTCTGTGAAACATAATAGGTTCCGGTAGATAAAGCTGCAGTTGACGTTAATGCTGATCCGCCTGAAGAAACCGAATACCACTTTAATCCTGTTCCGGTTGCAACCAAATTAGCAACAGTAGCGGTATTACAAAAAGATTGTGCATTTGCTGAAGGTGCAGCAGTAGTATTTACAGTAACCACAACCGCTGTTCTTGAACTTTCAATTGAACTTACGGTTTGTGATACATAATAATTTCCAGTCGATAAAGCCGTTGTTGAATTTAAAACTGTTCCGCCACTTGCAACATTGTACCATTTTAAAGCCGTTCCAGTTGCAACCAAATTAGCAACTGTAGCCGAAGTACAAAAAGATTGTGCATTTGCTGTCGGTGCTGATGGTCCTGAAACCGTTCCAATTGCAAAAGTAATTGTTGTCGTTCCTGTTCCGCTATAATTTGAGGCGGTAATTGTATAGGTCGTTGCTGTCTTTAATTCTGTTGGTGTTCCTGATACAATCCCTGTTGCTGTATTGAAATTAATACCTGTAGGTAAAGCGGGAGTAATTGTAAATGGCTCAACCGAAGTGATTTTACGAATACGTTGTGTATAAGAATCGGCTACATAAACATTTCCTGAAGTATCTGATGCAACACCAACGGGAAAATAAAAAGAAGCTACATTTCCAATGCCATCCATATATTCGCTGGAACCATTTCCGGCATAAGTACTTACTAAACCTGTTGGTTCTACTTTCCTGATCACAGAATTGTAGTAATCGCCTATATATAAATTCTTTGAAGCGTCAATTGTAATTCCGATTGGATTATTAAAATAAGCCGCTGTTCCCTGATCATCACTATAACCCGCAAAACTTCCAGCGAATGTGCTTACGGTTCCATCAGTAGCGATCTTACGGATTCTGTTATTTGTAGTATCGGCAATATATAAAATTCCAGTTGCGTTGTCAATTGCTATTCCTTGTGGATTCTTGAATCTGGCAACAGTTGGCGCTCCGTCAGCAAAACCTGAAAGAATATATCCAGCAACTGTAGTTACGGCTCCCGAAGTGCTAATTTTTCTAATACGATGATTTTTGGTATCGGCTACATAAATGTTTCCAACCGCATCCACTGTCAAACTATACGGATTATTGAATCGTGCGGCGGTACCTTGACCATCAAGATAACCAGCAGTTCCGTCACCTGCAATTGTAGTTACAACACCAGAACTTGTAATTTTACGAATTCTATTATTAAAAGTATCTGCTACATAAATAGTTCCTGCAGCATCTACAGCAATTCCTTTTGGATTATTAAAATAAGCAACAGTTCCTGTGCCATCTGCATATCCTGTCGCACTGTTCCCGGCAAAAGTTGAAACAATTCCGGTAGCAGTAATTTTTCGAATACAAGAATTAAAATCATCAATAACATACGTTATTCCAGTTGATGTTACAGCTACTGCAACAGGACCATTGAACAATGCCATTGCGCCCTCTTGCCCATTTTCTAGTCCGCGAACAGCACTTCCTGAAAAAGTGGAAGTATCGCCTGAAGCTGTTATCTTTCTAATACAATTATTGGTCACATCTGCAACAAATGCGTCTCCAGAAGCATCTAAAGCAATTCCTTCAGGATATTTGAAAGAAGCTGAAGTTCCAGCACCATTCACAGCACCAAATACACCGGTACCAGATAAAGTTGAAACCAAACCTGTATCTGTTATTTTTCTTATACGATTATTGCTATAATCAACAACACAAACAATTCCAGACGCGTCTACAGCCAATGCTCTTGGTGCGTTAAATTGTGCCGAAGTTCCTTGTCCATTAACCATCCCAGAAGCACCGCTTCCTGCAAAAGTGGTTACCATTCCAGACGTAGCTATTGCTCTGATACGATTATTAGACGTATCACTTACATACAAAGCGCCCGCATTAGTTACGGCAACGCTAGTTGGATTGTTAAATCTGGCAGAAATACCTTGAGCATCAAGGTAACCCGCTACTCCAGAACCTGCAAAAGTGGTTACGGTTCCTGAATTTGATATTTTTCTGATTCGATTGTTACCTGCATCCGCAACATATACATTCCCAGAAGCATCAACGTCTAGACCTTTTGGGCTTGAAAATAACGCATTAGTCCCTTGTCCATCAAGGTAACCAGCGGTAGTAACCTCTCCTGCAAAAGTTGAAACCACTCCGGCAGGAGTTATTTTTCGGATTGCGTTAGAAGTCGATTCAATTACATATACATTTTCAGAGGCATCCACAGCCACCGCGTAAGGAATATTAAATTGTGCTTGATTGGCTGTTCCATTTGCAAATCCGGCCAAACCAGCACCTGCTAAGGTGGATACTAAACCAGAAGCCGATATTTTGCGAATGCAGTGATTTTGACTGTCGGCTATATACCTATTTCCAGAAGAGGCTATTGCAATTCCGGTTGGACTGTAATATTTTGGAGATGCCGTGGTACCGTCAGCAAAACCTGAAGTTCCATTACCAGCTGTGGTAGAAACATTTGTTCTAATTTGAGGTACTCCTGCGGTAATGGTTGGTGTTAATGTTGTTATCGGAACATTAATAGTGTAGTTGCTTTGCACTCCTGAATAACCTATTACTGGCCCTTGTGCTACAAGAAATGAGCTAGAAACCAATAGTAAAAGTAAAAATAAATTTGCTTTACTTGTTAAAATTCCCTTTCCTTGCTTGTTCTTTGCTAAAATAATGTAATTTCCAGTCGCTTCATTTATCATTCTACTCAAAATAAAATAGGTTTGTATCATTCGTTTCATAGTCTTTTTGGAATTGCAATGATAAAATAATTTTAAACTTTAAATGCTTTCAAATCAAAAGATTGCGAAATTTTAACATTTTACATTTGTAAGTTTTTTACTTAAAATTAGTTATCATTAGTTATTAACAAAACATTGTTTTTATGATAATAATATTTTTTTAACATTATAAACTACATATTATTTGTTATAATCATAAATTACTGTGAATATATTATTATTTTACTATAAATTGTAAATTAAAAAGAAGAAGAAAATACATCTAAATACGCTTTTAATCTACTAAGAGCGAAAATATCCGTTGAACTACATCTTTTTTGAATTAATAAGAATTTTATCGTTAATTATAAAATTGGCTTTTTTTTTAAAATAAATACTGGTTTATCTTCTACTAAATATTCCAGATACTCAGATCATTAGAATACGATTTTTAGATCAATATTATTAAACAATATTATTATATTTATCGTTTAAAATACAAATAAATCGATGAAATACATATTTTATGATTTAGAGAAGGTATTATTCTTATAAATTTAAAAAAAATACTAATTGCCGATCCAACGTACTCTTAGAAAATAAAAAAACCTCTTCAAGAATGAAGAGGTTAAACTGTATGGTATGAACCTATCTTACTTATTGTAAGAGTGATGGCTATTTTTATAAATTTTTGCGATAGGTTCTACGTCTTTTAAAAATTTGCGGATCAAAATGTTTCCAAATATTTTGAATCGCGTGGTTATCTTCTAATTCGGGCGTTCTAATACAATTTAGAATTCCTTTCGCTTTGAACGTGTTGTAATACTCATTAAATATAATTGCAGTCGCACCTTTATTTTGATATTCAGGATCAACTCCGATTAAGTAGAACAGTACTTCCTTACTGTCACTTTTTGCCTTAAGCAAATGATAAAATCCGAAAGGAAACAATTTGCCTTTAGCCTTCTGCAATGCGCTAGAAAAACTTGGCATCACAATACTAAAAGCGACCATATTATCCTCTTTATCCATTACAAACTTAATATACTCTGGATTGATAAAACTGATGTATTTCTTTTTAAAATAGTCTTTCTGAACACCCGTAATTGCTACAAAAGATGATAAATTGGCATAAGAAGCATTGAACAAATCAAACATTTTATCCACATACGGCATGATGTCTTTATTGTTGGTGAAATTCAGCGGTTTTAATCCGTATCGCTTTCTAACTAATTCATTCGCTTTCTCAAAATGCTCTGGTTTAACATTGGCAAATGGAAATTTATTTTCGAGATATTCTTTTTCTTTTACATAGCCTAATTGCTCCAAATGTATTGCATAATAGGGAAAATTATACCATGTAATCATAGAACCCATTTCGTCAAAACCTTCAGTGAGAACGCCAACTTTATCTAAATTTGAAAAACCCATCGGGCCTTCTACGTATTCCAAATTATTCTTTCTTCCTAATTCATATACTTTTTCAAGCAAGGCTTTGGTAACTTCTATATCATCGATAACGTCCCACCAACCAAAACGAACTTTACTTTTCTCTTGCTTATTTACTTCATCCCAATTAATGATGGCTGCAATTCTACCCACAATACAATCATCTTTATAAGCCAAATAAAAATTAGCTTCAGCGGAAGTAAATGCGGGATTTTTAGTTTTATCAAACGTTTCGATTTCATCATTTATCAAAGGCGGAACCCAATACGGATGATTTTTATATAAGTAAAACGGAAACATAACGAACTCTTTTAGGAGCTTTGGGGTATTGGCTTCAACTATGGTAATCATTATTTTGTTTTTTCCAATTCTACTTCATCTTTACGTTTCTTACCTTTATCTTTCTTAGATTTTTTATCTTTCTTCTTATCTTTTTTGTCGTTTTTAACACGCTTGTAATTGGTTTCCCAATTGCTATCAAAACGCCACGCCATTCCAACATTAGCCGAAAGTAACGACGGTGTATCTTTCACGTTTTTGCTTAAAGAGGCATCCAACTGAATGTTTTCGCGAACCAAATAAGCCGCACCCAATCGCATCACCGTGTCTGCATAGTAATCGCTTTTATAGCCTTGAAATTCTAAAAATCCAGACCAACGCATATTGAACCCACGAGTTAATGTTGATATAAGTCCCAAAGTTGGATAATCCGTCATGTATTTGTCAGCAATAATATTATTCACCCAAACCCATTTGCTACCGAAATGATTCTGAGTAATTATCATAAATTTTGGACTTATCACTCGGTCTGTTGGAAAGGTAAACGGATTTTCTCCAATTTTTAAATTAATTCCGCCATAAACTGCAACCGCTGGTATAAACTGTTTCCAACTGAATTTGTGATTGGCTTTCCAACTATATAAGTTAGGTTTGTCCTGCTTGATAAATGGATCATAAATTAAATATTTGGCTCCAATAGTAACTTGTTTAAATCCACCACGAGTATCACTAACTAATGGCGCTTCATACCAATCATACTGATATTGTGTATTCAATGCAAACTCGAATTGGTCAAAAAACGCACCATATCTAACGTCCAGTTCGGTTCCAAAACCATTGGCTTCATAGCCCAATAAATTGTGTTTTTCTCGAACGCCATACAATCCTGCTTCAGCCTGAATTACCGTTTTCCCAACCGAAAAAGCCGACATTGATTTTCCCGGTCGGTTTGAATTAATAATATCAGTATATTGCGCATATTGAGTAGCTGAAATCATTAGAAATCCTGCGACCAGCATTGTTTTTATATTCATCATATAGTTAGGAATTTAATCTGTAAATCTTAGTGTTTCAAAAGTAGTATATTTTATCATTTATTTAAGAAGTCAAACCGAAATTTAAATTGTGAAATTTAGTATTTTTGACCAAAATATCAGTATTATGGAAACCGCATCAATGCCGAGCTTGATTAAAACATTATTATGGATAATCGCTATTTACTATATTGTTAAGTTTTTGGCACGTCTATTTTTGCCGGTAGTTGCCAAAAAAGTGGTTGAAAAAGCAACCGAACAATTTCAGCAGCAGCAGCAGCAGCAGCAGCAACAAACGCAACAAAACAAAACCGACAAGCCAAAAGAGAAAAAAATTGTCGGTGATTATATTGATTTTGAAGAAATAAAATAAAACACTGTTCATCTGCACTTTTCAGAAAAATTACTATCTGAAATTAACATCTAAAATATAAATGAAGCAACTTCAAAAGTTATATCCGCATCTATTAGCCATTCTTGGTTTTATAATTATTTCATTAATTTACTTCTACCCTATTATTCAAGGCAAAAAAATTTACCAATCCGATATTGCAAAATATACCGGAATGGCCAAAGAACAAATTGATTTTCGAGCCGAAACGCATACTGAACCGTATTGGACAAATTCTTCATTTGGCGGAATGCCAACCTATCAATCGGGCGCAAATTATCCTAATGATTATATTGGAATGATCGATAATGCGATTCGATTCTTACCTCGTCCAGCGGATTATTTATTTCTTTATTTCTTAGGATTTTATGCCTTGATGCTCGTATTTAAGGTCGATCCTTTAAAAGCGTTTATAGGTGCATTGGCTTTTGGATTATCAACTTATCTAATAGTAATTATCGGTGTCGGACACAATGCCAAAGCCCATGCTATTGGATATATGCCGTTTGTAGTTGCCGGATTTATTTTGGTTTTCAAAAAAAGATATTTACTTGGTGGAATAGTTACAATGCTTGCGGTTGCACTCGAAATTACGGCCAATCACTTTCAAATGACGTACTATTTATTACTGCTTTTGATCGTGATGAGTTTCTTTTTCTTTTACCAATTGTTCAAGGAAAAAGATTTAAAATCGCTGCCAAAAATCATCGGGACATTTGCTATAGCAGTAATTATAGCGGTTGGTGTCAATGCTACAAGTTTGATGGCGACGAAAGAATATGCGGATTTCAGTACCCGTGGTAAAAGCGAACTGACATTCAATACAGATGGTTCTAAAAAAGATGCCACTATTGCAATGGACAGAGACTATATTACTGAGTATAGTTACGGAATTGTTGAAAGTATGAACTTATTTTCACCTCGTATTTTTGGTGGCGGAAACGATCAAAAACTAGGTGACGATTCGCATGTGTATAATTTTATGCTAAACTATGGCGCATCGCCTGAAGAAGCAAGACAACTTACTGATAATTACGCCATAACCTACTGGGGAGACCAGCCTCAAGTTGCTGCACCAGCCTATATTGGAGCGGTAGTTTTTTTCTTTTTCGTATTGGCATTATATCATGATAAGCGCAAAATTAAGTACGCTTTCCTAGCGGGAGCCCTTTTCTCATTACTGCTTTCATGGGGTAAAAATTTATCATTTTTAACCGATTTCTTTATCGATTATGTTCCGATGTATGACAAGTTTAGAGCTGTTTCCTCTATTCAGGTTTTACTAGAATTATGCGTACCTGTTTTAGCAATTATGGGATTAAAGTCTTTTTTCTCAGACGAAGAAAATCGTTGGAAAAGCCTGTGGAAAGCCGGAGCGACAACCTTAGGAATTATTATAATATTATTTGCTTTCAAAAGCATGTTTAACTTTGTTGGTACAATTGACGGACAGTTGCTAGATGCCCTAAAACAGCATCCAGACAAAGCGTTCGGACAACAATTTATAGATGCTTTGCGAGAAGACAGAAAGGATTTATATTCAGCGGATTTATTGCGTTCCGGATTTTTAATTGCCATTTCTTTTGGCGTTTTATATTTCTTCATCAAAAACAAATTAGCCGCAACGACAGCTGTGATTTTGGTTGGTGTATTTATGGTTGGTGATTTGTTCTTTGTGGACAAAAACTATTTAAGTAACGACGGGCAACAATTTAGAAGTGCGCAAGAAGTTGATATGCCTTACCAACCAACACAAGCCGATTCTTTAATCCTTCAAGATCCAACGCAGTTTAGGGTCTATGAAGTTGCCGGTGGCATTTACAGTCCGCGTTCGTCTTATTTCCATAAATCAATTGGTGGTTACAGTGCCGTAATGCCAAGACGTTTCAAAGAAGTTTACGAATACCAAATCCAAAGCGCCATGTCAAATTTGGGTGAAATTATCGACCCAAAAACACTTTCATTAAGCTCCAGCATTCCTGTGATTAATGCATTCAATATCAAATACCTTATTGTTGGAACCGAAAAAGGCGATATTCCGATTGTGAATCCGTTTCATAATGGCAATGCCTGGTTCATACAAGAGTTGAGAAAAGTGAATTCTGCTGATGAAGAATTAAAAACATTCGGCAAAATTGAAACTAGAGATGTTGCGGTGTTCCAAGCAGAACCGTTCACTAAAGGAATTAATATTAGAACTAGAAAATTCTCCGCGGATAGTACTGCTGCAATAAAACTCGATTTATACAAACCAAACCATTTGATTTACACTTCAAATAATACCAATGATGGTTACGCTGTTTTTTCCGAAATCTATTATAAAAACGGATGGATTGCAACGATTGATGGCAAGGAAAGTAAAATTGACAAAGTGGATTACACTTTACGTGGAATGGATATCCCGAAAGGAAAACATACTATCGAATTCAAATTTGAGCCACAAGTTGTAAAAACGGGAAGTACTATTGCATTGATTAGTTTTATCATCATGGTTTTAGTAATTATTGGTGGGATTTATTTCGATAACCGCAAAAAAACGTAATGTCAGAACCCAAAAAACTCTTAATCATCACTTATTATTGGCCACCTGCTGGTGGACCGGGAGTGCAGCGTTGGTTAAAGTTTGTAAAATATCTTCCTGATTTTAATATTCAACCCATTGTTTATATTCCGGAAAATCCGACGTATCCAATTGTAGATGAAGGTTTGGCAAGCGAAGTTTCGGACAAGGCAATTATCTTAAAAAACAAAATAATAGAACCTTACGGTTTGGCCTCTATTTTTGGCAAATCCAAAACTAAGAAAATCAGTTCGGGAATTATTCCGAATCAAAGAAAACAATCTTTTTTTGAGAGAACAATGCTTTGGATTCGCGGTAATCTTTTTATTCCAGACGCACGTTTTCTTTGGGTAAAACCATCCGTAAAATATTTAAAAAAATACATCGAAGAAAATAAAATAGATACCATTGTGACTTCCGGTCCGCCACACAGTTTGCATTTAATTGGCCTTCAATTAAAAAAAGATTTGAATGTAAAATGGTTTGCTGATTTTCGTGATCCATGGACAACTATTGGCTACCACAAAGCGTTGAAATTGTCATCCTCAGCAGAAAAAAAACACAAAGCTTTAGAAAAAGAAGTTTTGAACTCGGCAGATACAATCATTGTAACCAGCAAAACTACTAAAACCGAATTTCAAGCACTAACTTCCAAACCGATTGAAGTTATCACAAATGGGTATGATATTGAAAAAATAGCAAAGCAAGCGCTAGATGAAAAGTTCACAATGGCACATATTGGTTCATTTTTATCCGAAAGAAATCCGAGAATTTTGTGGAAAGCGTTAAACGAATTAATCAAGGAAAACAAAGACTTTAAAAATGATTTTCGTCTGAAATTAATCGGAGCAACAAGTCAGGAAGTTTTGGATGCCATTTCCGAATTTAACCTGAATGATTACGTGCAGAATCTAGGTTATGTTTCGCACCAAGAAGCGGTTGAACACCAAAGAAAATCGCAAGTTTTATTACTTATCGAAATTGATTCTGAAGCTACCAAAAGCATCATTCCTGGAAAACTTTTTGAATACATGATTTCCGAGAGACCTATTATCGCAATTGGACCGCAAGAATCCGATTTTGCAGAAATTATTAGTTCAACTAATACGGGCGTTTTCTTTACTTATGACGAAAAAGAAAGACTAAAAGAATTACTTTTGAAGTACTATCTGAACTACAAAACACAAAGTCTGAAAGTTAGCGCTGTGGGTTTACAGCATTATTCTAGAAAGAGTTTGACTCAACAATTAGCGAAATTAATTTCTTAACCACAAAGACACGAAGAAGCACAAAGTTCACCAACAAACGCGCACTTCGTAAATCATAATTCGTAATTTCAATATGGGAATCGTTCAAAGTCAATCCATTAAAAACACCATCATCACCTTCTTCGGGTTTGGGATTGGCGCAGTAAATGCGTTGTTTTTGTATACGCAATTTCTTGGAAAAATGCATTACGGAATCGTTGCTACCGTACTTTCGGGCGCTAATATCTTGATGCCATTGATGGCTTTTGGTATTCACAATACACTAATCCGATTTTATGCGCATTGCAAATCAGAGAAAGAGCGCGAAGAGTTTTTGACGTTTATCTTGCTAATGCCATTGCTATTTATTATCCCGTTGCTAGTACTGTTTTACTTTTTTCAAGAACCCATTTCGGTATTCCTTTTAAAAGAAAACCCAGAGCTAAAACCCTTCTTGTGGCTTATTCCGCTGGTTGGACTTTTTATGGGATATTTCGAAATTTTCTACGCTTGGGTAAAAGTGCACATGCAGTCCGTTTTTGGAAATTTCATTAGCGAAGTTGTGGTACGATTGACTATTATGTTGTTGTTATTTTCGGTCTATTGGCAATGGATTTCAAAAGACACCTTCATTTATTGTTTGGCTCTTGCCTATTTTCTACAATTATTCGCCACAATGCTGTATGCTTTTAAGGTAAAAATGCCGGTTCTCCGATTCGTAATTCCACATAATGTTAAAGAGATTTTTGGCTATTCTTTTTTCATCATTATTTCAGGTGGCGTTGCCGTAATGCTAGTCGATTTTGATAAAGTAATGATTCCTTCTTATTTAAAAGTTACTGAAAATGCCTTGTATTCTGTTGCCATTTTTATTGCCACGGTAATCATTGTACCCAGCAGAGCGATGACGCAAATCATTTACCCCATAACAGCTAAATTAATGGCCGAAAACAAACACGACGAATTGAACGATTTGTATAAAAAAAGCGCTATAAATCTTCAGGTTATTGGCGGTTTACTTATGCTCGGCATCTTTTTGAATATCAACCAAATCTATCTTTTAATTCCAGGAAATTATGCCACTGGAACCTTAGTAGTTTTTCTAATCGGACTTTCAAAATTTTACGATTTGATTTTAGGTAACAATAATGCTATCATTCTCAACACTAAATACTACAAAACCGTTTTGGCTTTCGGATTTTTATTGGTCTTCTTAATGATTGGACTCAATGTATTTTTCATTCCACTTTACGGAATTGTAGGCGCTGCTTTAGCCACTTTAATTTCAGTACTAGTTTACAATACCATCAAGCTTTTATTCGTAGTTAAGAAAATGGACCTATATCCTTTTACTACTAAAACTTTAAAATCGTTTGCCATCATTGCATTGGTTTTCTTGGCATTTTACTTTTGGGAATTCCCTTTTTATCCTATTATAAACATCGGATTGAAATCAATTTTAATTTCGGTAATCTATGTTTTTCTAAATTATAAATTGAATATTTCTACTGAAGTTAATGGTGTAATTGACACTGTTTTGATGAAATTGAAATTGAGGTAATTGTCTATTAAATACTGGATAAATTTCGTTGGCTTTTTAATTCAAAACTTATTAAAATTCTTAATCTTATTTACTATTTACTAGAGATTAAGAAAAAGCGTTCTTGCTGTACAAACTGGTTTAGATTGTGAATTTTCGTATATCGAAAAATTTAGTGAAATGCCACAAGCCGATGTCCTGATGAACCCGAACAAAAATAAATCACAAAACACTAACGGGTTCTAATTTGTTTCGATAAATTTGCGCTTCATTTCAAAAAACTTGGAAAAAGAACTTGTAGTTATTATCGGCGGACCAGGAACCGGAAAAACAACCATTATCGACGGATTAGTATCCAAAGGACATTGTTGCTATCCCGAAATTTCGCGCGAAATAACTTTGGAAGCTAAAAAACAAGGAATTGAACAATTGTTTCTTGAAAAACCTTTATTGTTTAGCGAATTACTGCTTGAAGGAAGAAAAAAACAATTCAACAGCGCCATTTCTGAACCTCACAAAACCGTATTTATAGATCGTGGAATCCCTGATGTTTTAGCTTATATGCATTATATTGGCGACAGTTATCCAGCGTTTTTTGACGAAGCTTGTCGCGAACATAAATATTCTAAAATTTTCATACTTCCACCTTGGGAAGAGATTTATGAAAGTGATGATGCCCGTTATGAAAATTTTGAACAGGCCAAACTCATTTATAATCATCTTACCGAAACGTACCAAAAATATGGTTACAATTTAATAGAAGTCCCACGCGGAACTGTGGAAGATCGTATTAAATTCATATTCGGACATCTGGCATAGTATAGTTTTTCTGTAACAGCAACCGAATCTTATTGTATATCTTTGATACAGAAATCATGAATTAACGCCTAATTCAATGTCAAAAGCATTAGAAATTCTTGAAAAATATTGGAAACACGATGCCTTCCGCCATCCGCAGAAAGAAATCATCAATTCTGTTTTAGAAGGACAAGATACTTTTGCACTAATGCCCACTGGTGGAGGAAAATCGATTTGTTTTCAGATTCCGGCGATGTTGCAAGACGGCATTTGCTTGGTCATTTCCCCATTGATTGCCTTAATGAAAGACCAAGTTCAGAACCTACAAAACAAAGGAATTAAAGCCCTTGCTTTGACGGGCGGGATCCATCAAAATGAAATTATTGATTTGTTGGATAATTGTCAGTTTGGAAATTTCAAATTCCTATATCTTTCTCCAGAACGTTTACAAAGCGACTGGATTTTGGAACGCATCAAAAATCTACCTATAAATCTTATTGCTATTGATGAAGCCCATTGCGTTTCTCAATGGGGACACGATTTTCGTCCAGCTTATCTAAAGATTGTACAACTTAAAGAATTCTTTCCAAAAGTTCCATTTTTGGCTTTGACGGCTTCGGCAACTCTGCGGGTTAAAGAAGATATTATGGTACAGTTAAAACTGGATAATCCACAGGTTTTCACTAAATCATTCTACAGAGATAATATTGCCTACATGGTTTTTGAAACCGAAGACAAGTTGCACATGCTGCAGCAAATTTTAATTAAAAATCCAGAACCTTCCATAATATATGTAACGAATAGAAAAGCGTGTTCCGAAACGGTTCATCAATTGGAAAGTCTTGGTTTTACTGCAATTTTTTATCATGGGGGATTAACATCAAAAGACAAAGAGAAGAATATGAAACTTTGGATGGAAGAAAAAGTCCAAGTTATGGTTGCCACCAATGCATTTGGAATGGGAATTGACAAGGCGAACGTAAAAACGATTATCCATTTACATTTGCCACAAAATCTAGAAAATTATTATCAAGAAACGGGTCGTGCCGGCCGAAATGGAGAAAAAGCATTCGCCGTTTTGCTAAATAATCCATCTGATGTTTTGCATGCCGAAGCGCAATTTTTAAATATTTTGCCTGACAAAGCTTTTCTAAATTTGGTATTTTCTAAACTGTGTAGTTTTTTCCAGATTGCTTATGGCGAAGGAATTGACGAGCAGTTCAGTTTTAACATGAATCAGTTCTGTAGCAAATATAGTTTCCCAATTTTAAAAACCTACAATGCGTTGCAGTTTTTGGATCGACAAGGCGTAATCACTTTATCTCCGGAATTCTCCGAGAAAATTAGCATCCAATTTATCATTCCGTCTCGGGAAGTGATTCGGTACATGAGTCTGAATTCGGCTGATGAAGAAATTATTTTGACGATTCTCCGCACTTATCCTGGAGTTTACGATTTACAGACGGCTTTTAATCCTACTTTAATCGCGAAAAAATCGAATAGTAATGAGAAAGATGTCCTTTCACTTTTGCAAAAACTAAAGCAAAAACAAATCATTGATATGATTGCCAAAAACAATGACGCAACCATCACATTGAACGAGGTCCGCGAAGACGAAAGAACGATTAATCGAGTCTCAAAACATCTAGAAGCTCAGAACAAATTAAAAACCGACCAACTGCGAGCGGTATTATATTACAGTAAGGATACAAAAACTTGCAAGAATAAACTACTTATGCGCTATTTTGGTGAAACGATAACGGACGATTGTGGTATTTGTTCGTATTGCATTTCGAAGAAAAAAAAGAAGCAAAATCCGGAAAGCATCTCGGATAAAATTATTGAATTATTAAAAATTCAGGATTTCAATTCGAGAGACATTCAAAAACTGACCAAATTTCCTAAAGACGATGTTATCTTTGCGCTTCAGACGCTTTTGGAAAAGGAAACCATCAGCATTCAAACCAATAATTTATACTCTTTAAAAGAGATACTGAACTAAATTCAGCATATATGAAAAAGTTACGCATTGTTTTTATGGGAACTCCCGAATTTGCCGTTGGGATTTTGGACACGATATTAAAAAACAACTATGAAGTTGTAGGTGTAATTACTGCGGTCGACAAACCCGCTGGTCGTGGCCAAAAAATTAAATATTCGGCAGTAAAAGAATATGCATTAGAACACAATTTGAATTTGCTGCAACCTTCAAATCTTAAAGATGAAACCTTTTTATCTGAATTAAAATCTCTAAATGCAACTTTACAAATAGTAGTTGCTTTCAGAATGTTGCCTGCAGTGGTTTGGAAAATGCCAGAATTGGGAACTTTTAATCTTCATGCATCATTATTGCCAAATTATCGTGGCGCTGCTCCAATCAACTGGGCAATCATTAATGGAGAAGTTAAAACGGGTGTTACGACTTTCTTTATAGATGACAAAATTGATACGGGTGCGATGATTCTGAACAAAGAGATTGCCATCAGTGAAAATGAAAATGCAGGAGAACTTCATGATAAGCTTATGGTTTTGGGAAGTGAAGCTGTTACTGAAACATTAGCCTTAATAGAAAACGGAACTGCCGTTACTACAATTCAGCAAGAAACTCCTGAAATAAAAACGGCTTACAAATTAAACCGCGAAAATTGTAAAATCGATTGGACAAAATCAGCTACGGAAATACATAATTTGATTCGAGGCTTATCGCCTTATCCCGCAGCTTGGTTCACAATTAAAGACAATATGGAAGAGTGGAGTGCAAAGATTTATGAATCCAAAGTTATATTGGAAAATCACTCTTTTACTACAGGGGCAATTAGTACAACCAAAAAAGAAATCAAAGTTGCCGTAAAAGACGGTTTTATTCAACTATTGAATATTCAATTCCCAGGAAAGAAAAAAATGAAGGCAAATGAATTGTTAAATGGCATCACATTTTCAGATAAAGCACAAGCGGAATAGGGCCTACAAGGTTGTTTTAGCATTAAAAATCGATAAACAGCACGAGTTTATGAACAAATAAATGAAGTTATCAACAAATATTTGAAAAAAAAACCAAAACGCTTGTACAATAAGGAATTCCTTTTAAATTTGTTATAATTAACAACAATGTTTAACCAACAATTAATAACTAACATTATGAACAAATCAGAATTAATCGATGCAATTGCAGCTGACGCAGGAATTACTAAAGCAGCAGCAAAATTAGCTTTAGAATCATTTTTAGGTAACGTAGGTGGTACTTTGAAAAAAGGTGGAAGAGTATCTTTAGTAGGATTCGGATCTTGGTCAGTTTCTCAAAGAGCTGCAAGAGATGGAAGAAACCCACAAACAGGAAAAACTATCAAAATTGCTGCTAAAAATGTAGTTAAATTTAAAGCTGGTGCAGATTTAGACGGATCAGTAAACTAAAAAAATAGTTTATCCGATATATAAAAACCATTCGTATTGCGGATGGTTTTTTTATTTTTTACCTTTAATAATTTGGTTTTTTAATTTTTTTTTTCAACTTTATTAAAATTAACAGAAATGATTTCAGAAAAATTACAGAAAGGCGTTCTTCTTTTAGCCGAACCATCTATAATTGGAGACTTGTCCTTTAATAGATCTGTAATATTATTAGCGGACCATACTCAAGAAGGTTCTGTAGGCTTTATTCTGAACAAACCTTTAAAATATACTATCCAAGACGTACTTCCTGATATTGAATCCGATTTCATAATATACAATGGCGGCCCCGTAGAACAAGACAATTTATATTTTATTCACAACATTCCTGATTTGATTCCAAACAGCATAGAAATCTCAAATGGTATATTTTGGGGCGGTGATTTTGATCTGACCAAAGATTTAATCAATACAAGAGTCATCAAGAAAAAAAATATTCGATTCTTTTTAGGTTATACTGGTTGGGATGCTGAACAATTAGATAATGAGATGCAAGCCAACTCTTGGATTTTAACTAAAAATATTTATGAGAATAAAATTTTAGGCAAATCATCTACTCATTTTTGGAAAGATAAAATTTTAGAACTTGGTGGCGATTACCTCATTTGGTTGAATGCCCCCGAAAATCCTATTTTAAACTAAGCTTCAATCACCGCATTTAGCTTTTCTAGTAACTGTTGAGCAAGCGCAGTTCCAAATTCTTTTTTACGATATTTAGTAATAGGCTGAATTCCCATTATAACATTGGTTATAAATAATTCATCGGCTTTTTGTAAATCAAAAGTCGAGATGGATTCTTCAACAATAGCAAAAGATTCCATTCTTTCTACTAAAGCAATAATCTGTTTTCTCATTATTCCGTTTAGACAACCTTCTGAGATTGGCGGCGTAATTAACTTATTTTCCTTCAGCATAAATAAATTCCCGTTGGCAGCTTCTATCACATTTTTATCTTCATTGATAAGTAAGACTGCATCTAAATCATTTTCTTTGGCGAAAATACTGGCTGTTATATGTATAATCTTACTCGTCGTTTTAAGCGTAGACATCAGTTGTTTCGGAATTACAAAGTCTTTGTACAAATCAACTTCGAAGGCGTTTGTAGCAATTTGGTATTTGGTTTGCCCGCTCTCAGTTGCCTGAATCAAGAAAGAAATAGAATTATCTGTTGGTAGATAAAAACCACCTTCATTCCTAAAAACGGTAAAGCGGACCCGCGCTGAATTCTGAATGTTATTGCCTTGTGCTACTTTTAAAATTTGTTCCTCCAAATATTCTAATGTAAAATTCATTGGAATCTGCATTCTAACAATTCTCATAGAAGCCATTAGGCGAAAATAATGATCCTCAAAAAAAAGAATTTTATTGTTCACTATTTTTAAAGTTTCAAAAACGCCATCACCATATAAGAAGGAACGATTTGAAATCGACAACTGTAAATTTGAGTCTTGTAGCACACCATTATAATTAATCATAAAAAATCCCGTCTCATTTTTAGAGTGAGACGGGACAAATATAACTTTTAAAAAATTAATTTTAAATAGAACCTATAACATGTTTTAAATCGGAAATCTGATTTTCCCACAATAGTTTTGATTCATCAATTTCGTCTTCTTCAGCAAAATCAACAACCATTAAGGAGACATCTTTAGTGATTTCGTCCTCCAATATTCTTAGTTCAAAATAATAGTCGGTATCTTTTTTATTATCATCAACCCATTTAAACTTTACCTTCTCTCCAGATTTCTTGGATGCAAGTCGCGCATTCTCTTCAGTATCATTCCAAATAAAAGTAAAAAACTCACCTCTTGAATTAACATTATCAGCAAACCACTCCTGCAAACCAGAAGGTGTAGAAATATATTGATATAATAATTGCGGAGAAGAATTTAAAGGAAACTCAAGCTCGTAACGTATTTTACTGTCCATAATCGAAACAAATTTTTTGGAAATATATAGAATATAAAGTCAATAAAAAAGTGTTTTTAAAAAATAAAAAAAATAAGTGTTTTAACTTTGCAACCATTAATATAAATTTTATATTTGCACCCGCATTCAGGTAATGTTATTTATTGGCGAGGTAGCTCAGTCGGTTAGAGCGCAGGATTCATAACCCTGAGGTCGAGAGTTCAAATCTCTCTCTCGCTACATAAAATCTTCACAGAAATGTGAGGATTTTTTTTTGCAGAAAACTCACTATAATTATTGAATATCAGTAACTTATACAAATAAAAAAACACAATGTGTCTGGTTAATAATTCCAAATATACAATAAATTTGGAACTGTACTATTAAAGTAAAAAACTTAAAAAACACCCCTTTTTGACACTTTTTCTGCCACTTTTGTGACACTAATTTGACACACTTTTCATATTTTACAGTACTTACAAGAGAAAATCTGTGACACACTTTATAAAAACACAAAAATTTTACCTTAAAAAGACATTACAAGATCCATATATGGATAAAAAAAAGTGTGGATTAATTTCCACTCTGATAATCACTTATTCTGTAAAAACACATAATCTAATCAATAATTTCTATTGACCCATCCTCTAATGTTATAAATTCAGGATCAGGAATTATTGGAAATTCAATTTCAGATAATGGAATATCTAAGAAAGATTGTATATCAATATTATACTTCATATGATTTTTTATTAAATCATCTAATATTCTCTTTCTATTGATTTCAGAACCTTTATAAACATATTTTGGATTCACAACATATAAAAATGATGCATTATCATATAAAATAATTAGTCGTAATTCAACAAGTAGTTTTATATAGTTAATTATAGTTCTTTGAGTCAAAGAAATTTTACCACTTGGATATACTAATTTAGCTTCCAGTTGGAGTTAAGAATAAAATCTTAATTTTAA
>NZ_JAQSDH010000033.1 GCF_029945805.1 Flavobacterium sp.
TTTAATCTATCTATTTTTGTCTTATAATCTGTATCGATTATTTAGGACTAGTCAAATCAAATAATGATTTAATTTCTTTTTCGGTCTTCCCTAATTTTTCTTGCAACTTTCCCCACATTTCTTGCTCTTTTCCTTCTTCAAACAACAAATCGTCATCGGTTAGGTCAGCAAATTTTTGTTTCATTTTTCCTTTTAACTGTTCCCAGTTTCCTTTAATTTCTGTTGAATTTGGCATGATTATAAATTTTTAATTAAACAAATTTTCTATAATCCAAAGTTCGGAATTTACAGTCTTTAGCTTCTTACAGAAGTGTTGGTATAAGTTATAAGATTTCTGATGAGGTTTAAATAGTTCATTTATAACAACTATTCTGGATCTTGCTATATTATGGAATCAAAGCCGTTTTTACCCTGCGGAAGTTTATAATTGATATACGTAAACTTGAAAATTATGTTGGGACAATTCACTAAATCCTAGGGAAGATATTCTAGAAGTTACGGATGATTAGTTTATATACGGAAGCACTAAAATAAGAGACGGAAGCACGTTCCGAGGCCGGGAGGCTTTGGAAATCATCAAAGTTTGGTTTTTACTATTTTTGGAAATAGCTACAAGATAATTTTTTTTCTAATTGCAATGAGTATGAATAGAAATCCCGTGAAGGCAATAAAAAACGGAACAATAAACTCAATCAAACCCATAGGAAGCATGACGGCGATTATCAATAATTGAAAACCCAGTCCATAGACGGAAAGTAGCGTCATAAACCAATTGGGAAACGATTTAACCTTATATGCTTCGGGATCGAGTAGGTGAATGATTTTATCAAAAACACCATAGACAACTGTGTAAATTCCAAATAAAATAGTTACCGATTGTTGCGTTTCACCTGGTAAAGCTTTCGGAGTTTTGTATTCAAATATTTTACTGGTAGTATCACCTCCAACCGATTTATTTCTCAATATTACATAGTAATAGTTGTATAAAGTGCCTTGTAGTTGAATACCAATAAAGGCCAAAATACTCATCAAAATAGAAGTGTTTGAAACGTAGCAAATAGCCATCAAAAACATGAAATTCAGAATAATATCAAACACGCTATCTAAATATCTTCCAAAGTAAGAAGGCGTATTCTTTAAACGAGCCAATTCGCCATCAGCAGCGTCAATCCCCGATTTTAAAACGATAAAACATCCCGCAAGGAAATAATGATTGGTGAGTATGCAATAAATAGCAATCAATCCAGATAGCCCGAAAAGTAAGGTAACGTGAATAGGAGTGAAGCGCGTATTTTTTAGTTGGTTGGCCAAAAAGCGTCCAAAAGATCTTCCATAATCGGATAAATCTAAAAATTGATCTTGAGCTGCAAGTTTTGACATTTAACGTTCATAAACTGGGAATTGTGACAATATAGTCGATTGTTTTTTGCCACAGATTCACTGATTTTAAAATCATTTTTAATCTGTGAATCTGTGGCAAAACTTCACGGATATTTGTACTCTAACTGGACAATTTTTGTATTTCTATTTTACTTTGATAAACGGTGTAAAGTATACGTCATTGCCGTCAATAAAAAGAAGGCCATCACTTGGTGAATTAATCCCAACCAAAGCGGAACACTGTATAACAGAGTGAAAACGCCTAAAGTAAATTGCAGAAACACAATAACAACTAAAGCATTTAGACCATTTTGTTGTTGCGCACTTAACACATATTGTTTGCTTTTGAAATATAAGAATAAAATCAAACCTACCACTACATATGCCATAGTTCGGTGTACAAACTGAACGCCACTTTTGCCTTCTGTAAATCGAGTTAACCAAGAATCTTTTTCTAATAGTATACTTTCGTGAAAGAACTGCCCGTCACTCATTAGCGGCCAGTGGTTGTGAAGTAGTCCGGCATTTAAACCAGCTACAAATCCACCATAAATTATTTGAATTATAAGGAAAACTAGCGTGATTCGAGCCAATTTTTTCAATGGAAGAATAACTTGTTTTCTATCAGGATAAATCAAATCCAACGAAACCCAAAGTGTGTAAGCAAAAGTGATAAAGGCAAAAGTTAAGTGCAAGGCCAATCTAAAATGACTCACATCCGGATCGTCAATCAAACCACTTTTTACCATGAACCAACCAAAAAAACCTTGTAAAGCGCCCATTCCCAATAGAATGAAACATTTATTTAACGTTGCTTTGTCAATTCGTTTTTTAATCAAAAAATACACAAACGGAACAATAAAGACCAACCCAATAATACGGCCGATAAAACGGTGGAACCATTCCCAGAAATATATGAATTTATAATCCGAAAGTTGAAAATCGTTATGAATATTAATTTTTTGGTATTCAGGAAACTGTTTATATGCCTCAAATGCTGCGTTCCATTTTGCATCAGTTAATGGCGGTAGCGTATCGGTAACCAAATGCCAATCGGTCATTGATAAACCTGAATTGGTTAGTCGGGTAATTCCACCCACAACGACCATTATGAAGACTAAAACACAACCCGAAAGTAACCAATAAATAACGGCTTTATCTTTTTTCATATCTAAATACTGTGGTGCAAAATTATCGATAACATTGCATATTCTAGCTTCAACAAAAGTTAATCTAATACTAAGGTTAGGCCATTTTTTTAAGCCCCATTTTCTCTGCTCTTTTTAAAACAAAATCATAAGCTGCTTGATACTCATTCGGAATTTCACCTTCTAAAATTGCCTCTTTGACCGCTTCTTTTAAAACGCCAATTTCTCGTGATGGTTTCAAATTGAAGAGTTCCATAATCTCTTCGCCAGAAATCGGGGGTTGAAAATTACGAACTTGGTCGCGTTCTTCCACTTCAATTATTTTTTGTCGAACAAGATCAAAATTGTTGTGGTATTTTTTAAATTTCGTAGGATTCTTGGTCGTGATGTCGGCTTCGCATAATGTCATTAGATTATCAACATCTTCGCCGGCATCAAAAACCAAACGACGCACAGCTGAATCGGTAACGATATCTTCAGAAAGTACGATTGGACGCGAACTTAGCATCACCATTTTGGCCACAAATTTCATCTTTTGGTTCAATGGCATGTGCAATCTTTCAAAGATTTTCTTTACCATTTTTCCGCCAAGAAACTCATGTCCGTGAAACGTCCAGCCTTGTTTTTTGTTGAACTTCTTAGTGGGCGCTTTTCCAATATCGTGCAATAATGCAGCCCATCGCAACCACACATCTTCGGTATTCGGACAAATGTTGTCAACGACTTCCAAGGTATGATAAAAGTTGTTTTTATGCGTATGACCTTCAATTTCTTCTACGTTATTTAACGCAGTTAATTCGGGAAGAATAATATCTAAAAGTCCGGTTTTATATAAAAGTAAAAAGCCAATAGATGGTTTAGGTGTAGACAAAATCTTGTTCAATTCATCAACAATTCGTTCACCAGAAATAATACTGATTCTTTTTTTATTGCGTTCAATTGCGTTTAACGATTCGGCTTCAATTTTAAAGTTTAATTGGGTAGCAAAACGAATACCGCGCATCATTCGCAACGGATCATCAGAATACGTAATATCTGGATTTAAAGGTGTTTTGATAAGCTTATTTTCCAAATCAGTCAAACCTTCAAATGGATCAATTAAATCACCATAGTTTTTTTCGTTTAACGAAAAAGCTAGGGCGTTGATGGTAAAATCACGTCGGTTTTGATCGTCTTCAAGCGTGCCATTTTCTACCATTGGATTGCGGCTGTCTTCGGAATAGCTTTCTTTTCGCGCACCTACAAACTCAATGTCAATATCTTTGTACCGAAGCATGGCCGTTCCATAGTTCTTAAAAATCTGTACTTTGGGTTTGTTTGGAAGTAATTCAGAAACCTTCAAAGCCAAATCAATTCCGGAGCCAATGGCCACAATATCAATGTCTTTTTTGAAGTCGCGTTGCAAGATATGATCACGCACGAATCCGCCAATCACATAACTTTCAAGCTGAAGTGCTGTGCTTGCTTTTGCAACTATTTTAAATATAGGATTTTCTAATGCTTTAGTGTAGTTCATTTTGTGTCTCAAGTTTTAGGTTTCAAGTTTGAAGGTTAGCTGAACTTGAAACCTAAAACTTGAAACAAAAAAATTACTTACGAATAATTTTCACCTGATGATCTAGCGAAAGCTTAATAATCGTTGATGGATTTTTGCAAATTTTTTCGTGGTGCAAATTTACTACATAGTCTACACCTTTTATAATTTCGGGCGCAATTTCTTTGAAAGATTTTGGTGCAAACATTCCAGATATATTTGCTGAAGTCGAAACCAATGGTTTTTTCATGCGTTCCATCAGTTTGAAACAGAAAGGCTCTTTTACTATTCGAACTCCAAGTGTTTTGTCATCCGCGATAATATTCGGTGCCACATTTCGTGGATTATCTAAAATCAAGGTGGTTGGTTTCTCCGATAAGTCCATGATTTGCCATGCTGCTTCCGGAATTTCTTTAAACACATTGTACAACATTTTTTCACCATTCATTAGCACAATCATGCTTTTGCTTTCTGCACGCTGTTTTAAAGCGTAGATTTTTTCTACAGCTTCTGCATTAGTTGCATCGCAGCCAATTCCCCAAACGGTATCGGTAGGATAGAGGATGATTCCGCCATTTTGAATGACTTCAAATGCTTTATGAACTTCAGAATTTAAATCCATTTTTTATTTTTTTAGGGTTTTTGCTGGCTTTTTCAAATCGTTTCCTTTCATAGTATAATACCAAGCCAGTGCCATTAATTTATTATGTTTCAATTCCAAATTATTTTTTTTGGAATGTGTTTCTTTGAAAGTGGTTAAATCTATTTCTTCAACATTCGATCCTTTCGGAAAATAATACAAATCGTTACCTTCAATCATTTTGTCAAAAGCAATTCCTTCATTTTTCCCTTTGGTAAACATTGATTCACCAAAGCTATAATATTCAAAACCTTTTGGAGCAATCATTTCTATAAGTGTTGGCATAATATCAATGTGGCTTCCTGGAGTTAATTTTAGCGATCTCGGAATTGATTTTCCATAAATAATATACGCTACAGAAGACTTCTCATATAGGTTTGGTTTATTATTTACGAACTTTCGCCCAAAATGATCTCCTGTGAAGTTGAAAACACTTTCGGTAAATTCTTTTTCTGCTTTTTTAACGAATTCGCCAATCGCTTTATCTCCATACCAAAGATGGCCCAATTCTTTCATATTCATAGCACCGTCATAATATTTTTTCATTGCTGGTGGAAAATCATCAGGCGATTTATACGGAAAACCTTTTGCTTCCAAATCAACAGTATACGGTGCATGATAGCTTGATGTCAATATGATATTTAAAGAATATTTATTTTTATTGGTATGTTGCAGCACGAGATTGAAAACTTTCTCATCTTCAATTCCCCAACCGCCGGTATCGGTTTTTCCACCCGCATCTACACCAGAATAAATTCGGTCTACGCCATAATATTTAGACAAATCGCCGATATTTTCCCAAGATAAAAAACCGCCGTAATAAAAATTGGTTTCGTAGCCTAACTTCTTAAACTGCGTAAAAATAGAAGTTTCAAAAGGCGCATTTGCCGTTCCGATGTGACTTAGATTGATGCCACAATTCGGCACATTGGTCATGATGGCTCCAAATGAGTCAATAGTGGTATTTCCTGCGGCTAAAAAGTGAGAGAAATGGGTTCCGTTTTGGGCAATGTTATTTAGTTGTGTGGAGAAATTAAACGGCAAGTATTTATCCATTAAGGGCCAAGAATCGTAGCTTTCCATAACTACAATGAATATCTGTTTCGGTTTTTCAATAGTTGCCCCTTGCGCAGTTTTTTTTACGATATCGGTAACTTTATCTTGAGGAAATGTTGCTTTAAAAAGTTTTTCATCCATGTATGGATTTTTATCTCCAATTTCATTGAGTCTGTTGAAATCTTTGATGGCGTATTTTAATGAACGAAACGGATTGATAATGGTTTTGTTCAGAAAATTATCCTTTGAAATTCCGGAATATTCTCGTAACACAGGAATTGAAGAAACCGATCCGCGAATTCCGAAAATAAATAAAGTAATAAGAAGAAAAACTAGTATGTACGGACTTCCTTTGAAGTTTAGTTTATTCAAAAATTGGTAAATGCGCTCTTTATTTTCAAAATAGCTGAAGGTAAAAATCCCTAAAATTATCGTTAGCATGATAATCAAACTGTTTAATACTGGATAAAAATCAACTAAGATTGTATTTAAAACTGCTTTTTTATCATCGTAAAGTCCCAAAAATAAAAAATGATTGAACTGATCTCCGTATTCTTTAAAATAATTTAGGGTAATAACGCAAATTAATGTGGAAAGAATCACAAATAGTACTTGATGAATTTTTCGAATTACACTAATAACATAGAATTTTCCCAACGGAGACAATGCCAATAACAAAAGCAAAGGAAGTAATAGAAAATAAGCAATAGCGGTGCAATCAAAACGAAATCCCATTAAAAATACATTTCCATAATCGGCTAAATCAAAAGGATGTGTTATTTTTTTGCGGAAAAATAAAATGAAAATAATTCTGAATAGGGTAAAGAAAAGTGCTCCAAAAATCCAAAAGAAAATCAGATTGCCGAATTCTTTTAGAAAGCCATTCCATTTTGATTCTGAAGACATATATTGTGTTTTACGCACTAATTATTTGGTGTTATACAAACCAAGTTTTCTTTTCAAAAGTTTGAAATTTAATTCAAATGTTTGTACGAACTGATTCTTCAAGCTGGTAAAAAACCAAGCGCTGTATGGAATTTTTTTTTCTGAAATTAATTTGTTTGCTTCACCAGAAAGTTTGAAATTCTTTTTAATATTTTTCCATTCAACTAAACCATAGCCGTCAAATTTATTGATTTTATTGCGTTGGTGAATGATAGAAAGCCATAATCGTTTATCGCCCAATTGCGTTACTTTTTTATCGCGTTTCCAATACCGGTGGTCTTGATAAAAAGCTGTTTTCGGATTTTCATTTTTTTCAATCAAACTGATAAACGGATTGAAAAGTTGTTCTTTTTTTCCTAAAATATAAGAGGGCTCAATTTGCAGTGAATAGCCTTTTATAAAATCGATAGCGCGATAGTCTTGTTGGTTGAATTGCTTCTGAACTTCATTGATGAAATCCACATGAATACTATCATCGTTGTCAATTCGAGTAGTTATTAAGTACTTTTTATCTTTAGTTTCCTGAGCAATATATTTTGTTAATTCGGGCATAAAAGACGGCATGGCATCCACAAAAAAAACTTTGAAATTAAGTTGGTTTTTAATCAATTCCAGAATTCGGTTTTTATAAATGTCTTTTGTATTCGTATCAAAATACAAAACCCATTCAAAATTTTGATTGGTTTGTGCCGCTACTGAAGGAAAACAAAAATTCTCAAACAACCACATTCGGTTGTCCATCCATTCATCAGTTAATAACTGCTCATTGTTTTTGGTAACGTCCCAATAATCTGCTCTTAGATTGAATCGGGTAATTAAATAATGATTAAACATGTAATGGATTTTTTTTACTTCGTACAATTCGACCCTTTTGGTCTCGGCTGTAAAATTAGTTATTTTTTCGACGCCCAAAAACGATACGGTTACTTTTGCTTAAAATCCAATTTATTCTTTATGTTTGTAGGGTATGAAGTTGTCTATAATTATATCCACATATAATTCGGAAGAATGGTTGCACAAAGTGCTGCTGGGCTATACTATTCAATCGGAAAACGACTTTGAGATTATTGTTGCAGATGATGGTTCGACCAATAAAACTAAGAGTGTAATCGATTCTTTCCGAGACAAATTCAAACATCCAATTCAACATGTTTGGCACGAAGATCTAGGGTTTAGAAAATGTAAAATTCTGAATACGGCAATTTTAGCATCCAACTCAGATTATTTATTGTTTACCGATGGCGATTGCATTCCTCGAAAAGATTTCGTGGCACAACATCTAAAAGAAAAAGAAAAAGGATTCTTTCTTTCTGGCGGTTATTTCAAACTCCCGATGAACATTTCAACTACAATTTCGGATCATGACATTATTCATCAAAAATGTTTTAAGGTTTCTTGGCTTCGAAAACAGGGATTGAAATTGAGCTTTAAGATTACCAAACTCAATAATAATAAGTATTTTGCTAAGTTTATGAATTGGCTTACGCCGACAAAACGCTCTTGGAACGGACATAATTCTTCCGGATTCAAATCGGATATTCTAGCTATAAACGGATTTAATGAGTTACTCGACTATGGCGGAGAAGATCGTGAAATGGGCGAACGTTTGTTTAATAACGGCTTGTTGTCTAAACAAATTCGGTACAGGGCAATTTGCATCCATTTGGATCATTCTAGAGGCTACGTCAATCTAGAAAAAGTTGCTTATAATTTGGAAGTTCGTAAATTCAACAAAAAAAATAATGTTACTCGAATAGAAACGGGAATAACACAGAATATGTAATTTTGCAACTATTAAATGAAGAACTATGACACTATCGGTTATTTTTAGTACTTATAATTCGGAAGAATGGCTTGAAAAAACCATTATAGGTTTTAGCGTGCAAACCTTTAAAGATTTTGAAATTATCATTGCCGATGATGGTTCCAGAGATGCAACACGCGAATTAGTTGACCGATTAAGAAAAGAAATTTCGATTCCGATCATTCACGTTTGGCAAGAAGACAACGGTTTCCAGAAATCACAAATCTTGAATAAAGCTATCTTAGCATCCACTTCCGATTATTTAATTTTTACTGATGGCGACTGCATTCCGAGAGAAGATTTTGTAGAAGTGCACATGAAGTATAGGGAAGAAGGCTATTTCCTTTCGGGCGGTTATTTTAAATTGCCGATGGCTATTTCAAAAGCAATTACCAAAGAAGATATTGTTTCACAGAATTGTTTCGATTTAAAATGGTTAAAATCCCAAGGATTAAATTCTAGCGGAAAAAACATAAAATTTATTGCCTCTGGAATTTCAGCCAAAATTCTAAATTTCATTACACCAACTAATGCATCTTGGAATGGTCACAATTCATCGGGTTGGAAAAAAGATTTGGTTGCCGCTAACGGTTTCAACCAAGAAATGCAATATGGCGGGCAAGATCGTGAATTGGGTGAACGATTATTTAATAAAGGTTTGAAATCCAAACAAATAAGATACTCAGCTATCTGCGTTCATTTAGATCATAAACGCGGTTATGTCAATAAAGAAACATGGAAGAAAAATTACGATATCAGAGCAAATACACGAAAAAACAAAGTGGTAAAAACGCCAATTGGAATAGAATCTAATTTTTAACAAAGAATCCTTATGCGCATTTGTATCACTCGTTCTAGCAGAAATGCTTACTCTGAAACTTTCATTCGCGATCAAATTGAAGGATTTTCAAAATTGGCCGACGTTTATACAATTTACAGCGGACGCCTTCCTGAAAAACAAGAAGATGGAAAACCTTTGAATTCAGGACCATTCAGGCTGATGCATAAAATTGTGAAGGGAATAGTTGGAAGAAATAATTTTTTCGGCGATTATGGCGTAAAAAAATACCTAAAAGACAATAAAATTGAAGTTGTTTTAGCAAATTACGGGATGCCTGCCGCACATATGGTATCCGTTTGTAAATCGTTAAATATCCCATTGCTGGTTATTTTTCATGGTCATGATGCCACTGATAAAAAATTGCTTAAAGAATATTATAATAAATATCAAAAACTTTTTAACTATGCTTCTTTTCTACTGCCAGTTTCAGAAGATTTAAAAAGTGGATTGATTGCGATTGGTGCCACTCCTGAAAAAATTAAGGTAATTCCGTGTGGTGTTGATATAACTAAGTTTAAACCTGGAATAAATAGTCCTAAAAGTAACTTTATTGCGGTTGGTCGTTTTACAGAAAAGAAAGGTCCTTTGCACACAATTGGTGCATTTTATAAGGTTTTGAAGCTGTATCCGAAAACTAAATTAATTATGGTTGGTGGAAAATCAAGTCTTTTTGAAAAATGTGAAAATCTGGTTAAAAAATTGAATATAAGTGATTCAGTAATTTTTACAGGAATTTTAAATTCAGATGAAATAGCTGATTTAATGCGGAGTTCCCTTGCTTTTGTTCAGCATTCTATAACTGCTCCAAATGGTGATACAGAAGGAACTCCTGTTGGAGTCCTTGAAGCAAGTGCTTCTGGACTTCCAGTTGTAAGTACTCTTCATGGTGGAATAAAAGAAGCGGTACTTCACGGAAAAACAGGTTTTTTAGTAGAAGAAAAGGATGAAAATGGTATGGCTGAGTTTATGATTCAACTTTTAGAAAACCCTGAAATGGCAAAAGATATGGGAATCAATGGTAGAAATCATATTGTTGAAAATTATTATCAAGAAAATCAGATAAAAAAAATCTATGAACTTGCTAAAGAGGCAATAGGTTCATAGATTTTTCTACGTTTTTATTTGGATTAAACCGCTACATCATATTCTCTCAAAGCGTCGTTAAGTGATGTTTTCAAATCGGTAGAAGGTTTTCTGGTTCCAATGATTAACGCACATGGCACTTGAAAATCGCCAGCAGCAAATTTCTTAGTATAACTTCCCGGAATAACCACAGAACGAGCTGGAACAAATCCTTTGTATTCTATGGGTTCGTCACCAGTTACATCAATGATTTTTGTTGATGCCGTCAGACAAACATTGGCACCAAGGACAGCTTCTTTTTCAACACGAACGCCTTCTACCACAATGCAACGCGAACCGATAAAAGCACCATCTTCAATAATAACTGGAGCCGCTTGCAATGGTTCTAGAACGCCGCCAATTCCAACGCCGCCAGACAAGTGAACATTTTTGCCGATCTGAGCACAACTTCCCACCGTTGCCCACGTATCCACCATAGTTCCTTCATCTACATAAGCACCAATATTTACATAGCTCGGCATTAAAATTACACCTTTTGAAATATAAGCACCGTAACGTGCTGTTGCTGGCGGAACTACACGAATACCTTTTTCGGCGTATCCTGTTTTTAGCAACATTTTGTCGTGGTATTCAAAAATTCCAGCTCCCCAAGTTTCCATTTTCTGAATTGGAAAATACATAACTACCGCTTTTTTTACCCATTCGTTTACCTGCCAACCAGTAGAAGTTGGTTCAGCAACGCGCAAAGTGCCAGCGTCAAGTAATGCTATAACGTCACGAATGGTTTTTAGCGTCGTTTCCTCTTTCAATAATTCTCGATTTTCCCAAGCTTTTTCTATAATGGATTGTATGTTGTTCATGATTTTTTTGAATTTTAGCAAAGATACCTTTTTTAGATCATTAGTAAAATTGAAAGTTATTTAACTTTAACTTATGAATTGATTTAATATTTTTGGTCAACTTATTTAATCTCCATGAAAAAATTTACTTTAGTACTTCTTATAATCCTAGTAGTCAGTTGTCAAAAACAAGGGACTAACGATAAAAAAGTAGTTATAAACGACATGCATAACGCTAAAAATTCTTTGGATTATGTTGGAATCTATAAGGGAATTTTACCTTGTATCGATTGTAGTGGTTTACAAACCGAAATCGCAATAAATGAAAATTCCACCTTTTGTATTAAAACAAAATACGATGGAAAAGGCGATAAAGTATTTATGCAGAAAGGAAATTTTACTTGGAATAAGCAAGGGAATATAATAATTTTAAATGGTGTGAATGGGGCTAATCAATATTTTGTTGGAGAACAAACTTTGACTCAGCTTGATGTTTATGGTAAAAAAAGTACCGGAAGTTTTGCTGACGATTACATATTATCAAAACAGCCTACCGATACATCAGCTATTGAAACGGTAGAAGATCACAATAAAGTAACAGTCGATTTGAACAGTCGAATTGCAACTACAACAGTGATCCAAAAAGTCAATCCTGCTGTTGGAAAATATACATTGTCAGAAACCAAATGGAAATTAATTTCACTTAACAAAGAAAAAGTAAGGCAAAAAGGTAAAGATGTTTATTACTTAAAACTTAAATCAAAGGACGGAAGATTTGTAGCTTTATCTGGTTGTAATACTATAATAGGGTATTATGCCATGCCATCAGCAACCACTTTATCATTTTTAGGAATTACTTCAACTAAGATGGATTGCGCCGATATAGTGTTGGAAAGTCACTTTTTTACTATGCTGGCAGAAACCAATAGCTATAAATTGGATAATAAAACGTTGAAATTGTATCGAAATGGTAAGATATTGGCAGAATTCAATGCCTTTACGGAATAAAATAATCGGTAAGAAAATAAAGCATGCTATTATATAAGCAATAGTAAAAATTGTATAATTTTTTAAAAAGTACTTACTTTACTTTTGCCCCATATAACCTATAAAACTTTATTATGAAAAACATTTATTTTACGATTGCGATTTTATTTCTTGGTTTCGTTAGTTGCAAAAACAACGATACCACTACTGAAAGTTCAGATACGTTTATTGATTCTACTGCCATTCAACAAGATAGCATTACTGCAAAAGATACGCTAAGTTATGTTTCAGATACGGTTTCAACACAAGTTGATTCTTCTGATGCTAAATCCAATGTTAAATTACCAAACAAAATTTCGGAAACAACTACAGTTATCTCAGGAGAAAAAGGAAAATTTCCCTTAGCAGAAACTAAATGGGAACTGGTTGAATTAAACGGAAAGACTGTAGCGAAAACTACTAAACGTGATTATTTTATCAATTTTGATTCTAAGAGCGGTACGTTTAAGGCTTTTGTCGGTTGTAATAAAATCTCTGGAAATTATTTTATGAAATCAACTACTAAATTAGGATTTACTAATGTTATTTCTACAAGAATGGCTTGTGAAAACATGGATGTTGAAAGAAATTTTTTCAATAATCTACAAAAAACAGATAATTATATGATAGAGGGTAAAATGCTCCATCTTCACATGGGTAAAAAAGCAATAGCAAAATTTGAAGCTATCAAATAAACGAGTATTTATTTAGACAATCCTTGTACATCACAAGGATTTTTTTTTAAAATCTTTAAGTATCTTTGTCACTAAATCTTATAAAGTCGAACTGTACAAAGTAAAAATAATCATTCAAGATGCCAAGAATCCTTGCTATAGATTACGGATTTAAACGAACGGGAATTGCTGTTACCGATGAATTGCAAATTATTGCTTCGGGCTTAACTACGGTGCCATCAACTACCACGATCACATTTTTAAAAGAGTATTTTTCAAAAGAAACGGTCGCAAAGGTTTTAATTGGTGAACCAAAACAAATGAATGGAACACCTTCTGAAAGTACAGCAGTAATCGAAAAATTTGTAGCGGATTTTAAAATGGCTTTTCCAAAAATGCCTATTGACAGAGTGGACGAACGATTTACTTCAAAAATGGCTCGTCAGACGATGATTGACAGTGGACTCAAAAAGAAACAACGCCAAAATAAAGGATTGATTGACGAAATTGCAGCAACAATTTTGCTTCAAGATTATTTGACCCGAAAAATGATTTAATTTCCTTATTTTTGCAAAAAAAAATTCAGAAATGATTATTCCTATTTACGGTTATGGCGAACCTGTTTTGCGACAAGTGGCAACGGAAATCACTCCCGATCACCCGAATCTAAAAGAGATCATCACCAATATGTATGATACAATGTACAATGCTTATGGCGTAGGATTGGCCGCACCACAAGTTGGTATGGCAATCCGATTATTTGTTATAGATACAGAACCTTTCAGCGATAGCGATAATTTATCAAAAGAAGAGCAGGCGCAGTTGAAAAACTTCAAAAAAACATTCATGAATGCCAAAATGCTTGCCGAAGATGGCGATGAATGGGGATTTAATGAAGGTTGTTTAAGTATTCCTGATGTTCGCGAAGACGTGGTCAGAAACGAAAGAATTACAATTGAATATTGTGAAGAAGATTTCGTTAGAAAAACAGAAATTTTTGATGGTTTGATTGCCAGAGTTATACAGCACGAATACGATCATATACAAGGAGTTTTGTTTACCGATAAAATTTCGATGCTGAAAAAAACATTAATCAAAAAGAAACTGCAAAACATCATGGATGGTAAAGCTTTTCCTGATTACCGAATGAAATTTGCCAATAAAAAAGGAAGGTAGTTTTTAGTAACAATTTCAAAAAGCAATAACAATCTAAATAATACTGCTTTTTAAAATTGATATTGATATTGATTTTTGAAATATATATATTTGTCCCATAAATTATACTAAAATATGAATGTAGAAAAAATATTAGCCATTGCCGGAAAACCAGGCTTATTCGAATTAAAAGTCCAAACGCGCTCCGGCTTTTTAGCAGAATCATTATTAGATGGAAAAAAAATCACAGTGGGATTGAGAAGTAATGTTAGTTTACTTTCTGAAATTTCAATGTACACTTATACTGAAGAAAAACCATTAGTTGAAATCATGAGAGCAATTGCTGTCAAAGAAAATGAAGGACCGACTGCTGTTTCTCATAAAGATGATAATGTTAAGTTAATCGCTTACTTCAAAGAAATTTTACCCGATTATGATGAAGACAGAGTATATGCTTCTGACATCAAAAAATTATTGAACTGGTATAATATTCTTCAAGCAAAGGGATTGGTTTCTAAAGAAGAACCAAAAGTAGAAAGCGCCGAAGAAGTAAAAGAACAAGTGGTAAAAGAAGTTAAGACTAAAGAAACTAAAGAACCAAAGGAAGTAAAAGAAAAGAAAGAAGCTAAGCCGAAAGCTAAAAAATAGTTAATTACTTTCTAATAAATATAAATCCTATTGCTGATTTCAGCGATAGGATTTTTTTATTTTTACGATGTCACCCTGAGCGCAGTCGAAGGGCTTTTCTCTAAAGTTAACCTTACACTTTCAATATGAACAAACGTCAACAGCAACTCGATGCTTTCTGCAGACTACTAGATATTATGGACGATTTGCGTGAAAAATGTCCTTGGGATAAAAAGCAAACGCTTGAAAGTCTTCGTCATCTTACCATTGAAGAAACTTACGAATTAGGCGATGCCATTCTAGATAATAATCTGCAGGAAATCAAAAAAGAATTAGGTGATTTGTTGTTGCACATTGTTTTTTATGCCAAAATCGGAAGCGAAACCAACGATTTTGATATGGCGGATGTGTGTAACGAAATCTGCGATAAATTGATTCACCGTCACCCCCATATTTACGGCGATGTTGTCGTTGCAGATGAAGAAGAAGTAAAGCAAAACTGGGAAAAGCTCAAACTCAAAGAAGGAAAGAAATCGGTATTAGAAGGCGTTCCGAAAAGTTTACCAGCATTAGTAAAAGCAAGCCGAATTCAAGACAAAGTAAAAGGAGTTGGGTTTGATTGGGAAGAATCGCATCAGGTTTGGGATAAAGTCCAAGAAGAATTACAAGAACTGCAAGTTGAGGTTGAGGCGGGTGATCAAGATAAAATAGAAGCAGAATTTGGAGATGTATTATTCTCCATGATTAATTATGCCCGATTTCTAAAGGTAAATCCGGAAGACGCTTTGGAACGCACTAATAAAAAATTCATCAAACGATTTATGTATTTAGAAAGTAAAGCCAGCGAACTCGGAAAGCCATTAATGGATATGACGCTAGCAGAGATGGACGTTTTTTGGAACGAAGCGAAGAAATTATAGAAAGTAGTTAGCACTAAGTAGATTCGCAGATTTTCAGATATTTAGGTAGTAGATTTTTCTATTGTCTGAAAATCTAAAATTTAACATCTATTTCCATATATTTGAAAGCAACTAATCAACTTAAACCAATTTATGTCTGAAGAAACTACTACGTCAGTTCACCCAGAAGGCTCGGGTCACCATTTACAACGCTCCTTAGGATTAATCGATGCTACAAGTATTGTCGCCGGTTCTATGATAGGTTCCGGAATCTTTATCGTAACCGTTTATATGGCGCGCGATTTAGGTTCGGCTGCATGGATTTTAATTACTTGGGTAATCACAGGATTATTAACAATGTCAGCTGCTTTGAGTTATGGCGAATTAGCTGGAATGATGCCAACTGCCGGAGGACAATTTGTTTACATCCAAAGAGCCTACGGGAAACTGGCTTCTTTTCTTTATGGTTGGACGGTTTTTACTGTAATTCAAACGGGAGTTATTGCAGCGGTGGCGGTTACTTTTGCTAATTATACCGCAGTATTTTTTCCGATTTTGCAAGATGAAATTTTCAAGGTTGGCGATTTTTTTGTCTTTAAAAACAGCCAAATTTTAGCAATGTTTAGTATCATATTGCTAACTTATATTAATACAAAAGGTGTAAAAAGTGGAAAAGTAATTCAATTGGTTTTTACATCGGCTAAGCTAATTGCGTTGTTTGCTTTAATTGCTTTCGGATTGTATATTGGATTTCATACCGATACTTTTTCGAATAACTTTACAAATACATGGGAAGCCAGTAAAACGGTTTTAGACGAAACCACAAAAACGGTAACTGTAACTAAATTAACCGGAATTGCTTTGGCTGGAGCGATTGGTGCCACAATCATCAACTCTTTGTTTTCAAGTGATGCGTGGAATAATGTAACCTTTATTGCAGGAGAAATTAAAGATCCAAAAAAGAATATTCCAAGAAGTTTATTTCTAGGAACTTTGATTGTTACGGTAATTTATATTTTGGCAAATATTGCTTATTTGGCACTTTTACCTTTAAACGGAGCTTTAGATGGGTCGGTTACAGATAACGGGATTATGTTTGCGGCCCAAGATAGAGTAGGTACCGCTGCAGCCAATATGATCATGGGGAATGTTGGTGTTTTTGCAATGGCCGCATTAATTATGATTTCCACTTTTGGATGTAACAGCGGATTGATTTTATCTGGAGGAAGATTATTTTACGCCATGGCGAAAGACAGTCTGTTCTTCAAACAAGCAGGAGAATTAAATAAACATGATGTTCCAGCGAAAGCGCTTTGGATGCAATGCATTTGGGCTTGTGTACTTTGTTCTTCTGGAAAATATGGTGCTTTGTTAACTTATGCAACTTTCGCCTCATTGCTGTTTTACATCTTAACTATTTACGGAATTTTTATCCTTCGAAAAAAAGAACCCAATGCAGAAAGACCCTATAAAGCTTTTGGATATCCTTTAATTCCCGCTTTATATATTATTGTAACAACATTAATTTGTATTGCTTTACTTATTAATGATACATTGAGCACTGGTTTAGGACTCGGAATTGTAGCATTAGGAATTCCAGTTTATTATCTGTTTCTAAATAAAAATGAGAAATAAAAAAAAGTCCCGATTCTAGACTTAGAATCGGGATTTTTTTTTACTATACTTTTGCTTGTATTATGGATTGATTTTTAGCAATTCTACTTCAAAAATCAAATCTGTTTTAGGAGGAATTGGTCCACGTCCTTGTACTCCGTAAGCTAAATTATAAGGAATGTAGAATTTGTACTTTGCACCTTCTTTCATCAATTGAACGCCTTCAGTCCATCCTGGAATTACTTGATTTAATGGGAAGTCAATAGGTTCCCCTCTTTGAACACTGCTGTCAAATATTTTACCATCAGCAAAACTTCCAGTATAATGTACTTTTACATTACTTGTTGCAACAGGCATATTTCCTGTACCTTCTTTAAGAACAATGTATTTTATTCCGCTGGCAGTCGTTTTTCCAGCTTCAAATTCTTTTAAGGCTGCAGCACTTATTTTAGCTTTTTCTTGAGCTTCTTTTGCATCATCACCAGATTTATTATTCATGTAGTCAACAAAGGTTTTTACTGCGTCAAATTTGTTCGCATCAGCACCTTTTCTCACGATTGTAATTTTAGTAATTATATCATCTTGTACAATAGCATTAACTACGTCTTGACCACTTATAACGTGTCCAAAAATAGTATGTTTACCAGTTAACCATTGGGTGTCTTTGTGTGTAATAAAAAATTGAGAGCCATTCGTTTTTGGACCTGAGTTTGCCATGGCTAAAATTCCAGGACCATCAAATTTATCATCTGAAAATTCATCTTTGAAAGCATAACCAGGACCACTTGAGCCATTTCCGGCAGGATCTCCACCTTGAATCATAAAATCTGGAATAACTCTGTGAAATTTTAGTCCGTCATAAAAATGTTTGCCTTTGAATTTTTCATCTGTTACAAATGTGTTGGTTCCTTCGGCTAAAGAAATGAAGTTCGCTACCGTAATTGGTGTTTTTTGATATTCTAATCTTACAGTTATTTTTCCTTTCGAACTCTCAATGTCGGCAAATATGCCTTGGTCATTTGAAACCTTTACAGCAGGTTTTACAATTGACTTGGCAACAGGTTTTTTAATAGGTTTTTTGGATGTTTGTGCAGTAGCACTCATGACACCAAGACAAATCAAAAGAAGAATGTTGAATTTAATTTTCATGATTTATTATTTATTTATTGTTATTATAATTTACTTTTTACTTCTACTTCAAAAATCAGATTGGCATTTGGAGGAATTACTTCTCCGGCACCTTGTTCGCCATAACCCAGGTTGGAAGGTATAAAGAATAAAGCCTTTTCACCCATCCTCAGTTTGCTCAATCCTTCAATAAAACCTGGTATCATTTTGTTGGAACCCATAACATAAGGTAAAGATGAATATCCATTATCTCGAGCTCGATTTTCGTTAAAGACTCCAAATTGTTTTGCAACATTGGGACTGCTCGTATCAAAAAGTGTTCCGTCCTCTAAAAATCCGGAGTATTCAATATAGACTGTTTGACCATCTTTTGGTTTATCTTTAGTGGATTTAAGAATAACGTTGTATTGAAATCCGGATGGAGTTTTTGTCGCAGCTTTTTTTAAATTACTCAAATACGCAACTTTACTTTCCTTAACAGGTTTGTATTTTGAATCATATTCCATTTTCATTTGAGCAGAAAGTGCCGCTTCTTTCTTTTGGTTTTCTGCAGCAGCTTTGAAGTAATCATTGAAAACCTTTACCGCATCAAATTTCTTAACGGCTTCTCCTTTTCTGATGACGGTAATTTTTATAATGTCATCGTTTTTAACAATCGAATTAGCAATTTTCATTCCGTCTTCGTTAACAACAGTACCGAAAACAGTATGTTTTCCGTCCAACCAAGGTGTCGGAACCAAAGTAATGAAAAACTGACTACTGTTGGTATTTGGGCCCGAATTAGCCATAGACAAAATACCCGGTTTGTCATGTGTTAAATCAGTAATTTGATCGCTGATTTTATATCCTGCATCACCAGAACCATTACCCAACGGATCGCCAGTCTGTATCATAAAATCCTCCGCATCACCATTCGTTTTAGAAATAACTCTGTGGAATTTTAATCCGTCAAAAAATGGTTTTCCTTTTAATTCTTTTGATACAAATTGGTTTTTTCCTTCTGCAAGAGTAACAAAATTGGCCACCATTACGGGAACTTTTTGATAATCAAGTTCGGCTAGTATAGTTCCTTTTGAAGTTACAATTTCGGCATATAAACCATCTTTCAAATCTTTATATTCGTCTTTGCAAGAAGTTAGGCAAAGTGATAACGCGGTTAATAAAAGACAAATCTTTTTAGTCATTTTTAGTATAATTATTCAGTTTTTATTTGTGTTGTAGCTTTTTCTTGTGGTTTGAAATCATGCAATATAACCTTGCAAATTATAGGCTGGTTACTTTTAATTAACTTAGTATCACCACGATAACCGTAGGCCATGTGTGAGGGAAAAAGAAACGTTACTTTTTCGTTTTTCCGCATTAATTTAATTCCGTCGCGTAATCCCATAATGATATTTTGCTTGTCAACAATATACGTTTGCGGACGCAATTCGACTTCAGAATACAATACGTTTCCTTTTATATCTTGAATTTCATAATCAAATTGTGCTACGTCGCCTTTTTTTGGACGAATCGTGTCTTTTTCATTTCTAGCTTCGTAATGGTACCAATATCCTTTTTTGGATGCCATGTATTTTATCTGCGGATTGCTTTTGATGATGGAATCAATTTTACCTTCTTCTCCAGCAACCAGCTTTTTAGTTCGCACTGCTGATTCTTTCAAGAAAGTTCCTGATGATCTTGAAATCGGCATTCGTGCTTGTTGTTGTTTACAACTTATAAAAGTGATAAAAACTACAAAAAGCAGTAATAATATAGATGTGTTTTTCATATTCTTAAATCGATATTTTAGAAATTAAATCTTCAAATTTATTCAGTGTCGCTTTCATGCTTTCATGCGATTTTCCTCCAGCTGCATTGATGTGTCCGCCACCATTGAAATGTTCTCTGGCAAATTGATTGACATCAAAATTACCTTGCGAACGGAACGAAATTTTGATAATGTTTTCATCGCGATGTTCGATAAAAATTGCGGCAAAATGGATGCCTTTTATACTTAGTCCATAATTTACAATTCCTTCCGTATCGCCTTTTTGATAGTGAAATTCATCCAATTCTGTCTGTGCAAGCGTGGTATAAGACGTTTTAAACTTCGGAAAAACTTTCATGTTTTGTAATGCTCTTCCAAGAAGTTGTAATCTGTTGTATGAGTTATCGTCAAAAAGTTGGTTGTGGATTTCACTGTTGTGAATTCCCAAATCAATTAATTCAGCAACAATTCGGTGGGTTTTACTTGTTGTCGATGGAAATCGAAACGAACCTGAATCAGTTGTGATTCCGGTATAAATGCAAGTCGCTATAGTTTTATCTAACAGCTCTTTTTTATCTAAATACAAAATGAAATTATAAATCATTTCACAAGTCGACCCAATTGAAGTGTCGGAATAAGTTACTGTGGCATATGTACTCGGTTTTTGGTGATGATCAATCATGATCATAGGAACGGTTAGCTTATTTAAAACGTGTTCCATTTCACCCGTTCTGTGTAACGCATTGAAATCTAATGTAAAAACCAGCTCAGAATCATTTAAAACTTTAGTGCAATTTTCTTTGTCATTCTCATAAATTAATACCGTTTCCGAACTAGGTAACCAAGCTAAGAAATCTGGAAAATCATTAGGCGAAATTACGACAGGCTGGTGCTTCAATTTTAACAGAAAATGATATAGTGCCAATGTAGATCCCATAGCATCGCCATCTGGGCTTCGGTGTGGAATAATAGCTATTTTTTTGGGTGTAGCCAATAATTTTTTTGCCAGAATAATATCTTCTTCTTTCATAGGTGGCGAAAGTACTAAAAAATGAGATACCGATAGGACAGATTAAGCAGATTTTAAGATTTATTTGGAAACAAAAAGCCCAAACCAAACCGCAAAAAGCCCGATACTAATGCTTAGCGCAATATAGCCAAAAGCGAGTAGGGAATTATTATTTTGAAACAGATCATAATTTTCCATTCCAAAAGCAGAAAAAGTGGTGAAACCACCACACAATCCGGTAACTAAAAACCATTTTAAAGTACTTTCTTGCAACTGATTTTTGGTCAAATAGCCCACAAATAGCCCAATTAAAAAACAGCCGATTACATTGGCAATAAATGTCGCCAACGGAAAATTATTCGACCAGTATTTAGAAACTAAAAGTGTAGTTAGAAAACGAAGTACGCTGCCAATTGCACCACCAATTGCGATATATAAAATCGTTTTTAACATTTAGAATTTGCGGTTTATTTTCGGATTAGTATTTGGAATTATCTTCTTTGTCTTATGTGAATTTCCACTGAAGTTGTCATTTCCGCTCAAACTAGTAACTTTTGGTAAACTGGCTTCTTCCGTTTTACTGGATGGTTCAATGAGTTTGTTCAACTGTTCGATTTCATCTGAAGTTAATTCTCGGTATCTTCCCACATGAATGTCCAAGGAAATGTTGATGATACGCGTTCTTTTGAGTGCCACAACTTCATAATCTAAGTATTCACACATTCTACGAATTTGACGGTTTAATCCTTGCGTCAGAATAATTTTGAACACGAATTTACTGATTTGTTCCACTTTACATTTTTTAGTAACGGTATCTAATATTGGCACACCATTTCCCATTTTTTCAATGAATGTATCGGTAATCGGTCGGTCAACGGTAACAATATATTCTTTTTCGTGGTTGTTTCGGGCACGCAGAATTTTGTTTACAATATCGCCGTCATCCGTCATAAAAATTAAGCCTTCACTAGCTTTGTCCAATCGTCCAATTGGAAAAATACGTGTAGGATAATTAATGTAATCTACAATATTATCCCTAACATTTTGATTTGTGGTGCATTCAATTCCGATAGGTTTATTGAACGCTAGATAAATGTGTTTTTGTCTTTTTTCACGAATCAATTTTCCATCAACACGCACTTCATCATTCAAAGAAACTTTTGTACCCATTTCTGGAACAACTCCGTTAATGGTAATTCGTCCATCTTCCAATAACTTATCGGCCTCACGGCGGGAACAATAACCCGATTCCGAAAGAAATTTATTGATGCGTGTTTGATTGGTTTCCATTTGGCAAATATAAGACATTTTGAGGATTTGCATTTTATTAGAAGTAAATCCAATTCTTAATAAGTCAGTTAATAAAAGCAGTCAAAAAAATGATAAAAAAAATTGTAACTAGTTAGATTTTGTTATTTTTACCCACATGAATATACAAGGAAAACTAATTATAATTGGTGGTGCTGTTGACAAAGGCAGTTTTACTGAGACAGATTTAGATAAAAGTGCGGCGAAGAATTTAAATTTTTTTGAAGCTGGAATTTTAAAAAGAATTATTGACGAATCTAAACATAAAGGTGCTTCTCGTATTGAAGTAATTACAACGGCATCTAAAATTCCAAAAGAAATTGGACCAGAATATGTAAAAGCGCTACATTATTTAGGCGCGGACAATGCCGATGTTTTGAATATTGAACGTCGCGAACAAGCTTCTGATCCTGAAGTACTAGCTCGTTTGAAAGCAGCGGATGTGGTTATGTTTACTGGCGGAGACCAATTGCGATTGACTTCTATTTTAGGAGGAACTCCATTTCATGACCTTTTATTATATAAATACCACAACGAAGATTTCGTATATGCAGGAACTTCTGCCGGAGCCGCCGCTGCCTCTAATAATATGATTTATCAAGGAAGCAGCAGTGAAGCATTGTTGAAAGGTGAAGTAAAAATCACATCAGGTTTAGGCTTGATAGATGGTGTTATTATTGATACGCATTTCGTTCAACGTGGAAGAATTGGGCGTTTGTTTCAGTCGGTTGTTGGGAATCCCAAAGTACTTGGAATTGGTCTGGGAGAAGATACAGGTTTATTGATTACCAATAATACGAAGATGGAAGCTATTGGCTCTGGACTTGTAATTCTTGTTGATGGTAGAGAAATTAAGGATACTAATTTGACGCAGGTCGAGTTAGGACATCCAATATCAATCAATCATTTAGTGACGCATGTTATGAGTATTCATGATACTTTTGACCTTAGTACATTTAAAATGACGATCAAATCTTCTCAATATACTCCGAGCTTTGACGAAAGCGATATCAGCGAAGGAAGAGTAGTTTAGAAAAACTCAATTATACATTATGATGAAAGTAATCATACACGGCGGATTTTTCTCTGAATCATCAACCAATCACGAAACTAAAGTTGCTAAACAGCAAGCGTTGCTTCGTATTGTAAAGGAATCGTATGATTATCTGAAAACACATACTGCTTTAGAAACTGTGGTTTATGCCGTTTCTCTTTTGGAAGATGATGATTTGTTCAATGCAGGAATTGGTTCCCAAATTCAGAGCGATGGAAAAATCAGAATGAGTGCTTCTTTGATGGATGGTTCTACGATGAAAATGAGTGGTGTAATCAATATTGAAGAAGTAAAAAATCCAATTCAGGTGGCTCAAGTTTTACAAAATGAAGAGGATAAAGTTTTGGGTGGAAGCGGAGCAACTAACTTCGCCAGACACTATGGTTTTGAGAAGTTTTCTACTGAAATTCCACAACGTCGTTCCGAGTTTGAAGCTAAACTTGCCGCAACCCGTATTGGAACTGTTGGTTGTGTAGCATTGGATAACGAAGGGAAAATTGCGGCTGGAACTTCAACAGGCGGAAAAGGCTTTGAAATTGCAGGAAGAATTTCTGATTCGGCTACCGTTGCTGGGAATTATGCTAACGAATTTTGTGGCGTAAGTTTAACTGGTGTCGGTGAAGATATTGTAAGCGGAGCAGTAGCCGCCAAAATTGTAACTCGTGTCACCGATGGATTCAGTTTAGAAAAAGCATTCGAAAAAACATTTACAGAGTTACTCCCTTTTGATGGTTTTGCTGGAGCAATCGCTATCGATAGCAAAGGAAATATTTTTCATCAGGATTCTCATCCAAGTATGGTTTTTGCCAGTTTTGATGGCGAGAATGAGGAAGTTTTTGATTGAAAATAGACTTTAGCATAGTTCTAATGAAGTAGAATATTCCAAATTTAGCCCCGATTGCAGCAACTACCGTGTAGTGCGGAAAGCGGGACGACTGTTCTAAGAACGACAGACATTGCGCTCCTGAATAAAAAAAATCCCACTCTTTCGAATGGGATTTAAATTTTATAATATTCTTGTATTACAAGTGAATCACTTCGCCATAAGCATCGGCAACTGCTTCCATAACCGCTTCACTCATTGTGGGGTGCGGATGGATTGATTTTAGGATTTCATGTCCAGTAGTTTCCAGTTTACGAGCTACAACGGCTTCTGCAATCATATCAGTAACACCGGCACCAATCATGTGGCATCCTAACCATTCTCCATATTTGGCATCAAAAATTACTTTCACAAATCCGTCTGGCGTTCCAGCAGCTTTCGCTTTTCCTGAAGCCGTGAACGGGAATTTTCCAATTTTCAATTCGTATCCTTTTTCCTTAGCTTGTTTTTCGGTTAAACCAACAGAAGCGATTTCAGGAGTAGCATAGGTACATCCCGGAACGTTTCCATAATCAATTGGATCAACGTGCAAGCCTTTGATTTTCTCCACGCAATTAATTCCTTCAGCCGAAGCAACGTGTGCCAACGCTTGTCCTGGAGTAACATCACCAATAGCGTAATACCCCGGAACGTTTGTTTGTGAGAATGAATCCACTAAAATTTTATCTTTATCAGTTTTGATGCCCACTTCTTCTAGTCCAATATTTTCGATATTTGTTTTGATTCCAACAGCCGAAAGTAAAATGTCAGCTTCTAGAATTTCTTCACCTTTAGCTGTTTTTACAAATGCTTTTACGCCTTTACCCGAAGTGTCAATTCTTTCTACCGAAGCATTCGTCATAATAGTAATGCCTGCTTTTTTCATAGAACGTTCCATTTGTTTTGAAATATCCTCGTCTTCCACCGGAACAATATTTGGCATAAATTCAACGATAGTTACTTCCGTTCCCATGGCGTTATAAAAATGAGCAAACTCAACTCCAATAGCACCCGAACCTACTACAATCATTTTCTTAGGTTGTGTGGGTAATGTCATTGCTTGTCTGTAACCAATAACTTTTACACCATCTTGCGGCAAGTTTGGCAATTCACGAGAACGTGCGCCAGTTGCTATGATGATATGATCTGCGGAATATTCAGTAACTTTTTTGTCTTTATCAGTAACGTCAACTTTCTTACCTGGTTTCAGTTTTCCAAAACCATCGATAACGTCGATTTTATTTTTCTTCATTAAGAATTGAACTCCTTTGCTCATTCCGTCAGCAACATCTCTAGAACGTTTTACAACAGCAGAGAAATCTTTGTCAAATTCTTTTATGGTTAATCCATAATCAGAAGCATGCTTTAGGTAATCAAAAACCTGTGCTGATTTTAAAAGCGCTTTTGTTGGAATACAGCCCCAATTTAAACAAACGCCACCAAGACTTTCTTTTTCGATTATGGCTACTTTAAAACCTAATTGCGAGGCACGAATTGCAGTAACATAACCGCCTGGACCACTTCCTAAAACAATAATATTGTATTTCATTTTTTCGTAATTATTTATTTAATGTAAAAATGCAGTCGCTTTCGCTAGTGTCATTTCAATGTTTTTATTTGTTTCTTTATAGGTTTAATGCAGTCGCTAAAGCCCGTGCGAGATCTATAAAATTTTTTTGTTATTTGAGACTGCGAATTTAAGGATTTATTTTAAAATTTATCCAACTTCCGTAGCAAACTGTGCGTCGTATAATTTTTTGTAATACCCATCTGTTTTGGCTAGTAATTCTTGGTGCGAACCTTCTTCAACAATTTCGCCTTTATCCATTACAATTATTTTATCAGCGTTCATAATCGTTGCCAGTCGGTGGGCAATTACTATAGAAGTACGTCCTTTGGTAATCGTAATGGTAGCCTTCTGAATCAATTCTTCACTGTAGGTATCAATAGAGGAAGTTGCTTCATCTAAAATCAAAATACTGGGATTGCTGACATAAGCTCGTAGAAAAGCAATCAATTGACGTTGCCCAGATGATAGCATCACACCGCGTTCTTTTACATCATAATCATAGCCGCCCGGTAGACTTTTAATGAATTTATGCACGCCAATTTCTTTAGCAGCATGAATCACTTCTTCCCGCGTAATATCAGGATTGTTTAGGGTTATATTGTTAAAAATCGTATCGGCAAACAGAAAAACATCTTGTAAAACAATGGCTATTTGCTTTCGTAAGCTTTCCAATTTGAAATCATTAATGTTTTGGTTGTCGATGTAAATATTGCCCGAATTAATTTCGTAAAAACGGTTTAGCAAATTTATGATGGTTGATTTCCCGGCACCAGTTGCACCAACAATGGCAATGGTTTCCCCTGCATTTACTTTTAGATTAATGCCTTTTAGAACTTCTTCGTTGTCAATGTAACTGAAACGAACCTTTTCAAAAAGAATATTTCCGTCAAAATGAGTCGCTTCTTTTTTTCCGTCAAGTTGCACCTCTTCATCCGAATCTAAAATATCGAAAACTCGATTTGCCGCAATCATTCCCATCTGCATTTCGTTGAATTTATCTGCAATTTGACGTAATGGATTAAACAACATCGTAATAAACATGGTGTAGGATATTAATTGACCAATAGTAGTAAATGGATTTCCATTGACAATCTGCATTCCGCCATAAATAATGATCACCCCAAGAGTGATTGACGAAATAATATCGGCAATTGGGAAGAAGATGGAGTTGTACAAAATATTCTTAATCCAAGCTTTGTTGTGCTTTTGATTTATTTCCTTGAACTTCTCCAATTCGATACTTTCACGGTTGAAAAGTTGTACTATTTTCATTCCGGTTACACGTTCTTGTACAAAAACGTTCATGTTATTGACTTGCGTTCGAACTTCTTCAAAAGCAATTTTCATCTTACGTTGAAATATTCGCGTAATATAAATCAGAACCGGCATGGCAAAAACGACGATCATTGATAAATGCCAATTCATCCAAAACATAACGGAAAGGCAGACAATCATCTTAAGCAAGTCACTAAAAATCATGAATAGTCCTTGACTGAAAATGCGGGCAATTTGTTCAATATCAGAAACGGAACGGGTTACGAGCATTCCAACCGGTGAAATATCGAAATATTTCATTCTGAAAGTCTGAATGTGACGAAACAGTTTGGTGCGGATGTCTTTAATAATATCTTGTCCGAGCCAATTGGCCCAATAGACGAAGTAGAATTGCGATAGCGTTTCTAAGATTAGCATAATTCCCATTATGCCAACGTATTTTAGTAAACCTGATTTACTAGCAGTTTTGATGTAGGTATCCACCGTTATTTCTAATAAAAAAGGACGTAATGAGGCAAATAAAGCTAAGGAAAAAGCAAATAAAATAACACCATAATACCTTGTTTTATAAGGCTTTGTGTATTTTAATATTCGTTTAAATAAATTAGTATCGAATGCTTTTACTTCCATATTTTCATTGGGAGGAACAAAACAATTTTATAATTAATTGCATTTTCCTTTTTTATATTACTACTCTTTTAAATAGGGATATTCAATTTTTGTTAGATATAAACCGTGAGCTGGAACGGAATATCCGGCTTGACTTCGATCCTGACTTTCGATTATTTTTTCAAAATCAGCAAGACTTATTTTTTCTGTACCTATATTAATCATTGTTCCCACAATAGCCCGAACCATGTTTCTTAAGAATCGATCTGCGGCAATAGTGAATATGATTCTGCTTCCTTCTTGCTTCCAATGTGCCGCAACAATTTTACAGTTGAACGAATTAACGTCGGTATGTACTTTAGAAAAACATTCAAAATCAGTATACTTGAAAAGTAGTTTGCAAGCCTCATTCATTTTGTCAAGATTTAAGGGCAAATTAAACTGATAGCTTCCGTCATTTTCAAAAGCATCTTTCCTAGTGTGTATTTGGTATTCATAAGTTCTTTTGGTCGCATCAAACCGAGCGTGTGCTTCATCAGCAACTTTAAAAACATCAAAAATCACGATGTCTTTTGGTAAAAAAGAATTGAGTTTGTAAATGAGTTGTTTGCTATCAATTTCTTCATCGAAATCAAAATGGGCAAACATTTGTTTGGCGTGAACTCCGCTATCGGTCCTTCCGGCACCCATACTTTCAATATCGGTTTTTAGCAACATTGACAAGGCTTTGTTGAGTGTTTCTTGTATAGAAGCGGAATCAGGTTGTATTTGCCAACCGTGATAATTTGTTCCTTTATACGCTAATTCGATGAAGTATCTCAAGTTCAATTTTCAGTTTTCAGTGAACAAATTTATTATTCGCAAAGTTACAAAGTTTTTGTATAGTCGCCGTGTAAAGTTATCATAACATAATCCTAATAATTACTTCGTAACTTTGTCATCTAATAAGCATTTAACTTAGTGAAAAAAATTCTGCTGCTTTCCGATACCCACAGTTATCTTGATGAAAAAGTTCTTAAATATGTCCGTCAAGCGGATGAAGTTTGGCATGCGGGAGATATTGGTGATTTGGCTGTAACCGATACATTGAAATCAATTAAGCCGTTGCGTGCTGTTTATGGAAATATTGATGATGCTAAAGCGCGAATGGAATTCCCACTGAATAATCGATTTATGTGTGAAGATGTGGACGTTTGGATTACCCATATTGGTGGTTATCCCGGAAAATACAATCAAGCAATACGAGAAGAAATTATCCGTAATCCGCCGAAATTATTTATTTGCGGTCATTCACACATCCTTAAAGTACAGTTTGATAAGAAATTAAATTTATTGCATATGAATCCGGGCGCGTGTGGAATTCATGGTTTTCATCAGGTTCGCACGATGCTTCGTTTCGAAGTTGATGGCGACAAAATTCAGAATTTGGAAATTGTGGAATTGGGAAATAGAGGAAGTTAGTTATGATGGTTTAGTTTTGTGAGGTACTTTCTATTTGTTAAGAATTGTTGATAAAAGCCCTTCGACAGGCTCATGGTGACAGTATAGTAATTAATTGTATTAGGGAATAAAAAAGCCCTTATTTTTTGAACAAGAGCTTTTATTTAAAATTTAGAATTTAAAATTCGAAATAACTTTTAATTATGTTGGTGAATAGCTCCACAACAATGACTTTCCATAAAGCTGTTGCTTTCTTCGTGCCAAGGAAAAGCAGCATTGTATTTTGAGTTTTCCCAGTAGAATTTCTTGCGGTCTTTGGTTTCGTTTCCGATTTCATTCATCGTTTCGGTATCGTACAAACGACCATTTGCCATAGTATATTTTATCGAATTTGAATTCTGAATATCCTCTAACGGATTTTTATCCAATACCAATAAATCAGCTAATTTTCCTTTTTCTAAGGAACCAATGTCATGACCTGCACCGATGTAATTTGCGGAGTTAATAGTTGCTGTTTTCAATACATCCAGATTGCTCATTCCACCTTGCGCTAAACTCCACAATTCCCAATGCGCTCCCATTCCTTGCAATTGTCCGTGGGCGCCCATGTTGACTTTTACACCTGCATTAGATAATGTGTTCACTGTTTTTGAGGTCAAAATATGATCGTTTACATAATCTTCTTTCGGAGCCATCATTCGGTAACGAGAACGCGAATCGATGATGCCTCGAGGTGTAAATTGCAATAATTTTTTATTTTCCCAAACGTTGGTTTTTTCATACCAATACAATTCTGCATTTAGTCCGCCATAATTCACAATTAGCGTAGGAGTGTAGCCTACTTTACTCGTTCCCCAAAGTTCGGTGACATCTTTATACACTGGTGTAACTGGAATGTTGTGTTCTATACCGGTGTGTCCGTCAATTACCATCGTCATGTTGTGGAAAAAGGTAGAACCGCCTTCTGGAACCACATTAATTCCTTCTTCGCGCGCGGCTTGAAGTACTTGCTGGCGTTGATCACGACGCGGTTGGTTATAGCTTTTTACAGACAAAGCCCCAAATGCTTTGGTACGTCGGATAGAAGAACGCGCATCGTCAAGATTATTGACTGTTGCTTTGAAATCACCATCAGCACCATACAGAATAAACCCTGTGGAGAAAATTCTCGGACCAACAATGGCTCCATTTTTCACCATTTCTGATAAAGAAAAAATGGATTCGGTGTTGGATGACGGATCGTGTGAAGTGGTAACTCCAAAAGCTAGGTTAGCTAATAACTGCCAGTTTTGTTGTGTGGTCAATCCGTAACGGAAGGCGCCAATATGTGCGTGTGCATCAACCATTCCAGGCATAATCGTTTTTCCCTCAACATCGTAGACTTTGGCATCTGCTGGAACCGATATTTCGCTAGAAGTTCCAATAGCTTCGATGCGGTTTTGATTGATAATGATAGTTCCTTTTTCGATGATTTTGTCGCCGTCCATTGTAATAATTCGGGCATTTGTAAATGCGATGCGTCCTTTTACTCGGTCTATTTTGGATAGTAAACCTATTTTTGTTCCGATATCGGTTGGTTTATCTATTTTTTCAGGCGAACCTTCTAAAAATGTGAATCGGTCTTTTAAGGCATTAGAGAAATAAGAATCTCCTAACATCCACATAATGTTTTTACTATCGGCAGACCAATGCAAGCAAATTCCAGAATCTTTTGTCAATTCAGAAACGGGAACAGAAGTAGAGGCATTATCCAAATCAACTTCTTGTCCGTTCATGTTTAGTGGTGCGACATAGCCTTTGTGCAAGTGTGTGAAAGCAATCCATTGGTTGTCCGGACTTGGTACTAATCGGTTGGCATATTTTGCTTTGATGTGTGTGCGTTCGTCTTTTCCGTTGAGGTCCACACTTTTGAGTTCTTTTGTTAAGTTTCCGAAAAATACGCCACCTGTTTGGTAAAAAATACGGTTTCCGTCTTTGGTAAACATTGGATATTCTCCTTCGGCTGTTACAAATTTTGGACTTCCACCACTAATTGACATGGTATAAATTCCTGGGTTTTTACAAAAAGTATAGCCTTGATCTGTATTGCCATCTTCTTTGAGATAGGTTATCATTTTTCCGTCAGGCGAGATGTTTGGCATTCTGTAAATCCCTTTTGCGGAAGTTAGTTTGGTTCCATTTTTTCCGTCAAGCGAAATTTTTCGGATGCTTCCCATTTCCATATCATTCCACGTCACATAAACGATTTCTTTTCCGTTGGCTGTGAAGGTTGGTTCAGCCTCAAAGTCGGTTCCTAATGTCAATCGTTTCGGAGTTCCATTCGGTAATGCTTTGGTCCAAATATAGCCTAATGCTCTAAACGCAACTGTTTTTCCATCGGGCGAGGTTACAGCATCGCGAATCATTTTTACGGTAAAATCATTATCCGTAATTGGGGTGTCGGTTTTTACTCTGTCGGCAATATCAATCGAAACATCTGCAGTAAACGGGATACCAGTCGCCGTTAAATTTGCTACATTCACTTTCTGAATTTTCCCTGCTGCCCAAATGATAATATCTTCATTGTTTGGCATCCAGCTGAAATTTGGATACACACCAAATAGCGTCCAAGCCGTTTGTTGGTCTTTGTCTAATTGATCATAAATCGGCCATTCTTCACCCGTTTCTAAATCCTGAATATACAAGACTGATTTCTCCCGAACACGTTTTACGAAGGCTAGTTTTTTTCCGTCTCTTGAAATTTGTGGTCGTGCTGCACCGCCAGGTCCGCCTGTAACTTTATCTGTTTTTCCAGTTGTGAAATCGTAGCGTTTGATGACGAATATTTCGTTATTGGGATCTTTATTATATTGGAAATAGCCTCCTGGATACATGTCTTCGCTGTAATATAAATATTTTCCGTCAGGCGAAATTACAGGTTCATTTACGTCTTGTTGGTCGTTTTTACGTTTGGTTAATTGCACTCCTGATCCACCAGAAATATGATACTGCCACAATTCACCTGCACCCAAAGAACGCTGGGAAGAGAAGTGTTTTTTGACAACCAAATAATTTCCGTCCGGCATCCAACAAGCATTGTTTACCAATCTGAAATCTTCTTTGGTGACTTGTTTTGCATCTGTTCCATCGGCTTTTATCACCCAAATATTATCGCCACCGCCAGCATCGCTAGTAAATGAAAGGTGTTTTCCATCCGGACTAAATCGCGGCTGTATTTCAAACGGAATTCCAGAACGAAGTATTTTAGCTTTGCCGCCTGTAATCGGAATACTGTAAATATCTCCGAGCATATCAAAAACGATAGTTTTTCCATCGGGACTAACATCAAGATTCATCCAAGTTCCTTCAGAAGTAGTGAAATTGTGTGGTTTGTAGTTGAAACTATCGCCGGGTTTAGCCACATTCCATTTGGGCTTTTCGGGTTCTTTTTTGTCTTCCTGAGAGTTTACAGTTAATGAAATAAAAGATAAGACGAGTAAAAAAGGGAGTTTTTTAGTCATTAGAATAGGTTGGTTTGAATTTCACGCTAAATATAAGAATAAAAAAAGCCACTCGAATACTACGAATGGCTTTTGCAACAATTAACATACTTAACTAAAAACAATAACTATTTTCGGCCACTAACTTAGTCGTAATAGTTTCTCTTAAACCTACAATGTTTGGCATGTTGGTGTATTTTGTAAAGCGGCGTAATCCCATAAGCATCATGCGCTGTTCATCGCCTTCTGCAAAAGAAATAATGCTTTCTTTTCCTTTTTGCGCAACGATATCAACTGCTTTGTAAAGATATAATTTCGCCATAGCGATTTGTTCTTTCACTTGGTCTTCACCTTCTTTTTTGGCTAATTTTTCAGTTCTTAAAATGGTACTTTCCGCCATATAGATTTCAATTAAGATATCGGCTGCAGCCATCAAAAGCTGTTGGTGCGAATCTAAATCAGGTCCGTATTTCTGAACAGCACCTCCGGCAACCATTAGAAATGCTTTTTTAAGTTTACCGATTAGTTCTTTTTCTTCAGAGAATAATTCGGAGTAATCTGGCGTGTCAAATGATGGAATTCCCATCAATTCTTCCTGAACTTTTGAGGCTGGTCCCAATAAATCAACGTGACCTTTCATTGCTTTTTTGATAAGCATTCCAACCGATAACATTCGGTTGATTTCATTTGTCCCTTCATAGATACGTGCAATACGTGCATCACGCCAAGCGCTTTCCATTGGAGTGTCTTCTGAGAATCCCATTCCGCCATAGATTTGGATTCCTTCATCAGCAGCGTTTTGAACATCTTCGGAAACAGCCACTTTAAGGATGGAACATTCGATCGCGAATTCTTCAACACCTTTCAACTCTGCTTCCTGATGCGTTGCACCTTCTTGTTCACGCAAATGGATTCGGTTTTCAATATCCTTTGCCGCACGATACGTGGCGCTTTCACCAGCATAAGCAGAAGTTGCCATTTCGGCTAATTTGTATCGGATGGCTCCAAAACTTGAGATTGGCACGTTGAACTGAATTCTTTCGTTAGCATAATGTACCGCGTTTGAAGTTACTCTACGTTGCGCGTCTAAACAAGCTGCTGCCAATTTAATACGGCCAACGTTTAATGAATTCATAGCAATTTTAAAACCGTTTCCTCTTTCTGATAGCATATTTTCAACAGGAACTTTCGTTTCGTTAAAGAACACTTGACGCGTAGAAGAAGCTCGGATCCCAAGTTTGTGCTCTTCTTCACCCATACTAATTCCGTTGCTTGGATCATTTTCTACAATGAAGCCCGTGATGTTTTTGTCGTCTTCGATTCGGGCAAAAACGATAAACACGGAGCAAAATCCTGCGTTGGAAATCCACATTTTTCCTCCAGTAATGCTATACGATTTCCCATCAGCTGAGAGAACTGCTTTGGTTTTTCCTGAATTGGCATCCGATCCTGCGCCTGGTTCTGTTAAGCAATATGCTCCAAACCATTCGCCAGAAGCGAGTTTAGGAACGTATTTTTGTTTTTGTTCTTCAGTTCCGTATAAGGTAATTGGCATGGTTCCGATTCCGGTATGTGCTCCAAAAGCTGTCGAAAACGAGCCTGTTGCTCCTGAAATATAGTCGCAAACCAAACATGTATCAACGAATCCCATTCCCATTCCGCCATATGCTTCAGGAACAGCGACACTTAGAAACCCCATATCACCGGCTTTCTTCATGACTTCTTCTGTAAAAGCATAATCTTTTGCTTCGAAACGATTTTTGTTTGGCCAAATTTCTTTGTCCACGAATTCTTTAACCGAATCACGCATCATGATTTGCTCTTCGTTGAAGTCTTCAGGAGTAAAAACATTTTCACATTTGGTTTCCTTTACCAAAAACTGTCCACCTCTTGTTATATCTTCCATTTTTATATTATTTTAAATTTTGAATTATAAATTTTAAATTATTTTGATTCGCTTTCGCTTGACGTTTTAATTATTTTAGTGATGATGTTCAAAATATGTTCAACTTCGATTAAATGACTATGCCTTTCAATGACGTTAGATTTGATTTATCTAATAATCTCAACCAATATTTTGTTTCTTTCGTTTCTTTGGATGCAATTGACATTTTATGTATAAAATCTTTTCTTGATTGTGCTACAATTGCTTCTTCTACATTTGCTCCAATACTTGTTGCTGATCTTAAAATTTGTTAAGAATTATGAATTCATTTTCTTTTTTTAATAGAATAAATAGATTTACGATTGATAATGCAAAATCAAATGTCTTTGTTGCAATAATGTTATCTTTCATTCATTTAAAATTTAGAATTCAAAATTTAAAATAATTTAAAGAAGTTCAAAAACTCCCGCACTTCCTTGACCCGTTCCAACGCACATTGAAACGATTCCGTATTTATCGCCGCGACGTTTCATTTCGTCAAATAGTTGAACGGATAATTTGGCTCCGGTACAACCTAGTGGATGTCCAAGTGCAATCGCGCCACCATTTACGTTTACGATATCTGGATTTAATCCTAATTCTCTTGTAACTGCTAAGGCTTGCGAAGCAAAAGCCTCGTTTAATTCGATTAAGCCAATATCATTCAGTGTCAAACCTGCTTGTTTCAATGCTTTTGGAATTGCTTTTACGGGTCCGATTCCCATTATTCTTGGTTCAACTCCGGCTGAAGCGAAGTTTACCAAACGTGCGATAGGAGTAAGGTTTAATTCTTTTACCATTTCCTCGCTCATGATTAAAACGAATGCAGCTCCGTCACTCATTTGTGAAGAGTTTCCAGCAGTTACGCTTCCGCCAGCTTCAAAAACTGGTTTTAATCCTGCTAAAGCTTGTAGTGAAGTTCCCGCTCTTGGGCCTTCGTCTTTGTTTACTACGTATGATTTTGTTTCCTTTTTACCATTTTCATTAATAAAGGTTTGCTCCACCGTAATGGGAACAATTTGTTTATCAAATTTACCTTCAGCTTGTGCTTTCAAGGCTTTTTCATGTGAATGGAATGCAAATTCATCTTGATCTTCACGCGAGACATTAAATTGTTTCGCAACTGCTTCTGCGGTTAAACCCATTCCCCAATAGTAATCTTCATGACCTTCTTTGGCGACTGCAAAATCGGGTGAGGGTTTATATCCGCCCATGGGAATAAACGACATGCTTTCGGCTCCACCAGCGATGATACAATCTGCCATTCCGCTTTGGATTTTAGCAGTGGCCATTCCTATAGTTTCTAATCCAGAAGCGCAATATCTGTTTACGGTTACACCTGGAACATCAGTCACTTTTAATCCCATTAAGGAAATTAAACGACCAACGTTTAAACCTTGTTCGGCTTCGGGCATGGCATTTCCAACCATTACGTCGTCAATACGTGTTTTATCAAAATCAGGCAATTCATTCATCATAAACTGAATGGTTTCTGCTGCCAATTCGTCGGGACGTTTGAAACGAAAAACTCCTTTTGGTGCTTTCCCTACGGCTGTTCTGTATGCTTTTACTATATATGCTGTTTTCATATTTGTTATTTTGAATTTTGAATTATAAATTTTAAATAGCTTTCATTTTATCGATATAAAATCATTTAAAATTCAAAATTTATAATTTATAATAATTAGTTGCGAAGCGGTTTCCCTTTAGTTAACATAAATTGAATGCGCTCTAGTGTTTTTCTTTCGGTACAAAGCGATAAAAACGCCTCTCGTTCAATATCTAATAAGTATTGCTCCGTTACTAATGTTGGTTCGGATAAATCGCCGCCAGCCATTACGTATGCTAATTTGTTTGCAATTTTTTTATCGTGTTCCGAGATGTATTTTCCAGCTTCCATTTGGTCGGTTCCTACTAAGAACATTCCCAAGGCTTGTTTGCCCAAAACTTTTACATCGGTTCTTTTGATGGGTTGTGTGTACCCTGCTTCAGCCATTAACAACGCGTGTTTTTTAGCTTCAGCAATCTGTCTGTCTTTGTTGACTATCACAATATCTTTTCCTTTTTGAAGTATTCCTGTGTCGAAAGCTTCATAAGCAGAAGTTGATACTTTTGCCATTGCCACCGTTAAGAAATATTCTTGAAGTACGTTTAATTCGACGTCGTTTTTACGGAATAAGTCTGAAGCTCGCAACGCCATTTCTTTAGAACCGCCGCCACCTGGAATTACTCCAACACCAAATTCCACCAACCCGATGTAACTTTCGGCTGCAGCTACCACTTTATCCGCGTGAAGTGTCATTTCGCAACCGCCACCCAAGGTCATTCCGTGCGGAGCCACAATTACTGGAATGGACGAATAACGCACGCGCATCATTGTGTCTTGGAACATTTTTATTGCCATGTTCAATTCGTCGTATTCTTGTTCGACAGCCATCATAAAAATCATTCCGATATTGGCTCCTACAGAGAAATTCGCTCCTTGATTTCCGATAACTAAACCGCTGTATTCTTTTTCTGCAAGGTCGATTGCTTTGTTGATTCCGACTAAAACGTCTCCGCCAATGGTGTTCATTTTAGATTGGAATTCTAAGTTTAAGATTCCGTCACCTAAATCTTCAATTACCACACCGCTGTTGCTCCATATTTTTTTGCTTTCACGGATGTTGTTTAGAATAATAAAACTGTCTTGACCCGGAACTTTAACTTGCGATTTTGTTGGGATGTTGTAGTAATACGTATTTCCTTCTTTTACGCTATAGAAGCTTGTTGTTCCCGATGCAATCATCTCAAGAACCCATGCCGCAGGTTTATAGCCTTCACCTTCCATTAGTACAATTCCTTTTTGAACTCCGATAGCGTCCCAGATTTCAAACGGTCCGTTTTCCCAACCGAAACCCGCTTTCATAGCATCGTCGATTTTGTATAAATCATCTGTGATTTCCGGAATTCTATTCGATACATAAGCAAACATGGCAGAGAAATTCTTTCTGTAGAAATCGCCCGCTTTGTCTTTTCCTTTCACTAGAACTCTGAAACGGTCAATGGGTTTGTCAATCGTTTTGGTTAGTTCTAATGTTGCGAATGATGCTTTTTTCGCAGCTCTATATTCTAAAGTATCTAAATCTAATGATAAGATATCTTTTCCTTCTTTTTTGTAAAATCCTTGTCCAGTCTTGCTTCCAAGCCATTTGTTTTCCATCATTTTAGTGACGAAATCAGGAAGTTTGAATAAATCATGCGCTTCATCATTTGGGCAACCTTGATACAATCCGTTAGCTACGTGAACTAAAGTGTCCAAACCAACCACATCAACCGTTCGGAACGTAGCCGATTTTGGACGGCCAATTACAGGCCCCGTCAATTTATCCACTTCTTCTATAGTCAATCCCATTTCTTTCACCAAATGAAATAAACTCTGAATTCCGAAAATTCCGATTCGGTTTCCGATGAAAGCTGGAGTATCTTTAGCAATAACCGAAGTTTTCCCCAAATATTTTGAACCATAATCAAACAAGAACTCCAATACTTCATTAGAAGTTTGTGGCCCCGGAATGATTTCGAATAATTTCAAATAACGTGCTGGATTGAAGAAATGCGTTCCGCAGAAGTGCTTCTGGAAATCTTCACTTCGTCCTTCGCTCATAAATTTAATTGGAATTCCAGAAGTATTTGAAGTAACCAAAGTACCTGGTTTTCTGAATTGGTCTATTTGTTCAAAAACTAATTTTTTGATGTCCAAACGTTCTACTACAACCTCAATAATCCAATCGTAGTTTGCAATTTTAGCCATATCATCCGTTGTATTTCCAGTAGTAATTCGACTTGCGAATTTCTGACTGTAAATAGGCGATGGGTTTGATTTTAGAGCATTAGCTAAATGGTCGTTTACCAATCTGTTGCGAACGACTTTACTTTCTAATGTTAATCCCTTTTTTTCTTCGATTTCGGTTAGCGCATTTGGAACGATATCCAAAAGCAACACTTCTAATCCAATGTTTGCAAAATGACACGCGATTCCCGATCCCATGATTCCGGATCCGACTACTGCCACTTTTTTAATTGTTCGTTTCATTTATATTATTTTAAATTATAAATTTTGAATTTTAAATTGTTCATATATGATTATTAGGTACTTTATTTTGAATCTAAATCATTTAAAATTTATAATTCAAAATTTAAAATAGCTTTTCAAAATATCTTCTTTTCGCTAATAAGATCATTGATTACATCAGCAACTTCTATAAAATGGTTTAACTTTTCTTCTGATATATTTTTCTTAACTACTTCGTTGAATTTTAAAACAGTAATTTTTGATTGCTCTCTCATTTGTTTGCCTAAATCGGTTAGGTATATTTGAACACCGCGACCGTCATCCGGATTTTTCTTTCTGATGATTAATCCTTTTTCTTCTAATGTTTTTAGGGTTCGCGTAAGGCTTGTAGGTTCCATTCCCATTCTTGTGCTTATCGCTGTTGATGGAGTTCCGTATTCTCTATCGATACTTAACAGTGCAAATCCAATTGCCATAGAACCTTCAAATTTGGAAGCTTCTTCGTTATACATTCTGGACACCGCTTGCCAAGTTGCACGAAGTATGTAATCTATAGTTTTGTCTTTCATATGTACTACATCGATTTCTATCGAGAAATCAAATATAGTAAAAATTTATTATGCACGCATAGTATTTGTGTTAAATTTTATCCTTTTCAAAATTGAATTTAAATGAAATATAGTTTTCTAGAGGCTATTTGTAGAATGAATAACTCTTTGAGGAAAAGGAATACTGATTTTATTGTCATTAAAAGCTTTGAATAATGCAATTCGGTAATCACTTTTGATTTTTTCTATTCTGAAAATTTCGTCAGACCAAAAGAAAATCCCAAAATCTAAAGAAGAATCTCCAAATTCTTTTAAACGAACAAAGGTTTCTGGGTCTTTTTTAATTTTATCAAATGTGCTGGCTACTTCCAACATTATTTTGATTACGTGATCTACATCAGAATTATAATCTACGCCAACTGCGATTTCAAATCTAGAAGTTATTTCGCTGTGCGTCCAATTGATTAAGTGTTTTCGGGTCAAATCGGTATTGGGCAAGATAATATATTTATCATCTCTGGTGAAAACGGTTGTCGTTCGTAAATTAATCTCCTGAACTTGACAAATTAAGCCATCGATATCCAATATATCTCCAACTTTAATGGAGGAATCTATCAAAATGATTAAACCGGAAATATAATCACTGAATAAGTTTTGCATACCCAATCCGAAACCAACTAAAAGTGCTGCCGAACCCGCTAAAAGGACCGAAACATCAAATCCAACAACTCTTAAACCATAGATAAAAGCAAATATGATTATTACATATTTCGTCAGTGTATAAATAGAAAACTTCTTGGGTTCATCAAAACGATGAGACTTATAAATGCTTAATCGAATTATTTTCAGGATGACAATAAGTACAAATAGTAAAGCAAACAATTTTACAAAGGTTGCAATCTTTAATGTAAAACCATCAATATTAAAAAGGGTATAATCAAAAATCTCGTTCATAATCTAATCATTACATTATTAAGCGCACTCCACCCAAATCGGAAACACGATACGAGAATTTATCACCGGGTGAACCAATGAACATAAAGTTTTTAGGAATTTTCCATTTTTCTGAAAGTTCATCAATTAGTTCAGGTCCAAAAACGCCATCAATTTCTAGGAATTCTATATGAATTTCGGGATAGGCTCTGTCCAAAACCTCTAAATCGATTTTCAATTTATCGTTAGAATGATCATCAGTTATCACATTGACAATTTTTAGTCTTTTGGTAGTTTCGTTGTCTTGAACGTACTGCATTACTTTATTCAAAATGGCAACATTATCACCTTTGGTAAAAAATACAAATTCTTGCGAATTAATTTTTGCATGAAGTTTGTTCAAAAAGCGACTACTTTTCACGGCTATTTTTCGTAGGGGTTTATAAAAATATTCCATAGCATTAATGCTGAATTCAATTAGAATTCCTCTATTGAGCATGATTAAAATAAAGATGAAAGCTGGAATAAGATATTTAGTAAAAGTGTAAAATGAATTCTCATTCAAAATATAATTTCCCCAAAAAGCAACAAGTATAAACGAAATCGCAATAACTACAGATATTCCCCGCGCTTTCTCTGGACGTGGTAATTTTTTACGTTTAAATTTTAATAGTAAATTTCCAATTCCGAATAAAGCCATTACAGCCAAAAATGAAAAAGTATATACGCCTGCTAATGATTCTAAGGCTCCTTTAGTTACAATTAATACAGAAATACACAGGATTAAGAAGCTTATGATGATTCTATAATTGGATCCTCTTTTATTTACTTTCAAAAAGTAGTTTGGTAATATTCGGTCTAACGTCATTCTTTTTAGCAATCCGGAAACTCCTACAAAAGAAGTCAAAACGGCACCACAAAGTACAAATACTGCATCTATGGAGATCAGGTACGAAAGCCAGTTACCGCCAGTGGTATGGCCTAAATAAGCCAATAATGATTCCTTGTGCTCTCCCAATTGCGCCATAGGAATAATGGCAATTATTAGTAAAGCAATCATCGGATTGAAAAACGTTACAATAGCCCACATGTTGCGCAATGTTTTTGGGAAAACGCCTTTTTCTTGTTCTTCTACAAAATTAGCTGAGCTCTCAAAACCTGAAATTCCGAGCATTGCAGCCGAGAATCCTAAGAATAATGTGTATATAAAACTTTGGTTGGTTTGCGGTAGTTCCCAATTGAGGTGAAAGGTTCCGAGTCCATTCCAAAAAATGAATAAAATAGAGGTTCCAACCAATAGTACCAAAGAAAAAAGGTGAAAAATAAAAATTCCAACAGCTACTTTAGCGGATTCACCAATACCAATTATGGCTAAGACGGTAAAGAGTACTAAAACAATTATAGTTGCTATTGGAACCGAAATGACATTGACAATATGATCGAGATAGTGTATGGCTTCAGTTGCAGAGATTACTGCTGTGGCCATATAAGAAAGCACCGTTAATATGGCTGCAAATGAGGCCATTTTTTTTGTAGAAGTATTCAGCAATACATTGTAAGCACCACCATTTAAGGGTAAGGCTCCGACTACTTCACCGTAAATTTTTCGGAATAAGAACAATACAACACCAACAATTAAAAGTGAGATCCAAGCATATTGTCCGGCGTAACCAATAGTTAAAGCAGAAACGTACAAACACGATGAACTGATATCATTCCCACAAATGGCTGTGGATTCTAATTCGTTTAATTTTTTATGGATTTTATTTACCATGTTGGTGTAATGATTTTTAAAAAACGTCTTTTGGATTATAAATTACCGTTATTATTTTAATTCTTCGATTAAGGAGGATTCAAACTCATCGTAAGCTACATCTTCTCTAGACAACCAGTATTCTGAAGTAATAAGTTGAAAATTCGTGTTGTCCTCATTTTTTAATTCCCAGATAATACTTTCCGCATCCGGAAAATCGATTGTTGTTGTTAGCTGTTCTTCAAATAATCGGATTATTATATTTCGTGGAGATAAACCTTTATATAGGATTTTTAAAATTTGTCCTTTGGTAAATTCAGTCCTATTTTCAGTAGTGCTAATCGAAAATTTTAAAAGCGTAGCTTTTGCATTTGGGAATGTACCATTAAAAGCTTTATACAACATTTGATTGATATTGAATAATGTATAATGCAAAGAAATATCGGGATATTCTTCCGAAATTTTATCCAATAACATTTCATGCGATAGTTGATCAATTTGACCTGCATTTAATTGCTCAGAAAGTTTATATTCTAATACTATTTTGGCAGCATCGGCAGGCTCAAAATCAGCAATTGCCATTTGCAACATACCCCATAAATTTTCTGTTTTTATGCTTTGGGAATCTGGAAAATTAAACAATTCTAAAAGTTTTTTATAGTCATCAACGCTCCAGTAATTTGGAATTTCCTCAAGGGATTCTATGGTGTTAATTTGTATTTTGTAAGTCATATCTATTTACTAATTTAGTAGTTGTGTTTTCTGTTTTAAGTGAGGGCTTCTCCTAATTTTAAGCGATAGCGCTTTTATGTACTGATTTTTTGTCGACCTCGAGGCTGCCTTAAACGGTATAAAAAAAAGGTTTCAATCTGTTTATAGCTTTACTTAGTAATTTAATCTTTAGCTCTTCAAAGAAATTTTCTTGTGCACCATCAGCTAAATTCGACTTTTTAGACCTATTCTTTAGATGTAATTGGATTTCGGCGCTTATAAAATTGTTGCATTTTTGATGAAATAGTATTAGTGCATCTTTTTGTTTTAAAAGTTCATAAAACTTTTCGTGTTTACCCTCGAGTTTGTTTATAAGAATAGCCATGCTGATGTTTTTGTTGATTTCCATTTGGTTTAATTTGCTACTTCTTTTTCTTTAGTGAACATCAAACCCATCATCATTAAAAAAGCACCAATGATAATGACTTGTATTAACAATGAATCATTAATAAAATCAATCTTTTTTGTAATTGGTATTGACAAGAAAAGCATAATGGTTATTAAGCCTCTAGGTGCAATGAAAAGTAGTGGTGTAATTTCTGTTTTAGTCACTATCAATTGAATAAATCGGATTAAAATTATTAGTGCTACAATTCCTAAAGCAAATGGTAAGGTGTCAAGATTCAGTAAAGTTTCTGCACTGATGGTATATCCAAAAAGAATAAAAAATATGGTACGTACTAAAAAAGCAGCTTCTGCAATTAGTTTACTAAAGCCTTTTACTTCTTCATTTAACAGTTTAGGTTGTAGTTTTTTGATGAAAGAAAATCGGTGTAATTCATCTAAATTATTTAGGAATAATCCAAAAATCAATATAAATAATAAGGCTGGTAAATGATAAATTTTGGCAATTTCATAAATTAAAATGATCATTACCATGATCGGAATAAATTTTACGTGATGGTCAATCTTTTTGATAACAAAAGCCAATCCGATACTGGCGACAAGCGATATGACTAACATTATTAGAATCTGACCAAAAAACACTAAAAAAGAACCTATGCTAACGGTTTCATTGGACAGAAAGAAATTGAACAACACGACTCCCAATATATCGGAAAAACTACTTTCATATACTACAAATTCCTTCTTTTCATCGGATAAATTTTGAACACTCGGAATCGCAATAGCACTGCTAATTATGCAAAACGGAATAGCATTAATAAAGCTCCACATTAAACTTGCTCCAGTGTAATAATTAATGCCAAAGCCAATGATTAAAAACAATATTAGTAACGGCACTACTGCAGATAATAATGATTTTGTAAGGATGGCTTTTTTCTTTTTATTGAGTTCTAAATCTAATCCGGCTTCTAAAACTATTAGAATTAGTCCGATTGAACCTATTGCGGGAAGTAAGAAATCCAAATTTGGAATACCAATCTTAAAAAAATCTACGGCATATTTAATTAAATAGCCCATGATTAACAATATGATTACCGTTGGGATTTTGGTGCGTTTGGAACTTAAATCAAATGCATAAGCCACCAAAACAAGCACACTTAAGGTAATAATTAAAGAGGTAGTCATAAAAATTTATATTTTAACAAAGCTAGTCATTTAAGATTTGGAATTCTAACACACGCTTAACGTAGCAAGTGGCGTGTATCCCAAATGTAGTTCATCTGGCTGATTGACAAGTTCTTTAGAGACAATAATTCGGCAGGTATTTTTATCAAATACCATCAAGATTTCTTCAACGGGATAAATTTCATCCACATCAAGTGCCTATTTGCTATCGACATGTGCTGCAGCTCCTTTGAAACCATAGTTTGAATAAAAAGATGTTTTCTTAGAAAATTTAATGGCTTCCTTTAAATTTCTTGCAGCAAATAGCCCTCTGAAATGATATTCTTGAAATTTGCCATTCTTGTACCCACCAAGATTGACGAAGAACAATGATATAGCGCTTTTCGTACTATTTAGATCAATTTTAGGAAAGACTTTTATTCTAAACCCATTTACATTGGTCACTTCGCGCCAACAATCTATATGAAGATTAGTTGCTTCTGGCCAAAAGTTTTTTAGGGCTGGAATTACATCAGCAACTTTTTGACCTATTCCAAAAAAAATATCATGCTGTGCCGTATATCGATTGGGAAGTCTGCCGCCAATTAAAAAGAAAAACAGTTTATATTCCATTATTTATTTTTCTGTTAAGTAGGTTTATCCCAAATTATTTCTTTCGAGTATTAATTATTATCGAAGGTTTCATGCCATCTCTATTGGCACCATTTTGATCGAGAATAAGTACTTGAGTTCGTAAAATGTTTTTTGGTTCAATCATAAAAGTGTCTAAATCATCAATCATTAAGTCATTCACCATAACATTTATAGCTTTAGCATTTCGCAAGGATTCGTTTTCTAATTTAATCTTATCCACCAATTTTTGCAAGGTGATTGCTCCGTTTTGTTTATCAGCCACTGCTTTTTCAGTACTGCTGGAATTTGGCTGCGAAAAGGCAGTAAGTGAAAGTAAAGCAAGGAAGATAGTAAGTGTTCGTTTAATCATTTTTCTTTAATAAATATAGATTTACAGAATAGCAAAGCTGTTAAAAAAAGCTCAAACTTCAAAAAATAGAAATACTATTCTTCTATATAGTTACTTTAATTTTCTAAAATTCAACAGTATTAAAAATCGTATTGGAGCCGCCTTCTACATTAATATTTCGTCTAGTGATTGGTGTCGCGGGCAACATAGGTGTAATAGTTACTTGGTAACTTCCTGGAGGTAGGCCTGCTATTTTAAAATTTCCGTTGGAGTTACTGCTGGTGGAATACTTTATATTAGAAGATGATGTTGCACTTATTATTGCCAACGATGTATTTCGAGTAGTTCCCGAAATACTTCCTGTGAGCAGCTTGTCTACAATTCTAAGTACGGGTTTTAATTTGTAGGTATTATTTCCGGTAGCTACTATTGAAGCGTAGGCATCAAAATCGATTAGAATTTCATTATCAATAGTATTTTTTAAATTTTGATTTACCGTAACTTTTAAACCCAATTGATCTTGACTTGGAGTTACTAATGGATAACTGTTATTATTTAAAACAACAGTATTGTTTGGGCCTAATAGCAGTCGGATTTGTTTTACTTCGGGATTACTAAGGTAGCTGGAAGCCAAAAGCATATTGGTGCCGTTGGATAGTTCCAGAAGATTTATAATTCCGGCGGCCGTCGTTAAGTTTACTGTTTTTCCGCTTCCATCTATAATTGAAACGCCACGGATATCGACATTTACCTTAGTGTAAGGTCCAGGTGCATCAGTCATACGAACTTTATAGAAGTACTTTCCATTAAGAGACGTTGTTTCGTCGGCGCAGGAACTTGCGGTACTTAGACCAGCAAAGATTAATAGAGTACCAAATAGCTTTTTCATTGCACTAATTTTTAGATTTGGATTTACAAAGTTGGTTATTTAAACCGGTTATCAGTTACACTATCGCAGTGAATTTTTATAAAATTTTATAAAAAAAATGTCCGCGATAATATCGCGGACATTTCTAGTACTAAAAGAAATTGATTTAGTAAGCCGTTTTTAATTCGACCCTTCTGTTTTTAGCTTTACCTAAAGATGTTTTATTACTAGCTATTGGTTTAGTTTCACCATAACCTGTGGCTGTTAATCTAGATTCGTTAATACCTTTGCTTGTCAAATATTTTTTAACCGATTCCGTTCTTTTTTGAGAAAGCGTTTGGTTAAAGGCATCTGATCCATCACTATCCGTGTGACCATCTATTGCTAAACTTGCAGCATCGTATTTGTTTAAGATTTTTACCAATTCATCTAGTAATGTTAATGAAGCTACTTTTAGTTTATCACTTCCCGTTTCAAAGAACAATTTACTTCCGATGTAATTGATTCTAACTACGTCTTGTTTTGCAATTTCTGGACAACCTTTGTTTTCCATAGTTCCTTTTACTTTTGGACAACGGTCATCGATATCCGCTACACCATCTCCATCACTATCAGGACATCCTTTTAAACTTACCGGACCGGCAACATCAGGACAACGGTCTTCATCATTTGAAACACCATCTTTATCAGTATCTAAAGCACAACCTGTTGCATCTACTTTAGTTCCTGATTTTGTATTTGGACATTTATCATCTATATCGGCAACCCCATCACCATCAGCATCTGGACATCCTTTAAGAGCGATTGTTCCTTTTACATCAGGGCAACGATCTTCTGCATCACTTACACCATCATTGTCTTTATCTGGGCAACCATTCATAGCTGCAGTTCCAGCAACATCAGGACAAGTATCTAAATAATCGGCAACCCCATCTTTATCTTTGTCAAGTGGACATCCATTTTTATCAACGGCAACATTGGGTGGAGTGTCTGGACATTTATCTCTGTTGTCAGAAACGCCATCATTATCAGAATCTTTTCCTTTACCAAAATTATAAGTAAGACCTGCAGAATGCAATAAATAATCTTCCTTTGAATTACCTGCTACAACACCATCACGAGCGTCGTTATTAGTAAACATAAAGGTTTCTTGTAGATTCAAGGTTAAAGCAGGAGTCAGTCGGATGTTAAATCCACCACCAGCAGTTGGCATAGCGGAATCAATTTTTTCTTTGTGAAAGTTTAATTGGTTATCAAATAAAATTACACCAATACCACCAAATACGTAAGGACTAATAATGTAGTCAGATCCGAGAGGTTTGATTCTTAAGTTTACGTTCGCAGCACTAAAATCACCTTTAAATCCTGTAACACTACTGTCATATCCAAGGGTACCACGATTGAATGCCGCATTAATGTCCATATATTTAAAAAGATATCTAGATACATTTATTCCACCAAAACCATACATAGTTTTATCGGTTTGGTACCAATCTCTACCTAAATCACCGTTATATTGGATAACTCCGCCTTGTACTCCGAAACTCCATTTTCTGTCTTGAGTCTGAGCTGTTGTTGCAAGTGCTGATATGAGGCAAACACTTAGCATTAAAAGTTTTTTCATTTTCTTGTTTTTTATTTAAAATTAGATAGGACAAATTTCATGTGTAATGGTGAATTCTTTGTTATATAAATTTGCGTTTAGTTTATGATATTCGCACTTTGTCTTTAAATAAAAATTAAAAAACCCTGCTGCATAAAGGACTGCGGTAGGGTTTAAATGTTTGAAGTACGCTATATTAACTAATTAATCTTGACTATTTGGGTTAATTGATGTCTTTCTTGAAGAATTTAAATCAACGCTGACAATTTCATTTATAGATGGAAATTTAACTTCCAATTTTTTGATGTGATCTCTTATATATTTAGTTTGTAATGTTAGTATTTCTTTTAATTCCGTTGTTTTTGCAGTACTCATAATCATTTTTAAAGCGATAAGGGTTTGTTTTTCATACCAATAAATTTCTCGTAATTCGATCATTGATTTTTTATATAAAATTTCGTTCTCGATACTGTTATTACTCTTCAGTGTACTGCTTTCCATTTGATTTTCATTGACATTTGTGTTGTAGTTGACAGATTTGTTTTTCATATTGCAAATTTTATAAGCTTTATATTTGGACAATAAGTTTGATTTTTTTGTTCCGTAAAGCCTGATTACAGTACAAAGTTGGAATAAAATACTTTATTATTGTTATATTATTTAACACCTATTTTTTACAATTCACATGCCGACAAGTACCCTATTTAAACAAATAATCTATTCATAAAAGTGCATAAAAAAAGCTTCTTGATTAAGAAGCTTATATAGAAGAGAATTGGTCGTATCTAATTGTTGCCATAAATTTTGTGAAACAAATTGATGTATTTTTCCATTACAATTTTACGTTTTAGTTTCATTGTAGGGGTTAAATGTCCGGCCTGAACAGTCCATAAATCGGGAGTCAATTCAAACTTCTTGATTTTTTCCCAATTCCCAAATTTCTCATTCACACCATCTACTTCTTGTTGGATGCGACTGATTACTTCTCTATTGGAAATTATATCTTGATTGGTTGTTCCGATGTTCAGTTTGTGCAGTTTTGCCCATTCTTTTACAAATTCAAAATTAGGTTGAATAAACGCGGCAGGCATTTTTTGTCCATCACCAATAACCATTATTTGCTCAATAAAACGCGATTGTTTCATGGCATTCTCTAAAAGTTGAGGTGCAATGTATTTTCCGCCAGATGTTTTGAACATCTCTTTTTTACGGTCTGTAATCTTTAGGAAACCATCCGAATCTACTTCGCCAATATCGCCCGTATGGAAATAGCCATCCACAATCGCTTCTTTGGTCAATACTTCATCTTTATAATAGCCCAACATTACGTTTGGACCTTTACATAAGATTTCGCCATCGGCTGCAATTTTAACTTCAACATTTCGAATGATTCTTCCGGCGGTTCCAATCTTAAAACCCGTGTTTCGCATATCATTCACAGAAATTACGGGTGAAGTTTCCGTCAATCCATAGCCTTCCATTACATAGATTTCTGCTGCAGCAAATATCCGAGCTAAACGCGGTTGCAGTGCGGCACTTCCGTTGACAATCAAATCTAATTTTCCACCTAAACCTTCTTTCCATTTGCTGAAAATAAGTTTACGTGCAATTTTTAATTGAAATTCGTACCAAGCACCATTCGCACCATATGGTTCGTACTTTAATCCAATATCTACGGCCCAGAAAAACAACCTCTTCTTGATTCCAGTAAGTTCAGAACCTTTTGCAATAATCTTCTCATAAACCTTCTCGATCAGTCGCGGAACACCGGTCATTACTGTTGGATTAATTTCTTTAATATTATCAGAAATTTTTTCTAACGATTCACCAAAGTAAATCGAACAACCATAAAACTGATAGATATAGGTTACCATTCGCTCATAAATATGGCAGATTGGCAAGAAACTCAGTGCGCGACTTTTCCCAGGAGTGAACGGAATTCTATCCGCGCTGTCCAAAACATTGGAAACAATATTATTGTGGGAAAGCATAACGCCTTTTGGTCTTCCAGTGGTTCCCGAAGTATAAATTATTGTAGCTAATTCTAATGGTTTAACATTGTTTTTTCGATCCTCAACCACATCTTGATTGCTTTCGTCTTTTCCTAATTCCAATAGTTCCGCCCAGTTTTTACAATCTGCTATTTGGTTGAAAGAATATACTTCTTTTAGCTCTGGAACATTAGCCTTTATTTGATTTAATTTTCCCAAAACTTCCTCATCGGAAACAAAACAGTACATCGCTTCCGAGTGGTTTAAAATGTATTCGTAATCCGTTTCTGAAATAGTTGGATAAATAGGAACGGTTTGAGCTCCTGTTTGTAAAACACCAATATCCATTATATGCCATTCCGTTCTGTTATTAGACGAAATTATGGCAATCTTATCGTTTTTTTGAATTCCCATCCGCAGCAAAGCTCTTGAAATAGTATTTGCTTTTTCAAGGTATTCCTTTGTTGAGGTTTTAATCCATTGACCGTTTTGTTTTGTAACTAAAGCGTCTGGTAGATTGTATTTTTCTAGTTGATGGTATGGAAAATCAAAAAGTCTTGTGATTGGAGTCATTATGGTGCTAATTTTACCGCAAATTAATTAATATTAGTTTGATGCACAATAATAATTTAAAATATAAAGAAATTAGCACTGAAATATGTAGTTTTGCTATCCGTAATTTTATTATTTAGATGAAAAAATACCCACGTTTAAACGAATATAAGGTACTCGCTTTACGAATTTTACTGGCTTATGTTTTTTATTCTATAGCACGCATTTTATTCTACTTTTACAACAGTTCTTTAATAAAAGTGAATAGCCTAACCGATTTTTTAAGTCTTTGTTACCACGGACTGGCTTTTGACACCACTACAATTTTGTATGTAAACGGATTGTTTATTTTGGTTTCCATTTTGCCTTTCGTAACCAATACCCACAAACGCTTTCAGAAAGTGGTTTTCTATATTTACTTCGTAACCAATTTGCTTGCGTTTTCTGCCAATTTCATTGATTTTATTTATTACCGCTATACGTTCAGCAGAAGTACAAGAGCTTCGCTCGACACGCTTCAAAATGAACAAAATAAACTGCTTTTGTTGGGTAATTTTTTACTGAATTATTGGCATGTGTTTGTATTCTTTATTGTTTTAGCTCTTGTTTGGATTTGGCTTTATAAAAAAATTAAACTTTCAGATACTAAGCAGCATCCCAATATACCGTATTTTGCTTTTTCAACGGTAAGTTTCGTTTTGATTGCAGCGCTTTGCATTGGCGGAATTCGAGGAGATTTCAAGAAAAGTACCCGTCCAATTAATATTTTGGATGCGAGCCGATTTACTAAAAATACCAGTCAAGCTGATGTGGTGCTTAACACTCCTTTTGCTATCATTAGAACGTGGAATACCAATACGTTTCAAAAAGTTAATCTGGTTTCAAAAGTGCAGATTGATAGTTTATTAGTGCCTATAAAACAGTACAAAAACAATCCTTCTACCAAACCCAATATTGTTATTTTTCTACTTGAAAGTTTTGCTCGAGAATACAATGGCGCTTTCAATAAAGGAATAAAAATTCCAAATTATGAAGGTTACACGCCTTTTGTAGATTCATTAGCGCAACATAGTATGATTTACACTAATGCGTATGCTAATGGTTGGAAATCAATTCACGGGGTTTCTTCGGTAATTGCTGGAATTCCTTCCTTTCAAAATGCCTTTACTTCATCGCCTTTTCCGCAGCAGAAAATTGAATCTTTGGTTTCCATCTTGAAAAGCGAAGGGTATGATACTTCCTTTTTTCATGGCGCACCCAACGGTTCTATGGGTTTCTTAGGTTTCGGAAACATTCTGGGTTACGATCAGTACTACGGTAAAACCGAATATAATAATGATGCCGATTTTGATGGCGTATGGGGTATTTGGGATGAACCTTTTTTCCAGTATTTCAACAAAACACTATCGAAGAAAAAAACGCCTTTTATGGCAACTTTATTCTCGGTTTCTTCACACGAACCTTACAATATACCTGAGAAATATGAAGGTAAATTTCCAAAAGGAAAAGTAAATATTAACGAAAGTATTGGCTACACCGATATGGCACTGCAGAAATTTTTTGCTTCAGCTATAAAAGAATCTTGGTACAAAAATACGATTTTCGTATTAGTTGCTGATCACGGAAATACGATTGCTTACGATGAATACCGAAAGGAATTTATGAAGAATACGGTACCTATATTATTCTTTTCGCCAGATGAAAAATACGTTGGTGTGAATAATGATTGGGCACAACAGATTGATATTTATCCAACACTTATTGATATGATTGGGTATCAAAAACCCTTTAGAAGTTGGGGTAGAAGCTTAATCAACGATAAACAAGTGGCGCCTTTCGTAATCAAATACGGTTCAAATATGTATCAGTTTATGAGTGGGAATTACATCTGCACCTTTGATGGAAAGAAAGCTACTGGGTTTTATGATAAGAACGATAAGGCGATGGAAAATAATCTAATTTCTAACCGAAATTCCGAAATGAATGCAATCGAATTACGATGCAAAGCCTTTGTTCAGGATTATATGGAACGTGTGATTGATAAACGTTTGACTACAGTTAAATAACCCGATTTTTTCTTATCATTCCTTTGAAGGCTCAAATGCAGAATTAAGCAAATATACGGATGCAATTCCGCCGCTGTCGAAAGGAAAAAAGTGAGCGACTTTTATCGTTGAAACGAATTGCCTCAGACTTTAAGAAGCCTTTTTTAGCGGATGCTTGCATCAGGGACCATGATTTTAATGGATTGCCTAGACGGTATTTTTCATAAAAAATTCCATTTAGTTAGATATAAAATTAATAATATTTTCAATTACTTTTTTGTCACCTAGAATTTTTCGATGCCCTAATTTTTCTGTGATGAGAATTTCTCCTTTTTGCAAATTCTGGTAAATATTGTAAGCGGCTTTGACTGGAATTTCTTGATCGTTTTCGTCGTGAATGATAAAAACTGGGATTTGAATGGATTGCGCTGCAAAATTTGCGGAATATCGTTCCATATCAATGCCGTTTTTTTTCTCAAAATGAATTTTCATCCGACTTGCAATTTCTGATTTTAGCTCTAATTTTAAAACAAAATCATTTATTATATCCTGAATAATATCGCCGCTTCCAATAATCACTGCTTTTTTTAAACTTAATTCTTGTGTAATAGCATTTAAAATTGACATTCCGCCGAGTGAATGTCCAATGGCAAACTCAAATGGTCCAAATTGCTTTTCAATTTCAATAATAGAAGCAATAAATTCGGGCATTAGCGTTGTTTTACTTTCTGATTTTCCGTGTGCAGGAGCGTCAAAACTGATGGTTGAGAATTTATTTAAAAGTAATTCGTCAGCAATTTTGAAAAGTTGGGTTCCTCTTCCAGACCAACCATGCACTAAGAGTATTTTCTTTTCGCTTTCACCATATTGATACACAACAATATCTTTATTGATTTGGGGAATAAAAAGTTTTGATTGTTTGCTAGTTTTTTCCATTTCTAATTCTCTCTTCGGAATTTTATGTTTTACTGGCGTTGTGAATAATTTAGCTGCAAAGAATGTTGCTAATTTTGGGGAAATTGCTTGTAATAGTTTAGCCGTTCGCGTAATTGCTTTCGGAATTTGCAACGATTGACTGGGGATTTCGACTTTTTTTGTCATTTCAATAAAATTTTAATGCAATTTATTATTTAAACTATTTTTCTCTAAATTACAACTTTTTAAAATTACGATAAAATGCAAAACCAAACCCGAATAATTATTGAAAACGTTTCACCACAACTTGACGGTGGCGCTTTTTTTATCAAAAGAATAGTTGGTCAAAAAGTAACTGTTACTGCGAATGTTTTTTCTGATGGACACGATGTTATTGCCTGTAGTGTAAAGTTTAAGCTCGAAAAAGATAAAAAGTGGCAAGAAATCAGAATGGTGGAAATCGGAAATGATGAATGGAGAGCCGAATTTAAAGTCGATAAGCAAGGATTTTATAGTTATTTAGTGGAAGGTTGGGTTGATTATGCGTTGAATTGGCAACACGGAACACAACGAAAAATTGAAGATAATCAACACGTAAAATCAGAATTGCTGGAAGGCGCCGAATATTGTCAAGCAATTTTAAAAGAAGTAAGTGCTGTTGAGAAAACATATCTCAACACCGTAATAAGAGCATTTCAAGACGAAAAACAATACAATAAAGCTATTGCAATTGCTTTGTCTCCCGAATTACATACCATATTTCAACAATACCCAACACGAACTTTAGCTAATGCTTCGGCTGAATTGAAGATCTATGTGGATCGGAAAAAAGCATTATTCAGCACTTGGTATGAATTTTTTCCACGTTCGGCATCACAAGAAATTGGCAAACACGGAACCTTTAAAGATTGCGAAAAGCTTTTGTCCAGAGTTTCGGCGATGGGATTTGATACTTTATATTTTCCGCCGATTCATCCTATTGGAGAAGTCAATAGAAAAGGCAAAAATAATGCTACAAACGCTCAAGAGGGCGATGTAGGTTCACCTTGGGGAATTGGTTCTCATAAAGGTGGACACAAATCGACACATCCCGAATTGGGTACGATAGCCGATTTTAAATCATTGGTTAAAACAGCAAAATCAATGGGAATTGAAGTAGCAATGGATTACGCTTTGCAAGCTGCACCAGATCATCCGTATGTGAAAGATTTTCCACAATGGTTCAAATGGCGTCCCGATGGAACCGTACAATATGCAGAAAATCCACCAAAGAAATACCAAGATATTCAACCTATTTATTTTGAAAGTGGCGATTGGAAAAATCTGTGGAAAGAGTTGCTTGATGTAGCCTTGTTTTGGGTTGAAGAATGCGATATTAAAGTTTTTAGAGTTGATAATCCACATACGAAACCCTTTTATTTTTGGGGTTGGCTTATCGCCGAAATCAAGAAAAAACATCCGGATGTATTGTTCTTGGCGGAAGCTTTTACGCGTCCGAAGATTATGCACGAATTGGCTAAACAAGGTTTTACACAATCCTACACTTATTTTACGTGGAGAAATACCAAAGCTGAATTGATTGAATATGTTGAAGAATTAACTAAAACCGAACAAAGCGAATTTTTCAGACCTAATTTCTGGCCCAATACACCTGATATTCTGCCGTATGCATTGCAAAGTGGTAACGAAAGTGTGTATCTACACAAGTACTTTTTGGCTGCGACCTTGAGTTCGAGTGTTGGAATTTACGGACCGGTTTATGAATACATGGTTTCGGAAGCGATGCCAGGAAAAGAGGAATATCACAATTCTGAGAAATACGAAGTGGTACATTGGGATTGGACGGTTGAGAACAAATTGGTGACTGTTATTTCACGTTTGAATAAAATTCGACACGAACAACCTTCATTACAACAAACGAATAATATTCAGTTCTGTGCTACTGATAACGATCAAGTTTTGGCCTACTATAAATACGATGATGACAAGTTAGATGAAACGCTGATGATTTGCAGTATTGATCCGTATTATGCCAAACAAGCATGGGTTCAATTGCCATTAAAAGCATTGGGGATTCAGCCCGGACAATCTATAAGAGTGATTGAATTGATAACAGGAAACAGCTATATTTGGGATAAAGAGTGGAATTTTGTAGAATTAAATCCAGTATTGCCCTTCCATTTGTTTAAAATTCAGAAATAAGGGAAAAGGTATAAGCAATAAGTGAAAAGAAAATAGTACATAAATTATGGACAATACCAACCAAGATACTTTTACCACTCCGTTTATTTTTAAAACCGATTGGAAAAATGCTTTTGAAGACGAAGAGTTTATCAAAGTTTTTTCTTCGGATATTTTAGAACAATATATCATCAATAAGCGATGGTATGGTGGAAAAGCGAGTACTTTAAAATATATAGAAGTTGTAGATTATTTCAAAATTTCTTCTAAGAAAAATAGTTATTACGGCGTGCTTTTGGAAGTGAATTTCAAGGAAGCTTTCTATCAGCATTACTTTATGCCTTTGGCTTTTATGGCTGAAGAAGAATTGGATACAAGCACTATAATTGCGCCTGTTAAAATGGGCAATCAGCAAGGTTTTTTAGTGGATGCGTTACATCAGGAAGACTTTAGAAAACTGTTGTTTGAAAATATCGTTCAGTCAAAAAATAATACCGATTTAAAGTTGGTATTTCATAAAGGAATCAAGTTTGAGGATAAAGAATATCACTCCTCAAAATTTATGGGCGTGGAGCAAAGCAATACGTCCATTATTTATAATGATGCTTTTGTTTTAAAGATTTTTAGACGCATTTATGTCAGTACTAATCCCGATTACGAAATCAGCCGTTTTCTTACTGAGAAAATGCATTTTCAGAGTTCGCCTGCTTACGTTGGGAGCATTAGTTTGGCTTTGCCCGAAGGAAATATTACTTTAGGTTTGATGCAGGAATTAGTTGAAAATCAAGGAGACGCTTGGCAGTTTATGCTCGAAGAAATTGATGTTGTTTTTAGTAATTTGAAAACGAAGAAGATTAAAATAGATAAGCTTCCCGATATTCCGTTGTTTAAAAGAGTGAAGATTAATGAAATTCCACCTGAAATTATTGATTGGGTCGGATTGAGTTTGTTTCTTCGATTGCAGACTTTAGCAAAACGTACGGCAGAAATGCACATTGCATTGGGCGGAGACATTCACGATACGGCTTTTACACCAACGACTTATAACGGAGATTATACGGTTTGGCTGAAAAACAGAATGTTGTATCAGTTTCAAAACCGATTGAATATTATTGAAAATAGTTTGCACAAATTGGACGGATTGGCCTTAGAATTAGCCCATCAGTTTATGGAAAACAAGAAAATGGTGCGTAAACATTTTGTCGATTTCGATTGGACGAAAATGAAATCAGAGCGCATCCGAATTCACGGTGATTATCATTTGGGACAAATATTGGTCAACGGAGATGATTTTTATCTACTTGATTTTGAAGGTGAACCCGAAAGTACGATTCGGGATCGTAAAGTGAAACAACCACCATTGAAAGATGTTGCCGGATTGTTTCGTTCGTTTCATTACGCCATTTATGCGACGATTTTCAACAACAAAGACAAATATCCGTTTGAACAAGACCAACTTTTTAAGGCTGCTGAAATTTTGTTTAACTACTTTGTTGGCTGTTTCCTGGAAACTTATGTTGAGAAAGCGCAAGCAGGAAATTTGAACATTGGTTACAACCATGAAATTGATTTTCTATTAAAATATTGCTTGATTGAAAAAGCAGTTTACGAACTGGGTTACGAACTAAACTCGCGTCCGCGTTGGGCAGTTATTCCGTTGCGAGGAATTCAGAGTATAATGGGTTACTAAAAATAATTATTAATTAATTTGGAGCAATTCCCGCTTTTCGTTCTATCTTTTTAAAGCTGACAGGTTTTAAAAACCTGTCAGCTTTAAAAAGGATGCCACTACAATCGGGGCTAAAAAGGATTTTAATTGAGTATAGTTTAAAAATAATTAAAGCCCTTCGACTGCGCTCAGGGTGACAGAGCGCAGAGATGAGCGGACATTGTTTATTAAAGAAAATAGAATTAGATATAGAATTTGTCATCCCGAGCGCAGTCGAGGGAACTTAAAAATGAGAGATGAAATTTTATTATGTTTACATATTACGATGCAATGATAATACTCTTTACACTGGGATTACAAATGATTTAGAAAGAAGAGTAAATGAACATAATGATGGAAGATTGCCCGATGCATATACTTTTAGAAGAAGACCAGTAGTATTGCCATGGTATCAGGATTTTATGGAGCCAAATCAAGCTATTTATTTTGAAAAGAAGTTGAAAGGTTGGTCGAAAGCTAAAAGAGAAGCACTGATTAAAGGAGATTTTGATATGATTGAAACATTGGCGGAGTGCAGAAATGCAACGCATTATAAATATAAGCCATAAACTAAAAGCCTTCGACTGCGCTCAGGGTGACAACAGAGATATTGGATAAAGTCCTTCGACTTTAGTTTATGCTGAGCGTAGCCGAAGTACTCAGGATGACAGAAAGTAGAAGTTAAAAATTTTAATTTTACAAAAGACAAAACCCAATTAGCCCCGATTGAAGTGGCACGCAGTAGAACGGAAAGCGGGAAAATGGATACCAAAGGAGCGGGAACGATTCGCTTCGAGAAAATAATAAAAATTAATTTGAGCCCTTCGACTGCGCTCAGGGTGACAAAAAAATAAAACTCAATAACAAAACAACAATGAACCAAGTACAAACATATTCGCTTTTTACTGATTTTGATATTGATTTATTCAAGGCAGGAAAGCATTTTAGATTATACGAAAAAATGGGTGCGCACCTAATGGAAGTCAACGGTATCAAAGGCGTTTACTTTGCGGTTTGGGCTCCGTCGGCACGTTCGGTTTCGGTGGTTGGTGATTTTAACTATTGGATTCAGGGCGAGCATCAGTTGAATGTGCGTTGGGATGCTTCAGGTATTTGGGAAGGATTTATTCCAGGTGTTGAAAAGGGCACGACGTATAAATACAAAATCCAATCGAATAATGGCGGCATCATTACGGAGAAAGCCGATCCGTTTGCTTTATACTGCGAACATCCGCCACAAACCGCTTCGGTGATTTGGGATTTGGATTATAAATGGAAAGACAAAAAATGGATGGATACCCGAAAAGAGAAGAATGGTTTAGACAAACCCTATTCGGTGTATGAAGTGCATTTGGGTTCGTGGAAACGAAATGCGGAAGGTAAGTTTTTGACGTATCTTGAACTTGCGGTAGATTTGGTAAACTATGTAAAAGAAACGGGTTTTACGCACGTCGAATTTATGCCAATAATGGAATATCCGTACGATCCTTCTTGGGGTTATCAGTTGGTGGGTTATTTTGCACCCACATCACGATTTGGAAAACCACAGGATTTTATGGTTCTGGTAGATGCCTTGCATCAAGCTGGAATTGGAGTAATTTTGGATTGGGTTCCGTCGCATTTTCCCGATGATGCGCATGGTTTAGGATTTTTTGACGGTTCGAATTTATACGAGCATCCCGACAGACGAAAAGGATATCATCCCGATTGGAAGAGTTTGGTGTTCAATTATGGAAGAAATGAAGTGCGCTCGTTCTTGATTAGTAATGCGATTTTTTGGTTGAAAAATTACCATGCTGATGGATTAAGAGTTGACGCGGTTGCATCGATGTTATACTTGGATTATTCAAGAAAAGACGGTGAATGGGAACCCAACATTTATGGTGGAAGAGAAAACTTAGATACGATTAGTTTCCTAAAAGATTTTAACGAAGCGGTTTATCTAGATTTTCCGGATACGCAGACCATAGCTGAAGAAAGTACGAGTTTTCCAATGGTTTCGCGACCTACATTTATTGGTGGTTTAGGCTTTGGGATGAAATGGATGATGGGTTGGATGCACGATACATTGCAGTATTTCAAAAAAGAAAGTGTGTATAGAAAGTTTCATCAAAATGATTTGACGTTCTCGATGACGTATGCGTTCACAGAGAATTTTATGTTGCCCTTATCGCACGACGAAGTGGTATATGGTAAACAATCCATTTTGGGCAGAATGACTGGTGACGAATGGCAGAAATTTGCGAATCTGAGGTTGTTGTACGGCTATATGTTTACGCATCCGGGAACGAATTTATTGTTTATGGGTTCTGAATTTGGACAAAGTGCCGAATGGAATTTTGAAGGAAGTTTGGATTGGCATTTGTTGCAATTTGGGTATCACGACGGCATCAAAAAATGCATCACCGATTTGAACGCCTTGTATAAAAATAATCCGGCTTTGTACGAAAAGCAATTCAGCGCTGAAGGGTTTGAATGGATTAATTATTCGGATAGTGAAAATGCGGTTCTGAGTTACATCCGTAAAGGAAATAATGAGAAAGAAAGTTTGATTATAGTATGCAACTTCACACCAGTCGTGCGAGATAATTACAGAATTGGTCTTCCGACAAAAGGCAAACTAACTCAAATATTCAATTCCGACAGTACAGAATATGGTGGAAGCGGCGTAGTAATGACCAAACCCATAAAAATTGACAAAGAACCTTGGAACGGCAGGGAGTTTTCGGCTTCGTTAGTTTTGCCGCCGTTGGGAGTTTCAGTTTATAAAATTTCTTAAAATCAATTCTAAACCTGTCAAATTTCTAAAATCTGACAGGTTTAGTTTTTTATCACCAATCGCAAACGTTATAGTTAAAAACTCCTCGAATAAGTTGTCAAGTTTTGATTTCATCTTTGTAAATTTGGCCCCATTGACACTAAAAAAGCACTATGATTACCAATCAAGAACTTGAATTTAAAGGCGATCAATTCCCTTCCCAAATAGTTAGTTATAATCAGGATGTGGACAGCATCTATTTCAATACTGATAATAATGTAATTCTGAAAATTACCATACTTCGCGATAGTTTAATTCGTTTTCGATACACTACCAAAGGGTATTTTAGTAACGATTTTTCATATGCTATTGATAAAACGCAATCGCACGGTTACAACCAACTAGAAGTTGTGGAAGAGTCGCATTATTATTTGATAAAAACCAGCAAAGTTTTTTGTAAAATACAGAAGAAAGATCTAAAAGTATCGATTCATGATATTGATGGTTTTACGATTTTAGAAGATGAAATCGGCTTTCATTGGGAAGAACATTATGAATTTGGTGGAAATATTGTAAAGATGAGTAAAGCGTCAAAAGACGGCGAAAGTTTTTACGGAATGGGAGACAAGCCCACACATTTGAACCTGAAAGGAAAGCGTATTGAAAATTGGGCAACCGATCAATATGCTTTTAATAAAGATCAGGAACCTTTGTACAAAGTCGTGCCTTTTTATATCGGATTGCACAATCACAAGTCTTACGGGATTTTCTTTGACAATACTTTTAGAACTTTTTTTGATTTCTGTCATGAAAAAAGAAATGTAACTAGTTTTTGGGCCGAAGGTGGCGAAATGAATTATTACTTCATTTACGGTCCCAAAATGGCAGATGTAGTTACCACATATACGCATTTAACTGGGAAACCTGAATTACCACCAATGTGGACTTTAGGGTATCACCAATGTAAATGGAGTTATTATCCTGAGAGTAAGGTAAAAGAAGTTACTAAGAAATTTCGGGAACTTAAAATCCCGTGTGATGCCATTTATTTGGACATTGATTATATGGAAGGTTTTCGCTGTTTTACTTGGAGTAAAGAATATTTTCCTGACCCAAAACGAATGGTTGCCGAATTAGCTAAAGACGGATTCAAAACCGTAGTTATCATCGATCCGGGAATCAAAATCGACAAGGATTATTGGGTGTATCAGGAAGCTTTGAAAAATGATTACTTCTGTAAACGTGCCGATGGTCCTTATATGAAGGGGAAAGTTTGGCCTGGCGAATGTAATTTCCCAGATTATACGAATCCTGAAGTTAGAGAATGGTGGGCGGGATTGTTTAAAGAATTGATTTCGGATATTGGAGTAAAAGGGGTGTGGAATGATATGAACGAACCCGCTGTCATGGATGTTCCGGGGAAAACTTTTCCATATGATGTTCGTCACGATTACGATGGAAATCCTTGCAGTCACCGAAAAGCGCATAATATATACGGAACACAAATGGCGAGAGCAACCTATGAAGGAGTGAAACGTTTTGTATATCCAAAAAGACCATTTATAATTACGCGTTCGGCATATTCTGGCGCGCAACGGTATACTTCGTCTTGGACTGGAGATAATGTGGCGAGTTGGGAACATTTATGGATTGCTAATATTCAAATGCAACGCATGTCAATGTCGGGAATGGGATTCACGGGTTCAGATATTGGTGGATTTGCGGAGCAGCCTTCTGGCGAATTGTATGCTAGATGGATACAGTTGGGCGTTTTTCATCCTTTTTGTAGAACGCATTCTTCTGGAGATCACGGCGAACAAGAACCTTGGTCTTTTGGAGAAGAGGTAATTGATATCACTCGAAAATTTGTTGAATTGCGCTACCAATTATTGCCGTATTTATATACGATGTTCTGGCAATATGTGAATGAAGGTACGCCAATGTTGAAACCTTTGGTATATTTCGATCAGGATGACATGCACACGCATTATAGAACGGACGAATTTATTTTTGGGAATCAGATTTTGGTTTGCCCAATATTAGAGCCGAATGCTTTAGGAAGAAGAATGTACATCCCGAAAGGAAATTGGTACAACTTCTGGACTAATGAATTGGTTATTGGCGAAAAGGAACTTTGGGTAAAAACTGATTTTGATCAAATTCCGATTTTCATTAAAGCAGGAGCGATTATTCCAAAATACCCAGTGCAGCAATACGTTGGGGAATTACAATTTGACGAACTGACTTTGGATGTTTATTACAAATTAGGAAAAGAAAAATCCGTTGTTTATGAAGATGCCGAAGATGGTTACGATTATAACAAAGGTAGATTTTCATTGCGAACATTTTCATTAAACGGAAAAGAAAAAGAGCTTATCATTCAACAACATAAAGAAGGAAGTTTTGAAACGGGGTATTCCAATTTTAACATCAACTTGAAAGCATTGCCTTTTAAAGTGCAGAGAATTGAGGTTGATAACGAAATAATCGCGTTAAATTCTGTTCAATTTAACATTGATAACACATTGAGATTATATAAAGATTTCACGGTATTACATATTTTTGGAGCGTAAAAAACGCATAAATTTGTGGTTATTAAAACTAAACATTATGAAAAAATATTTCACAGGCCTTTTTATTGTTGCGACAGTATTGTCTTGTTCTACTAATCCATTCACTGGAAAAAATACTTTGGCCTTAGTTCCAAACAGTGAAATCCTTCCCTCTGCGTTTGCGCAATATGGAACATTTTTAAAAGATAATAAAGTAATAACAGGAACTGCAGATGCCAATAAAGTGGTAAATGTTGGTACAAAAATTAAAGTTGCTGCCGAAAAGTGGTTGAATGCAAACGGGTACCAAGGGTATTTGAAAGATTATGCATGGGAATATAAATTAGTTGAAAGCAAAGAAGTGAATGCTTGGTGCATGCCAGGTGGGAAAATCGTTGTTTACTCCGGAATTCTTCCAATAACTAAAGACGATGCAGGTTTGGCTACTGTTTTAGGACATGAAGTTTCTCATGCATTAGCAAATCACGGTCAACAAAGAATGAGCGCAGGATTGTTACAACAAGCTGGAGCAGGAATAACCCAAGCAGCTGTTGGAAATTCAAGTGCTATGACTCAACAAATAGCCATGACAGCTTATGGAGCAACAACACAATTTGGTGGGATGTTACCTTTTAGCAGAAGTCACGAAAGTGAAGCGGATCAGATCGGACTAACATTAATGGCAATCGCAGGTTATAATCCGGATCAAGCCGTACTTTTTTGGTCAAGAATGTCGGCTGCTTCTGGAGGAAATGCACCACCAGAATTTATGAGCACGCACCCTTCTGATGCCACAAGAATTGCTAATCTTAAAAAATTAGTACCCATTGCAAAAGCGGAAGCTGCTAAATTTGGCGTAACGTTTAAATAATATGTAAATTCCAAAAAAAGATTATATTTGAATCCTGTCTTGTTAAATAAACGAGACAGGATTTTTTATTTTAAAATTATTTCTATGCCAGTACTTCCTAAGGGACATCCAAAATTACTTAACGCCTGGGCTTTTTATGATTGGGCAAATTCGGTTTATAGCTTAGTTATAGCTTCCGCAGTTTTTCCGATTTATTACGAAATGATTTTCAAGGAAAGCGGTCGTAATTATGTTACTATTTTTGGAATGCAATGCAAAGACACTGCTATGATTAGTTTCGTCACCGCATTTGCATTTTTGATAGTTGCGATTTTTTCACCGTTTCTTTCTGGAATAGCGGATTACATTGGGAACAAAAAAGCCTTTATGCGTTTCTTTTGTTATATGGGAGGAATTTCATGCATCACTTTGTATTGGTTTGATATCGATAATTTATTTTGGAGTTATACGTCTTATTTCTTTGGATTAATCGGATTTTGGTCGAGTTTGGTATTTTACAATTCCTATTTACCGGATATCGCTTTTCCGGAGCAACAAGATAGAGTAAGCGCCAAAGGGTTCTCGATGGGTTATATTGGAAGCACCATTCTGCTTATTTTCAATTTAGCAATGGTCATGTTTCCTGATTTTTTCGGAATCGAAACGGCTAAAGAAGCTATGAAAATATCGTTCTTAACAGTGGGAATTTGGTGGATAGCTTTTAGTCATGTTACTTATTATTTCTTGCCAAAGGGGAATAAAAACGATGTAAAATTGACTAGTGATTTTATCTTCAAAGGATTTAATGAGCTAAAAAAAGTTTGGGGACAATTACAACAGAATTTACCTTTGAAACGCTATTTGTACAGCTATTTTGTTTTTATTATGGCCGTTCAAACGGTAATGCTAATTGCTACTTATTTTGGCGCAACCGAAATAAATTGGAAAGATGCTGATGATCCCGCACTAATGGGTATTGATAAAATTTTTCAGGTGAAGCAAACGGGATTGATCATTTGCATCTTATTAATACAATTAGTGGCTGTAATTGGAGCCGTAGTAACCGCAAGAGCTTCAGCAAAATTCGGAAATATAAATACGTTGATTTTTCTAAATGCTTTTTGGGCCATTCTGTGTGGATTCGCTTTTTTTGTTGAAACGCCGAATGAATTTTATGCCACAGCAGGTTTTGTCGGTTTGGTGATGGGGGGAATTCAGTCGTTAGCGCGTTCCACATATTCTAAATTATTACCCGAAACAGAAGACACGGCTTCGTTCTTTAGTTTTTACGACGTAACCGAAAAAGTAGGAATTGTAATTGGAATGACAATTTATGGAACTATTGACCAAATTACCGGCAGTATGCGTAATGCGATACTCTTTTTAGGTGCTTTTTTCATAATCGGATTGCTTCTTTTATTAAGAGTTCCAAAAAAAGCATTGTCATAACTTTAAAAAAAATTATATTTGGCTTTATTTATTAAAAACGACTATGAAAAATATAAAATTTTTAGCTGGGCTATTTTTACTGATTACTGCTTTTATTTCTTGTGATGTTGAGCCAATTGATAGCGCTATCGATTTGGGAGATTTTGAAAACCCAACGAGTGGACCAGCTGTTTTTAAAGCAGATTTTAGCGGTACTACATGGACAGCAACTACTGCACAAGCTAATATCACAACAGCTGGTATTCAATTAACTGGATCTAAAGCAAATGGGGAAAAATTTGCTTTTGCGCTCGAGTCAAATACCGTCGGAACATATCCTGCTAACGCGAATTTCTTAACGTTTACTCCCGCAGGTTCTAGTTTTGGATATTGGTCAATAAATGTTACTAATGCTGCTGAAAATACAGGTTCAATAACTATTTCTAGCATTAATACGGTAGCCAAAACAATTTCTGGAACCTTTAACTTTAAAGGATATTGGTCAGACAGCGCTACTACTGCAATTATCCCTGTTCAATTTACAAATGGAGTTTTTACCAATATTCCTTATGTGTCAGATAGTACACCGCCAGTTGGTGACGATACGTTTTTTGCAAAAGTTGATGGAGTTGAGTTTGTTGAAAACCAAATAGATGTTGCGCTAATTCAAGATGCCACGCCTCAACCTATTCCAGATCAAATCAGCATTGTTGGATCAAAAACAAATGATGATACTGTGGGAATCAATGTAAATCGTACTTTAGGTGTAGGAACTTACGCTATTACAGGCGTATTATCAGATACAGACGTTGTTCGTGGTAGTATAGTTATAAATGACGTGTTGTATAATGCCGAATCGGGATCAATCACTATCGTTTCTAAAACCGCAACAAGAATATCGGGAACGTTTACTATGGGAGTCAAAAACTTCACTACTTCTGCAACAAAAGCAGTTACTGAAGGAACTTTTAATGTAGAGTTACCATAATTAAATTTAAATTTTTAATTACAAATCCGTCTCTCGAATTTCGTATGGCGGATTTTTTTTGTGGCATAGTACTTGACTATTTACGCTATATATCGATAGTATACATTTATTTATCGATTTTAACCAAAATCAAATGCTGGGTATCGATTTTAATGTAAATCCTAAAAAAGATGTCCTACATTTGTAAAGCATCAAACAATTTCTAATGTCATTTTGACCTAATAAAATACCATGTCAAACCGCAATATTATTTCCTTTGACAATTTGTCACTACAAGAATTCGATACTGAAACCGATTTAATTCCTCTTTTAACACCCGAAGATGAGGAAGAAATGAACAAAGAACAACTTCCAGATTCATTACCAATTTTACCATTGCGAAATACCGTTTTGTTTCCTGGCGTTGTGATCCCAATTTCAGCTGGAAGAGATAAATCAATCAAGCTTATTAACGATGCTAATGCTGGAAATAAAATCATTGGTGTTGTTGCTCAAAAAAATGAAGAAGATGAAGATCCAACCAAGAATGATATTTATTCTGTTGGAACGGTAGCCCAAATTCTTCGCGTTTTAAAAATGCCTGATGGAAATATTACTGTTATTCTTCAAGGAAAAAAACGATTTAAAATCGATGAAGTTACTTCTGAATTACCGTATTTAAGTGCAACAATAAAAGAAGTTGAAGAAAAAAGACCAAGAAAGAATGATAGCGAATTCAATGCCATCACCGATTCAGTTCGAGAATTAGCCATTGAAATTATAAAAGAAAGTCCAAACATTCCAACCGAAGCCACTTTTGCGATTAAGAATATTGAAAGTCAATCGTTCCTTATCAATTTTGTTTCTTCTAATATGAACCTTACAGTTAAGGAAAAACAAGATTTGTTGGCGATAAATATTTTGAAAGATAGAGCGCTGGAAACCTTGCGCTACATGAATGTGGAGCTTCAAAAACTGGAACTTAAAAATGACATTCAATCTAAAGTTCGTTTTGACCTTGATCAACAACAACGCGAATATTTTCTGCACCAGCAAATGAAAACGATCCAAGAGGAATTGGGTGGCGTGTCAAATGAGCAGGAAATTGAGGAAATGCGTCAAAAAGCAAAAACCAAAATTTGGGATGAAAAAACGGCCAAGCATTTTGATAAAGAACTAGCCAAAATGCAACGTATGAATCCGCAAGCACCAGACTTTGGCATACAAAGAAACTATTTAGAATTGTTTTTAGAATTGCCATGGAACCATTATTCAAAAGATAATTTCGATTTAAAAAGAGCGCAGAAAATCATTGACCGTGACCATTTTGGTCTAGAAGATGTAAAGAAAAGAATCATCGAACATTTAGCGGTTTTAAAATTGCGAAATGATATGAAATCACCAATAATTTGCTTGACGGGACCTCCTGGAGTAGGTAAAACATCTATTGGAAAATCTATCGCAGAAGCGTTAGGAAGAGAATATGTTCGTATTTCCTTGGGCGGATTACGAGATGAAGCAGAAATTCGGGGGCACAGAAAAACCTATATTGGTGCTATGCCCGGAAGAATTATCCAAAGCTTAAAAAAAGCAGGAACTTCCAATCCGGTTTTTGTTTTGGATGAAATAGATAAATTATCAACAAGTAACCAAGGCGATCCGTCTTCTGCTTTGCTTGAAGTTTTAGATCCCGAACAAAACAATGAATTTTATGATAATTTCCTTGAAATGGGATATGATTTATCAAAAGTGATGTTCATTGCAACTTCTAATAATATGGCAACCATTCAACCTGCGTTGAAAGACAGAATGGAAGTAATTAAAATGACAGGTTATACGATTGAAGAGAAAACGGAGATTGCCCGCAAGCATTTGTTTCCGAAACAATTGAAAGAACACGGACTGAAACCGAAAGATTTAACCATCGGTAGAAAACAATTAGAAAAAATTGTTGAAGGCTATACGCGCGAGTCTGGAGTTCGAAGTTTGGAGCAAAAATTAGCTCAAGTAATCCGAAATGCTGCAAAATCGGTAGCGATGGAAGAAGAATATAATTTGAAAGTTACCGATGAAGATATTGAGCGAATTCTTGGTGCGCCAAAATTAGCTCGCGATAAATCAGAAAGTAATGATGTTGCAGGTGTAGTTACTGGTTTGGCTTGGACTTCTGTTGGTGGCGATATATTATTCATCGAATCTCTGATTTCTGCAGGAAAAGGAAACTTAACACTGACTGGAAATTTAGGAACAGTAATGAAAGAATCGGCGACAATTGCTTTGGAATACATCAAATCAAACGCGGAGCTTTTTGGATTGGCTCCAGAGATGATGTCAAAATACAACATTCACTTGCACGTTCCAGAGGGCGCAACGCCTAAAGATGGACCAAGTGCAGGAATCGCGATGCTGACTTCACTAGTATCACTTCTTACCCAAAGAAAAATCAAGAAAAGTTTAGCCATGACAGGTGAAATCACACTTCGTGGAAAAGTGCTACCTGTTGGTGGAATCAAAGAAAAAATCCTTGCGGCGAAAAGAGCTAATATCAAAGAGATTATTCTGTGCCAAGAAAATAAAAGCGATATTGAAGAAATTAAGCCCGAATATATTCAGGGTTTGACCTTTCATTATGTAAAGGAAATGAGCGAAGTCATTGGTTTTGCGCTTACAAATGAAAAAGTAAAAAACGCTAAGATTCTTTAAGATCGATTTAAAAATAAAGGAAAGGCATGAGTAAAATAACGCTTATGCCTTTTTCTTTGCACTTTTTTCATCCGATATAAAATAATACCTTCGCATTTCCGTTATAGTATATTGCATAAGCCATTTTTTAATGTTTAAAAAAGTAATTTGTATTGGATTTTTTCTGTCTAGTTTGATCGGTTTTGGTCAAATTGGTGGAAAATCAATATACCAGTTTTTAAACTTAGTCACTTCGCCACGGCAGGCTGCTTTGGGTGGAAAAGTAATTACGTTTTATGATAACGATGTCAACCAAGCCCATTTTAATCCGGCGAATATTAATGCCGATATGGATAATAAACTTTCACTAAATTACGGAAGTTTATTTGGAGAAGTAACTTATGGTACAGCATCTTACGCCTATACATATGATCGACATGTTCAAACATTTTTTGGCGGAGTCAACTATGTAAATTACGGAAAATTTGATGGTTATGATGAAAATGGAGTGGCAACATCAGGTTTTACAGGAAGTGAAATTGCACTAACTTTTGGTTATGCGTATAATATTCCTTTTTCTGATTTTTATGTTGGTGCTAATGCAAAATTGATTTCATCTACCTTAGAAAGTTACAATTCCTTTGGAGCCGCTGTTGATATTGGCGGAATGTTTATCGACACACGCAACGATGTGAATTGGGCAATTTCAATAAGAAATGTAGGATTCCAAATCACACCTTATGCGGAAACAAGAGAAAAATTGCCTTTAGAAGTTTTAGTTGGGGTTTCTCAATTAATGGAAAATGTTCCGATTCGTTGGCATTTAACGTTGGAAAACATGCAGCAATGGCAATTGGCATTTTCCAATCCGAATAGGGCACAAGGCGGCTTGGACGGAAGTTCAACTCCTGAAAAACCTTCTGTTTTTGGAAATGCGCTCCGACATGTCATCGTTGGTATAGAATTGTTTCCTGAAAAATCATTCAATTTGAGACTAGGCTATAATTTTAGAAGAGCGGAAGAATTGCGTATTTTGGAACAACGAAATTTCTCTGGACTTTCAGTTGGTTTCGGACTAAAAATGAACAATTTAAAATTCAATTATTCGTATTCTCGATATACACTTGCGGCCAATACAAGTCTTTTTGGCTTAACAATTGACTTTGCTAATAACCGATATTAAACACTTTACTTTGAAAAAAATTACCATTGCCATCGACGGATTTTCCTCCACGGGAAAAAGTACTTTAGCCAAACAATTAGCCAAACACTTGGGTTGCGTTTATGTTGACACCGGTGCGATGTATCGAGCGATTACTTTTTTTGCAATGCAAAATGGGTACATCAGTAAAGATTTTTTCGATAAGCAAACCCTCATCAATGCTTTGCCTTTTATAAAATTGACTTTCGAATTTAATGCTGCTTTAGGTTTTGCCGAAATGTATTTGAATGATGTGAATGTGGAGAAGGAAATCCGGACTCTAGATGTTTCAAACTATGTAAGCTTTGTTGCCGAAGTTTCTGAAGTTCGAGCTAAATTGGTTGAACAACAACAAGAAATGGGCAAAGAGAAAGGAATTGTGATGGATGGACGCGATATTGGGACCGTAGTTTTTCCGAAAGCGGAATTGAAAGTATTCATGACGGCGAGCTCGGAAACACGTGCTCAAAGACGATTTGACGAATTGCAATCAAAAGGCGAAGATGTTTCTCTGGAAGCTGTTTTAAAGAATGTCGTAGATCGTGACTATATTGATACGCACCGTGAAGATTCTCCTTTGGTGCAAGCCGATGACGCAATTGAGATTGATAATTCTTACCTTACTCGTGACGAACAATTCAATGCTGTTTTAGAAATGGTGGCTGACGTTACGAAATCGTTATAAATTTTTGTTTATCTCAATTATAATAGTAGATTTACGGGCTATTTTTTTACAACCACAAACTACTATTATATGAGTATAAAGAACAGATTAATTACCATGAATTTTTTCCAGTTCTTTGTCTGGGGAGCATGGCTTATTACGATTGCAAACTTCTGGTTCGGAACAAAGCAATGGGATGGAACGCAATTTGGATTGGTTTTTGGAACGATGGGAATTGCTTCTTTATTCATGCCTACTTTAACCGGAATTATTGCTGATAGATGGATAAATGCTGAAAAGTTATATGGAGTTCTTCATATTTTATATGCTTTAGTTTTGTTCTATTTGCCACAAGTAGAAACTCCAACGTATTTTATTTACGTAATGCTTTTGGCAATGTGTTTCTATATGCCGACAATCGCTTTGTCAAATTCTATTTCTTACACTGCTTTAAAGAACAGTAAAGATGCCGATGTTGTTAAAGATTTTCCACCCATTCGTGTTTGGGGAACCATTGGTTTTATTGCGGCTATGTGGCTTACTAATCTTTCGGGAAATAAAGCCACGGCCTATCAGTTTTATATAGCTGGAATTGCAGCAATTTTGCTTGGATTGTATTCTTTTACGTTGCCAAAATGTAAACCACAACACGTAAAAGGGGAAAAGTCTTCTTTTGTGGAATCTTTAGGATTGGAAGCTTTCAGATTATTTGGTACATATAAAATGGCCTTGTTCTTTATATTCTCCATGTTTTTGGGTGGAGCCTTACAGTTGACAAATGCTTATGGCGATGTCTATCTTTCTGAATTTGCCAAAGTTCCAGAATATGCTGATTCGTTTGTAGTGAAATATTCTACCATTATCATGTCAATTTCTCAGATATCTGAAACCTTATTTATTTTAGCTATTCCATTTTTCTTAAAACGATTTGGTATTAAACAAGTAATGTTGATCTCCATGTTGGCTTGGGTTTTACGTTTTGGATTATTCGCTTACGGAAATCCTACTGATGGATTATGGATGATTGTAATGTCTTGTGTTGTATACGGAATGGCATTTGATTTCTTTAATATTTCAGGTTCCTTATTTGTTGAAACGAATACGGATTCTAAAATTCGTTCTAGTGCGCAAGGTTTGTTTATGATGATGACGAATGGTTTTGGAGCTATTTTAGGAAGTTATACTTCGGGTTGGGCGATTGAAAAGTTTTTCACGCACGATAAAGTAAGAGATTGGCATACCATTTGGCTTTCTTTTGCGGCGTATGCTCTGGTAATTGCCATTGCTTTTGCTATTATGTTCAAACACAAACACAATCCGAAAGATGTTGCTAGTGTAACGCATTAAAAATTACTACTATTTATATAAAGACCTTTCACTACTAAAATCTTGGTATTGAAAGGTTTTTTATTTCAATACACTTCCAGTCTAGCCCCGATAGCAGTGGCATCCCGAATTTTCGGGATAGAACGGATAGCGGGAATTGCATAGCCTGAAACTGCCCAAAACTTTCGCTTCAAATAAAAAATAATTTTCTTGTTTTATACCCTCTATTTTCTTTTGTTAAATGTTTTGTAGTTAAGAAATTATGTGTAATTTTGCAGACCTTTTGGCGAAGAAGAGTTTCCTTTAGGTATCAACTATTTAAATCTAACACTGTTGTGTTTTTAATCGCATTACGAAACTCGAGAAGCATAGCATACAAATTATTTTACCAGCATGGCTGTATTAAACAAAGAACAAGAAGCGTTTTTAAATGATTTTAACTGGCACAACTATTCAGAAGGAATTGACGCAGTAGACCAAAAAAACTTGGAAGAGTTTGAAAACATGGTTACTAAAACGTTCATTTCAACGGATCAAGAAGAAGTTGTTGAAGGTGTAGTAGTAAGAATTACGGACAGAGACGCCATTGTTGACATTAACGCGAAATCAGAAGGTGTAATTTCATTGAATGAATTCCGTTACAATCCATCGTTAAAAGTGGGTGACAAAGTAGAAGTATTAATTGACATCCGTGAGGACAAAACAGGTCAATTGGTATTATCTCACAGAAAAGCAAGAACTATCAAATCATGGGATAGAGTTATTTCTGCTAACGAAACAGGTGAAATTGTTACTGGTTTTGTTAAATGTAGAACTAAAGGAGGTATGATTGTAGATGTTTTCGGAATTGAAGCATTCTTACCAGGTTCACAAATTGATGTGAAACCAATCCGTGACTATGATGTATATGTGAACAAAATGATGGAATTCAAGGTTGTGAAAATCAACCACGAATTCAAAAACGTTGTTGTATCTCACAAAGCGCTTATTGAAGCCGATATTGAAGTTCAGAAAAAAGAAATTATTGGTCAATTAGAAAAAGGACAAGTATTAGAAGGTGTTGTTAAAAACATTACTTCTTATGGTGTGTTTATTGACTTAGGTGGTGTTGATGGATTAATCCACATTACTGACCTTTCTTGGTCAAGAATCAATCACCCAAGTGAAGTTCTTGAATTAGACCAAAAATTAAACGTTGTAATCCTTGATTTCGATGACGAAAAAACAAGAATTCAATTAGGATTGAAACAATTGAATGCTCACCCATGGGACGCTTTAAGTGCTGACTTGAAAGTTGGAGATAAAGTAAAAGGTAAAGTGGTTGTAATTGCTGATTACGGTGCATTTATCGAAGTTGCTGAAGGTGTTGAAGGTTTAATCCACGTTTCTGAAATGTCATGGTCTACGCACTTGCGTTCGGCTCAAGATTTCGTAAAAGTGGGTGATGTTGTTGAGGCTGTTATCTTGACTCTTGATAGAGATGATAGAAAAATGTCTTTAGGTATCAAACAATTGTCTCAAGATCCTTGGACAGATATTACGTCGAAATATCCTATCGGTTCTAAACACACAGGAATCGTTAGAAACTTTACTAACTTCGGTATATTCGTTGAGTTAGAAGAAGGAATTGACGGTTTAGTTTATATCTCTGACCTTTCTTGGACTAAAAAAATCAAACACCCATCTGAATTTGTAAACGTAGGAGACAAATTAGATGTAGTAGTATTAGAATTGGATGTTGACGGACGTAAATTATCTTTAGGTCACAAACAAACAACAGATAACCCTTGGGACAAACATGAAGATTCTTACGCTGTTGGAACTATCCACAACGGAACGATTTCTGAAATTGTTGACAAAGGAGCTACTGTAGATTTCGGAGATGATGTTGTTGCGTTTATTCCAACACGTCACTTAGAAAAAGAAGATGGTAAAAAATTGAAAAAAGGAGAAGCAGCTGACTTTAAAGTTATTGAATTCAACAAAGAATTCAAAAGAGTTGTAGCATCTCACACAGCTATCTTTAGAGAAGAAGAAGAGAAAAATGTTAAGTCTGTTGCAGAAGCAGTAAGCTCTAACAATAATGCTCCCGCTTCAACTTTAGGAGATAATAATGATATCCTTGCTGGATTAAAAGCAAAAATGGAAAAAACAGAGAAGAAAAAATAATTTTCTAATTTGTTAATCAGTAAAAGTCCCGAGCAATCGGGACTTTTTTTTGTGCTTGATTTTTGCTGAGTTGGGTAAATTAAAATGTTAAATTTTCCCAAAAAAGAACTTATTGAAAAACCATAATCGTTTTCATAGCGTAAATGACCCAATAACTTTTAAATTATACCGTTATGAAAACTAGAAAATTTTTATCAACTGCATTCCTAGCATTGACAATCTTCGCAACTACATTTACATTTGCACAAAAAGAAAAAACCGTTATGGTTGGTGGCGCGGCCATGTATCCGTCAAAAAACATTATTGAGAACGCGGTAAACTCAAAAGATCATACCACATTGGTTGCTGCGGTAAAAGCTGCAGGATTGGTTGAAACTTTACAAGGAAAAGGGCCATTCACCGTGTTTGCTCCAACAAATGCTGCTTTTGATAAATTACCAAAAGGAACAGTTGAAACTTTATTGAAACCAGAAAACAAAAAAATGCTACAAACCATCTTGACTTACCATGTTCTAGCAGGAAAAATGAATGCTTCTGATATTGCAGTTGCAATTAAAAAAGGTGGTGGTAAAGCTACTTTGAAAACGGTTAGCGGAGGAACACTAACAGCTTGGATGAAAGGTTCAGCAGTTTACTTGACAGATGAAAACGGTAAAAGTGCTAAAGTTACTATTGCTGATGTTAACCAATCAAACGGTATTATTCACGTGATTGACGCAGTAGTTACTCCAAAAGCATAATTTATATACTTGTACTTCGAAACTATTTAGTGTAAAATTGAAAAGTCTCCCATTTAGGTTAGGAAGACTTTTTTGTTTTTTAGTTTAAAACGCTACTTGCTATATTCTTCTATCTCTTCAGCGCAAAATGCCCTCTGTATTCCTTTCCATCTTTTCGTGTAACGACATACCAGTAATCGTTTGAAGGCAGTACTGCACCATTGTATTTTCCATCCCATGAAGTAGTGTTATTCAATGTTTTTAACAACTTACCATAGCGATCAAAGATTATTACTTTTAATCCCGGTTCAAGATTAGAAAATTTAATGGCCCAATTGTCATTATAACCATCACCATTTGGTGTGAAGAATTTTGGTGCATCTAATAAATATACCTCTTGTGTAGTAATTCCGCAGCCATTTATATCACGCACATATACCGTATAAATACCGCTGTTTAATCCGTTAAATATATTACTTGTTTGATAACTTATTCCATCAATAGAAAATTCATAGTTACCAAAACCATTTATATTAACTGTTATTGTATTGTTGTTATCACTCCAGTCATGTATTTCAATATCATTAATGGTTGCGGCATTTGAAGCAACAACAATAAAGTTTTTTGTTGCCGAACAACTTATACTTCCATAATTTTCAGTAACCATTACCGAATAATCTCCATCTTGTGAAACAGTAATGGTTTGTGAAACAGCGCCAGTAGACCATAGGTAACTATCAAATCCAAAACCTGCATCGATAGTCACCTGACTTCTTTCACAAAGCGCAATAGTATCAGGAATCGTTATAACAGGTTTTTTTATCAAAGTCAAATCTAATTTTACAATTTTATTGCAGCCATCTGTTGAAGTGATTCTGATATAGATAGTATGCAGTCCAGTTGTAAGATTATAATTTGAAGTGGATGTAATCTGATTAGTATTGCTTTGATTGGTAGCTCCTAATAGTGAAGTATAATATTCAAATGTAAAATTTGTAGCATTTGATATTAAATTGGAATTTAAGTTCGTTAGGTCAATCAATTCCGAACCATCATTCAAATCATCACAAAATGTTTCGGTATAATCATTTGCATTTAACGAATTTATTAATGTAACAGTAACAGATAAACGACCAACACTTTCACAATTAGAAAGGGTTTGAGTAGTATAATAAATTGCTCCATTTGCCAATGGTGTTGTGACTGGAATTGGACTTGTAGCCGAGATACTGCTGTACCAACTCAAATTACTACCTGTACTATCAATGTCATTGACTGTAGGATTTTGACTCGAACAAAAAATTTGCATTGCATTTCCGATTGGAGTTGCTGTGTTTTGGATATTTATTAAAACAACCGCCCGTAAACTCTCGCAAGTAGAAACGGTTTGTGAAGCATAATAGTTTGTTCCGTTTGCTAAAACTGTTGTTGAAGGAAGTAAGTTACCGGCAGTTGCCGCATCATACCATTTTATATTTAAACCACTTATGGCGACAGAACTCAATGTGGCATTTTGTTGAACGCAAAAAGTTTGTGGAGACGTTAATGTTGGTGCAGCAACCGAATTGACAGTTGTGGCAATAGAAGCTCTGTTGCTTTCGCAACCATTACTTGTTTGTGTGAGATAATAGGTGGTGTTGTTCTGTAAAACAGTATTTATTGGCAAACTACTAGTGTCAGTAAGCGAAGCATACCATTTTATATTTTGCCCAGTTGCAACCAAATTTGAGATTGTTGCATTATCGCTTTCGCAAAATACCTGATTGGCACTACTCGGAGCAATTGGCGCCGAATTAATGGTTACCGCCACATTCAATCGCTGCGTACTAGACGGGCAAGTGCCATTTTGCCTTGAGGCGTAATAGTTTTGTCCGCTAACTAATGGTGTGGTGCCCATCAGTTGAGTTGTAGAAGTTGCGGAACTGTACCATTTTATCGAATTTGAATTTGGTAGCAAATTACTTACCGTTGGATTTTGTGAAGAACAAAAAGACTGAATAGCACTTCCTACGGGCGTTGTTATATCACAAGGACCAAGTTTTAATGTAAAGCGTGAACCAAACTGATTGTTAGTGGTTACCGGAAAAGTACCTGACGATGGATCAAAATCGGCTGTAGAGTGGAAATTACCGACATAGTACTGATTATCATTTTTGATTTTAAAATCGGTAAAATAAAAATTAATGCAGTTACCGTTATAATCCCCAAGTTTGAAAGCGTTGTCGAAGTTTCTGCTTGGGTCAAGTTTGATATAAAAAGCATCTCGTCCACTGCCGCCACAATTGTAATTAATGATAAAGCTGTTACTTGACGGATCGGCATCAAACGCATTAATAAATTCACCTACTATGTAAGTATTATTATTGGTGTCAAATTCAATTTTGCTGAAAATGAAATAAGGATATCCATTCAAAGCAGGAAACCTTTTTACGTCTAAGAAATCTCCGTTGCTTGTTAGCCAAAGGACATATCTTCCCGGAGGAGTATTTGATACGGCAGGTCCAGGATCTACATCTATTGGAATTCCACTAGAAACATTTCCGCCGCCGCCGCCAATGATGATATTACCCACATTATCTATATTGAAGGTTTCAGGATATTGGTTTTGCAGAAATTTTTGCCAGATGATAGTGCCGTCAATTGTACTGAGCTTAAACACATTATAGCCACTGATGCCAGTGCTTGGATAGTCACCATTGGAAACCGTTAGTACAGGATTTTGGGTTATATCGATCTTAACCCTTTCATGATTTATGTTCAAAAAACCGACATTAAATTTTTTTCCAAAAACAATAGTTCCGAAATTATTTATCTTTAGTAAAAAAGAATCACCACCCATATTGAAATTCAATTGCGGATTTACCGCATCAATTTTTAAACGACTTTTGTAGGAACCACTAATAAATATAGTATTTTGATTGTCTAGAGCCAAAGACGAAGAGGAAAATACGTCATACTGATTTGGATTGTCTAGGTTAGTCATCTTTTTAGTCATTAAGATGTTTCCCTGAGGATCAATCTTAAAAATTGTAATGAACTTTTGCATAAAAGTGGTGTACTCATAAATATCTGCTAAAAGATAAATATTGCCGTCTGTACCTATTTCGATATCGACAGCTCTGTCCATAGTTCCAAATATGCTTCCGAACGTTTTTCCCCATAAAAAATTACCGTTGGTATCCAGTTTGGTTAGAAACAAACTTGTTTGATTTGTAGTTTGGGTATTGTCTATGATCTGGGTTCCACTGGTTGGGTCAATGTCAAAAAGTGTTTCATAGATCATTCCGAAAGTATAGCTGTTCTCATTGCTATCTACGTCAATCGAACTGGCATTATCACCGCTAAAGTAACTTCCTTCAAATGTTCTTTCCCATTGAAAATCCTGCGAAAACAAATTGATTTGCGAAAAGAATAACAGAAGAATGAAAGTATAGTTTTTTTTCATAGAAAATACTCAGTTGCCAATTTTGACAGATCAAAATTAATTATAAATTTGTCTAAACTTTTCGGTTCTTTCTATTATCGGGGCTTTATATAATTGTTTTATTGTCTCAAACTCGCACCAACTTCAGTTTCTAAATGCTTCTGAATCTTATGCATTATTTTGTCAATCTGTTCGTCGGTTAAGGTTTTTGTATTGTCCTGCAAAGTGAAACTCACAGCATACGATTTTTTACCTTCCGGAAGATTTTTACCTTCATAAACATCAAATAAATTAATGTCTTTTAGTAATGATTTTTCAGTCTGGCGTGCAATATTGTATATAGAATCAAAAGCAATAGTATTATCAACCAAAAGCGCTAAATCTCTGCGAACTTCAGGATATTTCGGAATATCTACAAACTTGATTTTGTTGTTGATTAATTTCAGAATCATATTCCAATTGAAATCGGCAAATACTACTTCTTGCTTGATATCAAATTGTTTTAAAATGGATTTCTTTACGGTTCCAAATTCGACCAAAACGTCATTTCCTGAAGCAATGGCAATTCCTTCTGCAAAAACGTCTGATGTAGCGGGTTTATTTTGAAGTTTACAAAGTCCTAAACGACTTAAAATCGAATTTACATAGCCTTTTAACAAAAAGAAATCAGAAGGTTTTCCAGTATTTGTCCAGCTTTCTGCAGTTCTATTTCCAGAAACGAACAACGTTAAATGCTTTGGTTCATCATAACCCGAAAGTAATTTATGGTATGTTTTTCCGAATTCGAATAATTTCAAATCTCCATTTCTTCTATTGATGTTATACGAAACGGCTTCTAATCCCGAGAATAGCATCGATTGACGCATGGCTGCTAAATCGGTACTTAACGGATTTAGTATCATTACATTTTGCTCTTCTTTCAATACTTCCGACAACTTAACATAATCGGCAGTCGTCAATGAGTTCGCCATCATTTCATGGAAGCCTAAAGAATTCAATTGTGTAGCAACAATATTTTGTACTTTATAATCTTCAGTTCGTGCCGAATTGGCCACGGTAGCGTTTAATTTTTTGGTAAAATTGATATTGTTGTATCCATAGACACGAAGGATTTCCTCAACAACATCCACTTCGCGTTGCACATCTACTCGATACGATGGAATGATTAATCCCAAACCAGCATCAGATACGCTGTTCACTTTGATATCTAATGAAGCCAATATTTTCTTGATGGTTTCTTTCGGTAATTCTTGTCCAATTAATTTAGACGTTTTATCAAAATGCAAAAACACTGGAAAATCTTCTATTTTCTTTGGATAAAGATCAACAATGTCAGATGTGATTTCGCCACCAGCTACTTCTTTAATTAATAAAGCCGCACGTTTCAATGCAAATTCGGTAATGTTTGGATCAATTCCTCTTTCAAAACGGAACGAAGCATCCGTATTTAAACTATGTCTTTTCGCTGATTTTCTAATGCTAATCGGATTAAAATAAGCACTTTCTAAAAATATAGAATTGGTAGTGTCTGTTACAGCCGAATTTTTCCCACCAAAAACACCCGCCAAACAAAGCGGTCCTTTTTCATCACAAATCATTAAATCTTCTTCGCTTAAGGTACGTTCAACATCATCAAGTGTTGTGAATTTTGTGCCGGCAGCGACTGTTTTTACAGTGATTTTCCCGTTAATTTTTGAAGCATCAAAAGCGTGTAACGGCTGTCCTAAATCGTGCAGAATATAATTGGTAACGTCAACAATATTATTTTTTGGAGTAAGACCAATGGCTTTCAAACGGTTTTGCAACCAAGCCGGAGATTCTTTCACAGAAATACCAGAAATAGTCACACCACAATAGCGGGGCGCCAATTTACTATCTTTCACATCCACATCAATCTTAAATGTTCTTTTATCAATTCGGAACGTGGAAACTGATGGCGTGATCAATTCTATATTGCTATTTTTTTGCAACATATGAGCACGCAAATCACGCGCAACTCCATAATGTGACATGGCATCTGCACGGTTGGGTGTCAATCCAATTTCGAAAATTTCGTCGTTTTCTACATTAAAAACTTTGGCTGCGGGCGTTCCTGCTTTTAGTTTGTCGTCCAAAATCATGATTCCGTCGTGGCTTGTTCCTAGACCTAATTCGTCTTCGGCACAAATCATTCCGTGGCTTTCCTGTCCGCGGATTTTTCCTTTTTTAATTTCAAATTCAATACCGTCTTTGTCAAACAATTTGGTTCCGATAGTCGCTACAGGCACTTTTAATCCTTTAGCCACATTGCTCGCACCACAAACAATCTGAACCGGAATTCCATCACCAAGATCAACTGTAGTAATACTCAATCGGTCCGCGTCAGGATGCTTTTCGCAAGTCAAAACATGACCCACAACTATGCCTTCCAAACCGCCTTTTACCGATTGATATTTTTCAACTACTTCTACTTCCAAACCTAAATCGGTTAAGATAGCTGCCGTTTCTTCTGATTTTAAATCTATTTTAATGAATTGTTTTAACCAATTGTATGAAATCTTCATATATACCTACTATTTTAACGACTGCAAATATAATCAATGCTACTGGCAGAAGGAAGGATTTATTGTGTTTTTTATATGAGTTTCGGTATGTTTTTGTATCAGTAGCGGAACTATTATATAATTTAAGATATTATCCTCCCGCTATCCGCGCTACACGATAGCCAGCTCCTATCGGGGCTACAGAGAACGTTATTCTTTATCTTTATGTCTAAAAAAAAAGAATACCCGGAAGCCTAGCATTTATTCGTCATCCTCAAATTTTAAAAAATGGTTCATTTGTTATTTTTTACCCAATAATTTAACAATTCCATAAATATCTCAAGTCAAAGTTGAGAATATGAAAATTTAGTGCTATCAGTTGACCGATTTATGCTATCCGAATGCTATTGGTAAGACTACATTTGAAAGAACAAATATAAATAAACGAGTATGAGCAATGTAGCCCAAAGACCTGATTTTAAGGCAAAGTATGATAATTATATTAACGGAAAGTTTGTAGCGCCGGTTAACGGAAACTATTTCGATGTGTTTTCTCCAATTGACGGAAAAGTATTTACGCAGGCAGCACATTCATCCAAAGAAGATTTGGAACTCGCTGTTGACGCAGCGCATAAAGCATTTGAAACATGGGGAAAAACTTCGGTAACTGAACGCAGTATTTTATTAAACAAAATTGCTCAGGTTCTGGAAGACAATCTAGCCTATTTGGCAGCGGTTGAAGCAGTTGACAATGGTAAGCCAATCCGTGAAACTACTTATGCAGATATGCCGCTGGCAATAGACCATTTCAGATATTTTGCAGGCGTAATTCGTGCTGAAGAAAGTTCAATTGCCGAACTTGATGCCAATACAGTTTCTATAGCTTTAAGTGAACCTTTGGGCGTTATAGCACAAATTATTCCGTGGAATTTCCCGATACTAATGGCAGTATGGAAACTGGCTCCTGCATTGGCAGCAGGAAATACGGTGGTACTGAAACCAGCTGAAAGTACACCAATTTCAATTATGGTAATGATGGAACTTATTGGCGACTTACTGCCTCCGGGTGTTATTAACATTGTTAACGGATTTGGTGCCGAACTAGGAAGAGCATTAGTAACCAACAAGAAAGTTTCTAAAGCGGCCTTTACGGGTTCAACTACAACGGGACGTCTGGTAATGCAGTACGCTACGGAAAATATAATTCCGGTAACGCTGGAACTTGGCGGAAAATCTCCAAATATTTTCATGAAATCTGTAGCAGACGCCGATGATGATTTCTTTGATAAAGCCATTGAAGGAGCGGTTATGTTTGCATTGAATCAAGGAGAAATTTGTACCTGCCCGTCCAGACTGTTAGTGCATGAAGATATTTATGATAAGTTTATCGCTAAAGTTATTGAACGTACTGAAGCTATTGTAGCCGGAAATCCATTAGATATGGCAACCATGATTGGGGCACAAGCTTCACTGGTACAGAAAGAAAAAATTATGGCATACATCAAATTAGGTAAAGAGGAAGGTGCTGAAGTATTAACAGGTGGTGACGAAAATGTTTTCGATGGCGATCACGTAGGCGGATATTATATCAAACCAACTATTTTCAAAGGGAATAATAAGATGAGGATTTTTCAGGAAGAGATATTCGGACCGGTACTGGCCGTTACCACTTTCAAAACTACAGAAGAAGCTATCGCTATTGCCAATGATACCATTTACGGATTAGGTGCCGGATTGTGGACCAGAGATGCACACGAAATTTATCAGGTTCCAAGAGCGATTCAGGCCGGAAGGGTTTGGGTAAATCAATACCATTCTTATCCTGCGGGTGCTCCGTTCGGAGGATACAAACAATCGGGAATAGGTCGTGAAAATCATAAAATGATGTTAGGCCATTACCGCCAGACTAAAAATATGCTGATTTCTTACGATAAAAAGAAACTGGGTTTTTTCTAGTAGTAATAGTAATTAATTGTTGGGTGAGAAAGGCATTGGTTGTAAACCGTGCCTTTTTTTAAATATATAGTGCATTATAATTTATTAATAACAGAAAATCATGACAAAGCGATTAGCTGCTACACAACAGGCAATTGACCTCATTCATATATTAAAGGAGAAGCACGGCGATCTGATGTTTTATCAGGCTGGCGGATGCTGTGAAGGAACGCAGCCACAGTGTTTTGAGAAAGGCGGATATTATCAGCGGATGGGTGACGTTTGTATCGGAACTATTGAAGATACTGAATTTTGGGTAGATAAAGACTTGTTTGAATACTGGAAACACGCGCACTTTACATTAAAGGTTATCGATGCTTTTGGCGTCGGCGGATTTTCATTGGAAACACCATTAAAGAAAACCTTTCAAATAGAATACCGGATTTTTACGGACGAAGAAGAAAAGGATTTGGAACCTGTCAAATATATAGAATAATCAGTTTATGTGAAGCAACTGATACTGCTTTGGTGTAATACCTTCATATTTTTTAAACAATCTTGTAAAATAATTAGCATCTTCAAATCCCGACAGATAACATACTTCATTAATTTGAATGGCTGGGTTTCTGAGTAGTTTTTTGGCGCATTTAATTTTCTCACTTAAAACGAATTCTATAGGGCTCATGCCTAATTCCCTTTTAAAAAAACGGTAAAATGAAGTTGTACTCATACACGCTTTATCGCTTAAATTTTTAAGATTTATATTCTCTTTCAGATTTTGTCGGATGTATTCCACAACTTCCGTAATCGGATTGCTGGGATTATTGAGAATGTTATCATCTATTGATTTTATGGTCTGCGTCTGAATAATTCTGATGAGTAATTCCTGCAGCGTAAGATCGGCTAGAGCGTCTTTTGTAATCGAAGTGCTCATACATTCTTTAATCAGTTTATTGATGGTCGCAGCGAGATCTACATTGTTGTAAAAAAAATAATTCTGATAATTCAGCTGCCAGTACATATCGGTTCCTTCTTTCGGATAGCGTTCATTCAAAAAATTCAGCGTATCCGTAATTTTATACTGGTCGATTGCCAATGCCAGGCATTGTGTTGGATTGTGTTTAGTAGCTTCCGGGAAATCAATCTTCATTTCTACATTGGACGGAATTACAACCGTTTCACCAGGAAGATAATCAAATCCGGGTTCATCAAAAAGGTGCATCACTTTTTTACCACGAAGCATGCTGGTTACAACCAGATCATTAAACTTCAGCGGAACCAACTGCGATTCCTGATACGTCTCAAAAAGATTCAGTTCGCAATTATTCAAAGAATAGACCGTTCTGTTTTCTACTAAGGTTTTTAGTGATTTTTCAGTAGATAATTGCGGTTTGGCAAGCAGCGTTCTTTGTGGGTTCATAGCAGAAATTATAAAGAATTAAATTTATGAAAAAAAACCACAAATCATCCACAAACATATAATATAATTTACAAAAAAACTAAAGCAGTTCCTCAACATGTTTCTTAATGTTCTCTGCAATTTTGTGTGTCGGTAAATCATTCTCATCGCCACCAAACGGATCTTCAATTTCTTCGGCAATTAATTCTAAACTCGCCAGCACATAAAAGATAAAAACCACTACCGGTGCAGTGTAATATCCCAAACTAAAAGAATAGCCAAACGGCAAAGTCATCACATAAAAGAAAATAAACTTTTTGATAAAAGCGCTGTAAGAGTAGGGAATAGGAGTGTTTTTGATTCGTTCACACGCACCACAAATATCAGTAAACGATAGAAGTTCGGCATTCAGGATTATCAATTGGTCTCCTGTGATTTTCTTCTCGTTGTAAAGGTGATTAATTTTAGCAAACATCTTTTTGGCAACCTGATTGGGTTTGTGCTTGTGATGATCAATTTCTAAATCGACATCGTCAAATAACTGTTTGCTCGTATCTGAATCGTTTAAATGTTTGTCTAAGATGCACGCATAATTTGGAATCATTTGTCTAAAAAACTTCTTATCGACATCATCCTGCAGAATAGCTGAAAGTTTCAATGCCAAATTTCTGCTGTTATTAACCAAAGCGCCCCATAATTTACGACCTTCCCACCAACGGTCATAAGCAGTATTGGTTCTGAAAACCAACAATAATGAAATCACGAAACCCAACATTCCGTGCATTATGGTAATATTTTTTAAGTAACTCTTCTCGCCAATTTTCCAAATCTCGACTTCGGCAAAGCCAATAAGTGCCGAATAAAGTCCAATAGCAAGCATTATAGGAAATAAAGTTCTGAAAGTATCCGCTTTATGAAAACGGAATATAAAAGTGAACCAGTCTTTAGTGTTGTAGGAAACCATTTTGAATTGTTAGATTGGGTCAAAAATACAAAAAGATGTTTATCAATTCAATTGAGAACCATAGACGACATGGTAATTTTACCACGCTCTCCATTCTTCTCTTATATCAAAATCTTTATCAAGTTAAAAACCTGTGCTTTTTGATCTAATAAAAACTAAGTTTCATTGTGTTGGTTTTTTTAAAAAATTACTGAGAACCTTCTGATTCTTCCAGTCAGATGCGAAGTTCGGAACGAATTATTTTCTGTTAAAGATAAAAATTATTTCGAAACGTGAGCTTACCATTAAACTCGCAATTGGGAGAAACAACTGGTACCTGAGGTTGCTACGACTAAATGTTCGAGTCCACCTTTCAATGCAGGATTCTGTCAACTTCAATTTCATTTTTTGAAATGATTGTTTAAAAGATAATATCTTCACGAGATTAGTGACTAATAGTTATTACAAGCACTAATTAGTATTGCTTTCCAAGCCTTTTTTTAACGAACTCATTGCGAGTAGTTAGTTGTAACCAAAAAAAGGTTGCCGAATATAGGCAACCTTTTTCATAAATATAATTTAAATTATTTCAAGCTTTCTAATAATTTATTGGCTACCAATTGAGATGATGCTGGATTTTGACCAGTAATTAAATTCCCGTCTTGGATAGCATATGCTGCCCAATCTTCTTTTTTAGAATAGATTCCACCATTATCATTCAGCATATTTTCAACTAAAAATGGAACTACGTTTGTTAGTTGCACAGCAGCTTCTTCAGTGTTTGTAAATCCAGTAACTTTTTTACCCTTAACTAATGGGTTTCCGTTTGCAGCTTTTACATTTTTTAATGCAGCTGGTGCGTGACAAACAAAAGCAATTGGTTTATCTTGAGCATTAAATTTTTCGATTAAGGCTATAGAGATTTTATCATTTGCTAAATCCCATAAAGGGCCATGACCACCAGGATAAAAAACGGCATCAAAATCATCAGGATTTATATTTGCTAATACGATGGTATTCGCAATTCTATCTTTAGCTTCTGTATCATTATTAAAGCGTTTTGTTGCATCTGTTGCAGCATCTGGAGAATCACTACTAGGATCAATTGGTGCAGCACCACCTTTAGGCGTCGCAATAGTGATTTTTGCTCCTTTGTCTAATAAGGTGTAATATGGATTTGCAAACTCTTCAACCCAAAATCCTGTTTTTTTTCCTGTATCACCTAATTTATCATGGGATGTAAGTACAAATAATATATTCATTTTTTTTTCTTTTTTAAATTCTATTTTTTCTTCTGAAACATTTTCAGAATTTGTTTTTGTTTTGAACTCTTTACAACTTGAAACGGTCAAGATGGTAAGCGTAAGTACTATAAACTTAACTGTTTTCATACTTTAAATTAATAGGACATTTTTACGATTTGTTCCACTTTATCTGGAGATAACGATTGATGTTCACCTATACCTAACCAACCACGATCTGTAAAACGTTTTGAAATTTCTTCTGCTGTTCCTTCGAATTCAGTAGTATAATCTGATAATTTTGTTTTGATTCCTAACGATTTGAAAAATTCTGTTGTTTTGTTAATTCCAATCAATGCTTTTTCTTCTAAAGTTCCATCAGTTACTTTCCATACACGTTCAGCATATTGTGCTAATTTTTCTTTTTTGTCTTCAAAATTTACTTTGTAATGACTTTCTGTTATTATAGCCAAAGTTCTTGCGTGATCGATACCATATAAAGCAGTTAATTCATGTCCCATCATATGAATTGCCCAATCACTTGGTACACCTTGCTGAATCAAACCGTTTAAAGCCATAGTACAGCTCCACATAAAATTTGAAGCTGCTTTATAATCAAACTCATCCTTCATCATGATTGGTGCGATTTCAGTCAAAGTTTGCAAAATGCTTTCCGCAAAACGGTCTTGTAGTTTAGCGTCAACCGAATAGGTCATATATTGTTCTAAAACGTGGGTAAAGGAATCGGCTAAACCATTTGCTATTTGATGTTTAGGAATTGATTTTATGACTTCAGGATCTAGGATTGAGAATTGAGGAAAAAGTCCAGGTCCACCCATTGCGAATTTTTCTTTCGTTTCTGCTCTTGTAATTACAGCACCTGAATTCATTTCAGAACCAGTAGCAGGTAAGGTTAAAACTGTTCCAAAAGGCATTCCTTTTTCAGTTCTAATTTTTTTTGATAAAATATCCCAAGGCGTTGCTCCTTCAAATAACGATGCAGCCGATAAGAATTTTGTACCATCAATTACAGAACCACCACCAACAGCTAACAAGAATGTCACTTTTTCTTCTTTAATAATATGCAAAGCTTCTAGTAATACTTCGTATTCTGGATTGGCTGGAATTCCACCAAATTCAATCACATCTATAGTAGATAAAGCTGTTTTCACTTGTTCATAAATACCATTCTTTTTAATACTTCCACCACCATAAAGCAGTAATACTTTGGCGTCTTTAGGTATTTCATTGCTAATGTTTTCTATTTGACCTTTGCCAAATAAAATTTTTGTTGGATTTTTATATTGAAAATTATTCATATTGTATATTTTTTAATTGTACTACTTATTGTTGCTTCTTTATTCTATTACGGTTACTAAGTCTTCCGTACTTTTTCTAACCTTTACAAGATTAACTAACCAATCGTTGTCTGTATCTCTGTAACCAACTGGCAACATAACTACACTGCGCAGTCCTTTTGCTCTCAAGTCTAAAATTTCGTCTAATTTATCCGCGTCAAATCCTTCTAATGGAGTGGCATCTACTCCTTCAAAAGCAGCAGCAGAAATAGCTTGCGAAAATGCGATATAAGCTTGTTTTGCAGCGTGATTAAAGTTTACTTCAACATCTTGTTGTGGATACATTTTTAGTAATTTTTGTCGGTAGTTTTCCCAACCTTCATTTTTAAATCCGCGAATCTCATTTGTTAGATCAAACATATAGTTAATTCGATCTTCTGTGTAGGTATCCCAAGCAGCAAAAACAAGCAGATGCGAGCAGTCTGTAATTACAGATTGGTTCCAAGCTATTGGTCTAATTTGTTCTTTGATTTTTTGATTCTTAACCACAATTATTTCAAAAGGTTGTAATCCACTTGATGTTGGAGCTAAACGAGCAGCTTCAATAATATTGTCAATTTTGTCTTGTGATACTTTTTTTCCATTCATTGCTTTTGCAGCATATCTCCATTTTAATTTTTCTAATAATTCCATATCTTTCTTTTAATTTTTATTTGCTAATTTCTTTATGTTGTTTGAAGTTATTATGACTTCGGTATTATTTTTTACTAACTTTTATACTATTCCAAGCTGCTTGATACGCTTCTTCTAAATGTGTTTGATCTAATATAAAAGCACCACTTTTTTGTGACATCATTAAAAAAGACAAAGGGTTTATGGTATATGCGTATAATAAATAGTCAGATAATGGTTTAATAACTCCTTCTTTTTTACCGCGTTCCCAAAGCTCGAGTAGGGGCTCTAAATGTTTAATACCTTCTTGTCTACTAGATTCATCAATCATTGGAGTATTATCACATTGTGCTAAAAACAGTGCATTTTCACAATTGGTAAGTTTAAAATCGGCAATGCGTTTCCAAATAATTTCAAAACCAGTTTCCACAGACATTTCGGTATTATAAGTTGCAAAAGCAAATTTTGTATAGGTTGCTTTTACTTCTATATAGGTTTTGTTTACTAAATCTTGTTTGTTTTCAAAATACAAATAAATAGTAGCAGGCGAAACATTTGCCATTTTTGCAATTTGGCTCATAGGAGTTGCATGAAAACCATTGTTGTTAACCAATTCTATAGTTGCCTTTATAAGTGCATTTCTTTTATCGATACTTTTTTGAAGTTTAGCCATTTGCTCTCTTTTTACAGTGCAAAGATATATAAAAATGAATGTTCATTCTTTTTTATTAACAAAGATTTATTGATTGTTATATTGATGAAAAAGATTTTGGAGTAAAAAGTAGTACCGATCAGATATTTAAAATGCTATTATGATAGTGATGATTTACTTTGTCGGTCAGTTATCGCTCGGGTGCCGTCAGTACCCACAACGAATTCATAAAAAGCTAATAATATAACTTTCAAATAATTGTCTGAAACAATATAGTTTTGCACGTGTGTCTACAGAAAATAGGAGCGAGGCATTGTGGGTAATGTCTGTTAGCGTTAGTGTTATTTTCCGTTCATTTTTCCTTTACTTTTGGCTACCTTATAAACACTCAATACAAAGTCAGCACAGTTTTTTGTTCTACTTTCGAACGGTTTCTCTTTCAAACATACTTTTTACTGTCGTCGTAAACCAGTTGAATTTTTCAAAACTAATTTTTGTTCTTAATTCAATTACAGCTACTATTTTGGCAGAGTTTTTGTTTTTGAAGAATTGGTCGCACAAAGTGAGGTCGCAAAATTAAATGCGACCAGTAGTTTTGCGACTGGTAACCGTTTAAAATTAAATTCAATGATAAAACATAAATTTTACCCAGAAACTTTCGGGCTTACCCAATTCGAAATTGCGTCGCTTTTAAACGTCAGCCGCAGCCATTGGTCGCATTTTGTAAGGAACGTTAAAAATTTGTCGTCAAAATCAAATTTGCTTTTAAGTGAAATGACACTCTTTATGCTTTCGGACGAAGCCAAAGCTGTTGAAAATTTGCCGAGCACTGAGATAGGTGAGAGGAGAGCCAAAGATGTATTCCATAAAAAGCAGGATGAAATCGAATTCCAGCTAGAAGTAATCTCAAAAAAAATAAACAAAGAAAAGGAATTAAAGGAAAGGTTTTTAAAAGCGGTACAAACGACTGAATTTTTGAGTAAAACGGCTGTAAGAGAAACTAAAGCGCCACACAAACTGTTACATTCAATAGCTGAATTAGCAGAAATGAATTTGCAAGATGTAGTATTCCGTTTAAATTGCCTTCAGGATAACAAACAACTTCTTCAGGTGCAATACGACTGGCTTAAAAATAATGAAGAGAAGTTATAAACTCAAATTTCCAGCCAATTCTTTCAATGCAATTTCAGATAATTTTGCTTGAAACTGCGCATTACTGTTACGTACTTTAGCATTAATGTAATTCAATTGTGCCGTTCTGAATTCGATAGTAGGAACAGTTCCGATTCGAAATTTTTCTAAGGTAATATCGAGATTTTGTTTGGCAATCGCTTCATTTCTTTGCTCTAGTTTTGTCAGCTCTAAATTGGTTAAATAGGTTTGGAATGACGTCAGTAAAGTCGTTTGTAACTGCTGATTTTGTTGGGCAATAGCGATAGTAGTATTATCAACTAAAAGTTTAGCCACTTTCTCATTTCGCCTTTGGTTAAAGCCGTCAAAAAGATTTAACGTTGCTGTAAATCCGTAGTTTAAGCCTTTACCTGACGATTGGGCTATGAAACCTAAACTCGATTCACTTTCAGTAAAATTATACGCAGAGTTCAACCGCACCACTGGATATCGGTCGCTTTTTATTTGCTTCAATTGCAATTCGGCAATGCGTTTGTTCAGAACCTGTGCTTCTAATTGTGGGTTTTGTTTCTCGGCTAGCGTAGTCAATTCGGCTAAAAGTAATTTCTCATCAACCGTAATGGTTTCGATCACTTTAAAGTCGGTTTTAGCATCACGGGCCAAAATCTGATTCAGTAAAGTTTTGGTGTTCGCATACAATTCTTTTTGTCGCAAGTACATTGTTGTATCGGTGTTCAAATCGACCTGCGCATTTAAAACTTCAAGTTTTGACGCCTTTCCAATAGTGTATCGGTTTTGTGCCAATTGTACTCGTTGATTTGAAATCACAATTGTGGTATCCATTGCGGAAAGCTGTTGCTGCTGTTGCACCAAATCGTAATACGTTGAAGTGACATCACTAATTTTAGTTATAATGGTAAGTTTTAATTCGGCTTCCCCTAATTTCTGTAAAACTTTCAACTGATCGTATCTAGCGAACATTCTGAGTCCGTCAAAAACCGTCCAGTCTAAACCTACGCCGTAAGTTAAACTATTATTTTTCGCATTGTCAAGAGTAGCAGTAGTTCCGTCAGACCGGGTTTGAGTTGTATTTTGGATGCTATTATTGTCAATTACATTAGCGGCAACTTTCGGCAACATTCCAGAATTACCAATAGTAGCATTCGTTTTATCGATAGACAAATCATTTTTAGAGATTCTGATTTCATAGTTGTTTTCCAAAGCAATTTTCACAGCATCTTCTAGCGAAAGTACTTCTTGTGAGAACATTTTTGGAACAAATGCAAATAAAAGAATGGTGATATAGATGGATTTCATTTTCATATTTATGCTGAATAAACTTGTTCTGAATTCATTTCAGAATTTCAGTACTAATTATTTTTCTAAGGCTTCAATGTTGTCAAATTCAGGTCGGTGTTTTTTTGCTTTGGACCACATCAAGTAAAATGCTGGAATTACAAATAAGGTAAGAACTAGAGAGAAAATAGTTCCGCCTACAATAACAACTCCCATTCCAATTCTACTGGTTGAAGCGGCACCCAACGACATTGCAATAGGTAACGCACCTAATGCTATCGCCAAACTTGTCATCAAAATTGGACGCAAACGCGCTTCAGAAGCCTGAATAATCGCATCATATTTTGCGACACCTTGTTCTCGAAGTTGGTTGGCAAATTCGACAATCAAGATTCCGTTTTTGGTGACCAATCCGATGAGCATTACGGTTCCAATTTGGCTAAAGATATTCCAAGTTTGACCAAATAACCAAAGTGAGAATAGGGCGCCTGCTACCGCCATCGGAACAGTCAAAATGATAATAAGTGGATCGATAAAACTTTCGAACTGAGCCGATAAAATCAAGTAAATTAGTAAAAGTGCCAATCCAAAAGCGAAGGCAGTATTTGAACTACTCTCAACAAAGTCACGTGATTCTCCACCTAAATCGGTAGTAAAGGAATCGTCTAATATTTTTTCTTTTACCGCATTCATGGCGTCAATTCCGTCAACCATACTCTTTCCAGGAGCCAAACCAGCAGAAACGGTTGCTGATAAATACCTGTTGTTGTGGAATAACTGTGGTGGATTACTTTGTTCTTCCACTTTCACCACATTATCTAATTGAATTAATTCGCCTTTTTTATTTTTCACAAACATCGAAGTCAAATCTAAGGGTGCCGCTCGATCTTTTTTGTCAAATTGTCCAATAACTTGGTATTGTTTTCCGTTTTGCATATAATAACCAAAACGTTGTCCACTCAATGATAATTGCAAGGTTTGTGCGATATCCAAAATAGAAATGCCTAAACTTTCAGCTTTTTCACGATCAATGGATACATTAATTTCGGGCTTATTGAACTTTAGATTCACATCCACATTCGAGAACACATCACTTTTTCCAGCTTCTTCCATGAATAATGGAATTTTTTCACGCAGCTTTTCGAAATTTGGAGCCTGAATAATATACTGAATAGGCAAACCACCACGACGGTTTACAGCAATGGTCGGCTGTTCGGAAACGGTAACTTTGGCTTGCGTGTATTTTTTAGTCCATTTATTTAACTTTTCTACAATTTCTTTTTGTGATTGTTCTCGATCACCAACATCTGTCAAAGCCAAACGAACTCTTCCTGTATTCACTGATGAGGATAAAAATCCAGGTGCTGTAATGACTAAAGCAATTTTTTTCTCAGGAATACTATCATTAATTAATTGGTATAAATCTTCCATAAAACGATCGGTATAGTCATACGACGAACCTTCCGGAGCCGTTATACCCATAGTGACTAAACTTCTATCATCATAAGGAGCCGTTTCTTTCGGAATGATACTGAAAAACAAAATAATTAATCCAATACAAAAAATTACAATCGGGATACTAAGCCATTTCTTTTTCATGAATTTCTCCAAAGAATTAGCGTAGCCTTTATTCAATCCTACAAAATAAGGTTCAGTAAAGGTGTAGAATTTTGTTCTTTTTTGTTCTCCACCTTTCATCAAATACGCATTCAACATAGGTGTTAAAGTCAATGATACAAAAGCTGAAATTAACACGGCGGCACCAATGACGACGCCGAATTCTCGAAACAAACGTCCCACGAAACCTTCAAGGAAAATGATGGGTAAAAATACGGCTGCCAATGTAATCGAAATCGAAATTACGGCAAAGAAAATCTCGTTAGACCCTTTAATCGCTGCTTCAATTGGCGACATGCCTTCTTCTACTTTTTTGAAGATATTTTCGGTTACTACAATTCCGTCATCCACTACCAATCCTGTGGCAAGAACGATAGCTAGTAGTGTCAATACGTTAACTGAAAACCCACATAAATACATGATAAAAAAGGTAGCAATCAACGAAACCGGAATATCAATTAGTGGTCGGAACGCAATGGCCCAGTTTCTAAAAAACAAAAAGATGATTAGAATTACCAAAATGATTGAGATAGCTAGCGTTTCAGCTACTTCAAATACTGATTTTTTAATAAATATGGTATTGTCTAAGGCTACATTTAGCTTAATGTCTTTGGGTAAATCTTTCTTTAAAATATCGTATTGCTTATAGAAATCACTGGCAATATTTAGATAATTGGTTCCTGGTTGCGGAATCAGCGCCAAAGCAATCATCGATTGACCGTTAGCTTTAAATTGGGTTTCAAGATTTTCTGGACCTAATTCGGCACGACCGATATCACTCAGACGAACAATTTTATCTCCGTCAGCGACAATAATAATGTTATTAAATTCCTTTTCGTTAGAAAGGTTTCCCATCGTTTTTACCGTCAATTCGGTATTATCTCCCGTAATTTTTCCAGAAGGCAATTCGACATTTTGTTTGTCTAATGCAGCCCGAACTTCTGAAACGGTAATCCCATAAGAAGACAATTTTAAGGGATCAATCCAAATTCGCATCGAATATTTTTTTTGACCCCAAATCTGAACACTACTTACGCCCGAAATGGTTTGCAGTCGCTCGGCAATTACATTTTCAGCATAATCACTCAAAGCTAAAACGTTTTTTGAATCACTTTGAACCGTCATCGAAATTATCGCATCAGAATCGGCATCAGCCTTAGAAACTACTGGCGGAGCATCAATATCTTGTGGTAAACTTCGAATAGCTTGTGAAACTTTATCACGAACGTCATTGGCGGCTTCCTCTAAGTTTTTTTCTAATTTAAATTCGATAGTAATATTACTTGAACCTTGATTACTGGAGGAAGTTATGTTTCGGATTCCGTCAATTGAATTGATGGCTTTTTCTAAAGGTTCGGTAATTTGAGATTCGATAATATCAGCGTTTGCCCCAGTATAATTGGTACGAACTGAAATCTGTGCCGGATCAATCGAAGGAAATTCACGTACACCTAAATAGCTGTAACCGATGATTCCAAAAAGAATAATGGTAAGATTGATTACAATCGTAAATACGGGCCGCTTGATGCTTAAAGTGGATAAACTCATTTTAATTTTAGATTTTGGATTTTAGATTTCAGATTTCAGAAAGGATTTAAAAAGGCTTAAATCAACATTCGTTAATCAATAATCTGAACTCATTTTTGCTTTACTTTAATATCAGCATCATTTTTAAGAGACATCACACCCGTAGTTATAAGGCTATCTCCGGAATTTAATCCAGAAGTTATCACAATACTTTTATCCGTTCTTGTTAAAGCCTCAATTTTGACTTCTTTAGCTTTTCCATTTTGAGCAATGTAAACCACTTTTCCGTCTTGCACCGGAACGACAACTTCGGTTGGAATGAGTATTGCATTTTTGATTGTTCCTAAGGATAGTTCGATGGTAGCAAAAGTTCCAGGTAATAATTTCCCGCTAGAATTTTCAGTTAACGCACGGATTTTCATTGTTCTCGTTGCCATTTCAACTGCAGGTTCCAATGCATAAATTTTGGCTTTGAATTTATCCGTTACATTGGGAACAGTAAAAGTAATTTCCGAACCATTGGAAATTTGAGATGCATATTTTTCTGGAATAGAGAATGTGATTTTCAGTTGATTGGTGCTAACTAAATTCGCTATTAATGTGGATGGAGTCACATAAGTTCCTGGTGAAATATTTCTTAATCCGATTTTTCCGGAGAAGGGCGCTCGGATAGAAGTTTTTCCAATTTGGGCCTGAATCAATTGCGTTTGGGCTTTCATGGTTCTAAAATCAGCGCTCGCAATATCATATTCTTCTTGGCTGATGGCTTCTTTTTGTAACAATAATTTGGCTCTTCTTTCGTTTTCGGAGGACAACCCTTCTTTGGTTTTGGCCTGAGCCAGTTGCGCTCTTAATTCGATATCATTCACTTTTAACAAAACTTGTCCTTTGCTCACTTGACTTCCCTCGGTAAATGATATGCTTTCTACAATTCCCGAGACTTCGCTGCGAATTTCAATTTGTTCATTAGCATCAATGGAACCTGAAAGTGCAATAGAATTAGAAAAATCTTGTGGTTCTACTCTAATAACACTAACAGACATTGGCGGTTTTTTACCGTTTTTGTCAGTGCCTTTTTCATTTTCAGATTTGTTTTTAGTGATTCTGTAGACAATCATTCCGCCAATAGCGATCGTAAGAATTGTAATTACAACGTACTTTACTTTCATTTAAATAGATTCAAGGTGTTCTGTGCAAAACTACTTCTAACTTATGAAAGGGTTGGTAAGGTTAGTGTTTATTTAACATTTGTACGTACAAATTTTGCGAAATAAATTTTATTCTACAATGCACTTTAGGGTTTCTGTAGTTTGATTGTAAAACACTTTAACAAAATACAATCCTTTGGACACCCCTTTTAGATTAATAGTGTCGCCAGAAAAATAACGTTCTGAATTAAATACTTTTTTTCCAGAGAAATCAGTAATAGTGATCTGAGCCTGTTGGTCATCTAAGGGTAATTGTAAAGTAAAATTACCGGAATTAGGATTAGGGACAAGACTTGATTTTTTAAATTTATATTCAGTATTCGATAAAAAATAAGTGCGAGGCAGGGTCAAAGGCGTAGGTAGCGTTACCGTATTGGTTTGACTATAAAATGAATTAGTGGAGCATAATTCGGATTGTCCAGAAATACCAAAATAAAAGTTGGAATTAAGTGTGAAATTTTGATCTCCATTGGTATTCAAACCATTTAAAATAATGGTGGTCGTGATAGTACTTGGCATCAGTAATCCGGTATCTTGGTAACACAAACCAATAATGTGATCTGAACCATTGCTAGCAATAGTAAAATTTTCAAAGTGATGAATTTCGCAGCAGGAGGAGTTAATGGTCAACTGCAAATCGGTAGTCCCTTCTATAGGAGCAAAGGTGAAAGAATTAATTCCTGTGGTACAGCCCTGAGCATTTGCCGTTATTGAAATAAAAGCAACGAAAAGTATCAGTATTAATTTTTTCATATAAATCAGTTTTATTATGTCAAATATACAATTAAATTTAATGTAATATTTATCCTTAAGTAGGATTAACTGATGTAATTCCAGATGCTTTTCTTTTTAGAAAGTTCAATAAAAACCGTTCTCAAGCTTTGATGTTCGGGCAATGTCATTGATGGATCTTTCTTCAACAGCTTCAATGCTTCGTTTCTCGCAACTAATAAAATGTCTTTATCTTTTACCAAATCCGCAATCTGAAGATTAAGCACTCCGCTTTGTTGTTTGCCCATAATATCGCCAGGACCGCGTAGCTTCAAATCTACTTCAGCAATTTCGAAACCGTCGTTGGTTTTACACATCGTTTCGAGTCGAATTTTACTATCATTGGACAATTTAAACGAAGTCATCAAAATGCAGTAACTCTGTTCGGCACCACGACCTACACGACCGCGCAATTGATGCAATTGTGACAAACCAAATCGTTCGGCACTTTCAATAATCATTACACTCGCATTCGGAATATTTACGCCAACTTCTATAACCGTTGTAGCGACCATGATATTGGTTTTACCTTCAGCAAAACGTTTCATTTCCGAATCTTTTTCAGCTGGTTTCATTTTTCCATGAAGGATGGAAATGCTATAATCCGGCAACGGAAAATCTCTCGAAATACTCTCGTAACCGTCCATTAAATCCTTATAATCCATGGTTTCGCTTTCCTGAATTAACGGATAAACGATATAAATTTGACGGCCTTTTGCAATTTCATCTTTAATAAATTTCCAGACTTTTAATCGATTACTATCATAACGATGCACCGTCTGAATAGGTTTTCGTCCTGGCGGTAATTCGTCAATTACGGAAATATCCAAATCACCATATAAACTCATTGCCAAAGTTCGCGGAATAGGAGTGGCGGTCATTACCAAAACGTGTGGCGGAATATCATTTTTCTTCCATAATTTAGAACGTTGTTCTACGCCAAAACGATGTTGCTCGTCGATAATTGCCAAGCCCAAATTTTGAAACTTTACTTTGTCTTCGAGCAAAGCATGTGTGCCAATAAGAATATGTAAACTTCCGTTTTCGAGTTCTTCATGAATGATTTTTCGTTGTGCAGTTTTCGTTGAGCCTGTTAGTATTTTAATGTTGATATTTAGATTAGTAGCCAATTCGGTTAAGCCGTTAAAATGTTGGTTAGCGAGAATTTCCGTTGGCGCCATCAAGCAACTTTGAAACCCATTATCCAATGCAATTAGCATCGCCATCAAAGCAACAATTGTTTTTCCCGAACCGACATCGCCTTGCAGCAAACGATTCATTTGGGCATTGGTTCCCATATCGTTTCTAATCTCTTTGAGTACTTTTTTTTGCGCATTGGTGAGTTCAAACGGCAAATGATTCTGGAAAAAATTATTAAAATTATCGCCAACAATGTTAAAAGCATGGCCTTTAATTTTGTGTTTTCGAACCAGATTTTTGGTAATTAATTGCAATTGAATAAAGAACAATTCTTCAAATTTCAATCGGAATTGCGCTTTGGATAATAAGTCTTGACTTTTCGGAAAATGAATGTTGAATAAGGCCGCATTTTTCGGAATAAGTTTCAGTTCGTCTAAAAGATAAAGCGGTAACGTTTCTGCAAATTTAGCTTGTGTTTCGACAAACAACTGCATCATCATTTTATTAATAACGCGATTCGAAATGCCACGATTCACCAAGGTTTCTGTTGATGGATAAACGGGTTGCATGGCCGAACGCAGACTTTTTTCGTGTTCCGTAAACAACTCCATTTCAGGATGCGACATACTTATTGTGTGCCCAAAAACGGCTGTTTTTCCGAAAATTACATACGGAATATTGATTTTCAAACTCTCGCGAATCCATTTGTGTCCCTGAAACCAAACGAGTTCTATTTCGCCAGTTTCATCCACGAAAGTGGCAACCAAGCGCTTTTTGGCTTTGCCGAATTCAACCGTTTTTATATTGATTATCTTACCAATAATCTGCACTTCACTTTCGGTTTTTTGGAGTTCGTTTACCTTATAATAATGTGTTCGATCAATGTAGCGATTCGGAAAAAAATTGATTAAATCTTCATACCGATGAATACCCAATTCCTTGCGCAGCAATTCACCACGCTGTGGTCCAACGCCTTTTAAGTACTCAATGGATGTTTGTAGAAGAGTGTTAGACATATAAATTTCAATATCAATTGCAATTTAAATAGGCAATGAATTCTAATAGAGCGAAGATAGTTTTTTAATCTAAATTTTTAAAAACTCTGTGTATCTTTGTTTATCTCTGAGTAACTCTGAGTAACTCTGTGAAATCATTATGCGATATTATCTTTTATTTTTTATTACCTATATTTCTCTTGCTCAACAAACTGCAAAAGTTGATTTTATTAAAGTTACCGGAATGGTTGCTCCCGATGCATCATTAAAAAAAGTTATAGGGGCTGTTACTTATCATTTTAATGTATTGAAACCGATTGATACCATTAGAATAGAGGCCATAAACATGAATTTTGACAATGTAAAAATCAATAACAAAGAAGTTAAATTTAAAAACAACACCAAGGAATTACTGCTTTTTGAAGGTTTTAAAAAAGGAGTTAATTGGGTAAGTTTTACTTATAAGGCCTATCCAAAACAAACTATGTATTTTAATGGAGTAGGGGACAATCAACAAATTTGGACACAAGGCCAAGGAAAATATACCAGTCATTGGTTTCCGAGTTTTGATGATGTAAATGAAAAAGTAATTTTTAATCTTCAAATCATAGCGCCTAAAGAATTTGTAGCTCTTTCCAATGGCATTTTAAAAGAAAAACGTGCTATTGACAACGATTTAAATTTTTGGAATTATAAAATGGAAAACCCAATGTCATCTTATTTGCTGGCCATTGCGATTGGTAATTTTGTAAATAAAACGGTGGCAAGCAAATCACATGTTCCGATTCAACTGTTTATTCAGCCGCGAGATACAGCCAAATTTGAACCAACATACCGCTATTCAGCGGAAATGTTTGATTATTTAGAGAAAGAAATAGGCGTAAAGTATCCGTGGAAAATCTACAAGCAAATTCCGATTGAAGATTTTTTATATGGCGGAATGGAAAACACTAGTTGCACTCTTTTTGCGCAAAATTATGTTGTGGATGAAATTGGCTTTAACGATAAGAATTATGTTTATGTGAACGCTCATGAATTGGCACACCAATGGTTCGGCGATTTGGTTACCGAAAAATCAGGTACACATCACTGGCTTCAGGAAGGTTTTGCTACTTATTATGGTTTGCTGGCGGAGCGGAAAGTTTTTGGCGATGATTATTTCTATCATAAGTTATATCGAAATTCATTGCAGCTCAGAAATGCTGCCCTTACGGATACTATTCCGGTTCTAAATGAAAAAGCTAGTTCGTTATCTTTTTACGAAAAAGGAGCATGGGCTTTGCATGTAATCAGAGAAACAATTGGTGCTAAAGCCTTTCAGAAAGCGGTCAAATCGTATCTAAAAAAGTATCAATTTCAGAATGTGGAAACCGATCAGTTTTTAGCTGAAATTAAAAAAGTTGCACCAAAATTTGATATTTTAGATTTCAAAAAACGGTGGTTGGAGGATTATCATTTTCAAACGGACGAAGCGAATGCCCTGTTGCGAAAAAATAGATTTCTGCAAACACTCTTTGAAACACAACAACTACGTAAAAAATCGTTTGCAGAAAATAAGGAAAAATATAAAGAAATACTTGAATCTGCTGTTTTTTATCCGGTAAAATCGGAGGTTATTTTCCAAATGAAAGACGTTCCGTTTGCCGATAAAAAAGAGTTATTGCTTTTGGCTTTGCAGACTAAAGATGTTAAAGTGCGTCAGTCTGTTGCCGAATTTACAACGGATATTCCTGTAGAATTTAAAGCGAATTACGAAAGCTTATTGGATGACAATTCGTATGATACCAAAGAAATTGTCTTTATGAATCTGTGGAAAAACTTTCCTACTGAAAAAAATAGTTATCTGGCGAAAGCCAAAAACTGGGTAGGAAGTAATGATAAAAGCTTACGAATTTTATATCTGACATTTTCAATAGAAAATGAAAGTTTGGATTCACCTATTTATTACAAAGAATTGGTAGAGTACACTTCGCCTAAATACGAAACTTCAATACGCCAAAACGCTATTGTTAATGCCTTGATGATTCAAGCGAAAGACGAAACAGTTTTAAAAAACGTAGTTAATGCAACGACGCATTACAAATGGCAGTTCAGTAAATTTGGACGTGAAAAAATTCGGGAATTGTTGCGAAAAGAAGGCTATAGAATGTTGTTTGAGAATTTAACACCAACCGTTTCTGAAATTGAAAAAGTACAATTACAAAAGCTTTTAAACGAAAAATTATGAGAGCATTAGTGATTTCAGGTGGCGGAAGTAAAGGAGCTTTTGGTGGCGGTGTTGCACAATATTTACTTCAGGAACGACAGCACAAGTACGATATTTTGATTGGGACTTCCACAGGAAGTTTGTTGATTCCGCACTTAGCTTTAGGAAACGTTAATAAAATTCACGATATCTACACGAATGTGGATATGAGTAAAATTTTTAATATTAATCCGTTTGTGGTTAAGCATAAAAATGACGTTGATGTGGTTACAATCAATCATTTTAATGTGTTGTTACAGTTTTTGAAGGGTAAACGTACTTTTGGCGAAAGCAGCAAATTGCACAGTTATATTAAAGAAAATTTCACTCAAGAAGAATTCAATCAACTCAAAGTTTCTTTTTGTGATGTTATTGTAACGGTCACTAATCTTTCCAAAAATGAAGCCGAATATAAATCTATAAAAGATTTTAATTATGAAGAATTTTGCGAATGGATCTGGATTTCCTGCAACTATATTCCCTTTATGAGTCTGGTTTCCAAAAATAATTGTGTTTATGGTGATGGCGGATTTTCTAGTTTGGTTCCGATTAGGGAAGCCATTAACCGCGGTGCAACGGAAGTAGACGTTGTTATTTTGGAAACGGAAGTTCAAGTTACGCCACGAAACGTCGGCAAGAATCCGTTTTCACTGATGATTGATTTATTTCAGATCCTTTTAAATCAGGTTGAAAAACACGATATTACAATTGGTAAACTTGCAGCCAAGAATAAAAATGTAAAACTCAATTTGTATCACACACCAACTACGTTAACCAATAATGCGTTAATTTTCAACAAAGAAAAAATGAAATTATGGTGGCATCAAGGGTATGATTACGCCAAAAACAAGAGTGATTTGATGAGCGATAACTTGCAGTAAGATTATGCTATTTTTTTCTCAATATAGTACGAGTTTAAAAGATAAAGTGCGCCCATATATTGCAATTTAAACGCTACTATATCTCCTATTTTATATGTTTCTTTAGAATTTGAAATATCAATAACCATCATGTCTGAGCTTGCATCAACAATCGTAATATTTGGGTTGCAGCTTTCTAAATATTGAGGTTGCATATCCAACAAACCGATATCTAAAATAGCACGTAAAGAGGTATGACTTAAATCGGTATTTTCATTGATTTCATATGTATTTCCAGCAACATTTTCACCAAGTTCACCAATTGGATTGTTTGGTTTTTCAGTTATTTCAATAATTTCCGAATACAATTTGAACACATCATTGTGCATTCCTTTAATTGTTTTTCCAGAAAATAAGTCTTTTCCAAAAAATAGTGCTTCACCAATTCTAAAATGATTAACCGCCATTGGATGTGCATTTTTAAGCATCAATGGTACGGCAACAGAAGTTCCGCCTGAAACCCAAGGGATTTGCACATTGAATTTGGCTTCAATCAACTGTTTGTATAAACTCAATTGAATTAATTTATCTTGTGTTGGCATTACGCCGCTTAAACAATTTAAATTCGTTCCAATTCCTCTAATTTCGACATTTGGCAAATTAAAAACCTGTTCATAAAAAGGCAATAATTCTTCACCCAAAACGCCTTCGCGCAAATCGCCCATTTCAATCATAATAATTATTCCATGCGTTTTATTTTGTTTTTTTGCTTCAGCCGAAAGTAGTTGAATGGTATAGATTTCGGTATTAAAACTGACATCTGCATACTGAATTATAGATTCTATATTTCGTTTGGATGGTGGTTTTATGTAAACAGTTTGAATATCTGGGTTTAAGTTTTTGATTTTTTTCAAATTACTAACTCTCGAATCATGCATTTCGGTAACGCCTAGTTCCATTACTTCTTTCAAATAAATAGTATTTCCGCAAAGCAGTTTGGTAACAACTCCCCAATGAATGTCACGTTTTTTAAAAAGTGTATCAAGAAAAGTATAATTTTCTTGCAATTTTTTTTGATATAATTTTATGAATGCCATGCTGTGATTTTTTTTGGATTGAGCAAATTATTTTGTTAAACGCATTTCTAAATATTTATTGGTAAAGCCTAACTTTTCATATAAACCTTTAGCTGGATTATCTGGTTCAACATGCAATGCAATAGCACCTTCGGCGGTAGCAATAGCTTTCTGCATTAACTTTTTTCCATAACCTTTTCCTCGTTGACTGTTATCAACAGCAATATAAACCAAAATGTTTTCTGGAATAAAACCGCTCATTCCAGTATTGTTCAAGATCACCGTACCAACAATTTTTGAGTTGTCTAAACCAACAATTACAGTTCCGCCTTTACTTGGGTTAATAGCGTAATCGATGCATTTTAAAATGTCTTCTGTTGTGTCCCCATATTGTTCTAAATGAGTAAATAAGAAATTGGCAATAATTTGAGGTGTATAGATCTTGTGTGCTCCGGTTTCGGGGGTAATGATTTTAAATTCCATTTTTATTAGTATTTTAAACGAGTAAATAATCGACAGATATTGATTATTGATGTTTTTTAGATTAATCGTCTGAACTGAAATTCTTTCAAAAGACAAGATGCACTAAGTGCAAAATATGAAGACAAGGATGATTGAAATAATCAAAGAAAAGTCCAAAATTTGACCTTTTAGTTCTCCATAAATAGAATGCAAAGATAGGGAAATTAAAACTAAGAGGTTTTTATAGTAAATAATGAAGTAATAATTAGGGCCGATTTTAAAGGTAATGAATGTTCAAAACGATTAATAGTTACTACTTAAAAATGTACACTTTTTGCCTACTTTAAGTTCAGAGCTTTCTATTATTTTTATAGCGTAAATAATATAAATGTTAGTAAAAGTTTTTGGAAGCGCCGTATTTGGAGTGGAAGCAACGACCGTAACTGTGGAAGTCAACATTGATAAGGGAATTGGCTATCATTTAGTTGGTTTGCCCGATAACGCAATCAAAGAAAGTAGTTACCGAATTGCAGCTGCGTTAAAGAATAATGGCTACAATTTACCCGGAAAAAAAATCACAATCAACATGGCTCCGGCCGATTTACGCAAAGAAGGTTCGGCTTATGATTTAACTTTGGCTATCGGAATTCTAGCTGCTTCGAATCAAATAAAATCAGATGAAGTTGGTAAGTATTTAATCATGGGAGAAATGTCGCTTGACGGCGGTTTACAACCCATAAAAGGCGCATTGTCTATAGCAATTAAAGCAAAAGAAGAAGGTTTTAAAGGTTTTTTTCTTCCGATACAAAACGTAAAAGAAGCCGCGATAGTTTCCGGCTTGGATGTTTATGGCGTAGAAAATGTAACTCAAATTATTGATTTTTTTGAAGGAAATGGAGCATTAGAACCTACAATAATTGATACACGCGAAGAGTTTTATAAAACGCTAGATTTTCCAGAGTTTGATTTTTCCGATGTCAAAGGGCAGGAGTCTATTAAACGTTGCATGGAAATTGCGGCTGCTGGTGGACATAATATTATTTTAATTGGTCCGCCAGGTTCAGGAAAGACGATGCTTGCGAAGCGTTTGCCTAGTATTTTGCCACCAATGACGTTACACGAAGCATTGGAAACTACGAAAATTCATAGCGTTGCCGGAAAAGTTAAAGATACGGGTTTAATGAACCAACGACCTTTTAGAAGTCCGCATCATACAGCAAGTAGCGTCTCTCTTGTTGGTGGCGGAAGTTATCCACAGCCTGGAGAAATATCATTAGCGCACAATGGCGTTTTGTTTTTGGATGAATTACCCGAATTTAAAAGAGAAGTTCTTGAAGTGATGCGACAACCTTTGGAAGATAGAGAAGTGACGATTTCGAGAGCGAAGTTTACCATTACGTATCCATCTTCGTTTATGCTTGTTGCCAGTATGAATCCGAGTCCGAGTGGCTATTTTAATGATCCCGATGCTCCAGTCAGCTCGTCACCAGCTGAAATGCAGCGGTATTTGAGTAAAATTTCGGGACCCTTATTAGATCGAATCGACATTCATATTGAAGTTACGCCAGTGCCGTTTGATAAACTTACCGAAACTCGAAAAGGCGAGAGTAGCGTTGAAATTCGAAAACGTGTAACGGAAGCGAGGGAAATCCAATCCGCTCGTTTCGCTGAGTTTGATAACATTCATTATAATGCGCAAATGAGTTCAAAGCAGATTCGAGAATATTGTCCGTTAGATGAAACTTCGTTGCAACTCTTGAAAACTGCAATGGAAAGGCTCAATCTATCGGCAAGAGCCTTTGACAGAATTCTGAAAGTCTCAAGAACTATAGCGGATTTAGAACCTTGCGACGTTGTAAATTCCAATCATATTGCAGAAGCCATACAATATCGAAGTTTAGATCGAGACGGTTGGCTGGGGTGATTACCCATGCTTTTTCCAATAGCGTTTTCCATAACTGCAAAATATTTCAGCGCCAGATTTGATGTTTCTTGTCGCAATCAGACAAACATTATTCTCATCATCCAACCCAATTTCTGAATTATTTTTAAAATTAAAATTTTGAAACCCTTCTGCATCATTTGCATATTTTGCAAAACATTGGGTATTCATAGAATCCATAATTGTTCCGTCAGTCATGTTAATGAAATAGAGGTCCAGATTATTTTCAATTCGAATATCAGCTTCTGTTTCAGATAAAATCTCACCTTTAAAAATTGAAATAACTTCATTTTTATAGATTTTTATGGCTGTAAACAAACCTTTACCAGCATTTGATAACTGAGAAGTTTCGATATATAAATAATCTGATTCCGGGGCTTCAATTGTAAGTGGAGAGTTTTGCAGTTTTAAAGTTTTAAATGTGATGTACGAATGTAATTAAAACTATCTAGAATAAACTATTCCACAAACTTATAATATCTGGCGCCAGTTAAAACCGGATTTTCCTTTTCGATGCTGTCTAAATAGAATTCGCTTTTTGGAGCAATTATCGATTGTTTGGTTTCTTTTTTATGAAGTTTTTCATAAGTAGCAAAATCTATTGGTGTACATTTTTCAAGTGTTTCGAATAGTTTTACTTTTGCGATAGCATCTTTCCAATTTTCTGAAACTTCTGCTTCAAAGACTTTTGCTTTGGATCCGCTTCCGTAAGCAATGAATCCCATTTTTTTGTTTGTCAAATCTGATTTTTGTTGGAAATGATGACACAAAGTTGAGAGTAATCCCAAGAAAATTGAACCTGTATAAATATTTCCAATTTGTCCGGAAGCAATTTCTGAAGGGAGAATTTTTTCGTTTACCAACGCTAAATATTCTGGACTTTTGGCTAAAGCTTTGATTTTGTCTTTCAAAGTTTCTCCAAGTTGCAATTCTACTAATTTTGGATTTTCTTTGGCGAAAATTTCAATAAAAGTACGTCGTCCCTGAAAACAATAGGGAAGATGCATTAGTATGCTTTCCCAATTTTCATAAATATTTCCCGATTGATGGCTTTCTGATTTGTAATGTTCGTAAGCTTCAGTAATTCGGTTAATGTAACATTGATTGGAATACTGTCCGTCAAAAACCGGTTGCTCTTTATAAATTGCAATTTCATTTTCCAGGATGCCATTCCATTCGGGATTGTCGGCTAGTTTTAATGCTTCTGCCTTGGAGAAATATCTTCTGGGTTTAAAAAAATCAAATACACCTTGTGTGGAAACACCAACTGCATTTGCAAAACTCAAAATGCTGGGATTTGATGTAATCAGCATCGCAATCGAACCGGCACCTTGCGTATATTCTCCGGTCGAATTTAAATCGTATTTCGCATTATCGGATGCAATGACGATCGCTTTTTTAGATGGATTCAAACGAATATAATCGAGACAATTCTGTAATGCATCAATGGCACCAATACAGGCAAAAGTCAAATCGACGACATCGCAATTTCTGAAACTTGCTTCACCAAAAATGCTTTCTAAATTGGATACAACATAGGAAGCAACAGGCTTGGAGCTATCAACACCACTTTCGGTTCCGACATAGATTTTATGAATTTCTTCTGGATTCAGATTTTCCTGCTGAATCAGTTTTAAAGCCGCATTTGAAGCCATCGTAACGACATCCTGATGCACATCCGGAAAGCTCATTTTGTGCAAACCCAAACCTTTGATAAGTTTTTCGGGTTCAATATTTCGGTTTTCGGCTAATGTGGTTATGGGTAAAAAAAGTTGTGGAATATCAAATGCGATACTGTCGATGCCTACGTTCATTTTGTTATTTTTTGCACTACAAAATTAAAAAAGCCAACTTCAAAATGTGTTGAAATTGGCTTTATAATTAGTGTGTTGAACACGATTTACGATTATATCAATAATATCTCAAATAATTTTATGAAATGGTATTTTAAAGTTTAAATACTGATGATTCTAATTCAATAATGCCGAAAAAGTATCTCCTTGTTTGATGTCGCCCGAATTATATCCTTTTTTAAACCAGTACATTCTTTGTTCGGATGATCCGTGCGTGAATGATTCCTGATTCACTTGACCGTTCATTCTAGTCTGAATAGCATCATCTCCAACTGCATTAGCGGCGCTTAAAGCTTCTTCAATATCACCATCTTGAAGTAAATTCTTGTTGTAATGTGCCCATACACCCGCATAAAAATCGGCTTGTAATTCGACACCTACTGATAATTTATTGGCTTCAGCTTCGCTTTTTCCTTGTTGCAGTTGACGAACTTTCGCTGAAGTTCCCATCAAGGTTTGAATGTGATGCCCCATCTCATGAGCAATTACATACGCAATAGCAAAATCTCCGCCTTCAGCTCCAAAACGTGTTTTCAGTTCTTCAAAAAACCGTAAATCCATGTATATCTTTTGATCACTCGGACAGTAAAACGGGCCAGAAGCAGATGTTGCGTTACCGCATTCTGTTTCTACACCATCATCAAAAAGTACCATTCCAGGATTTTCAAAATTCATGTTGTTCTCTTCAAAAATGGTCGCCCAAGTTTTGGTATTGTAAACAAAACAGGATTCTGAAAAAGCGCCCAATTCTTTTTCTTCGGCTGATAATTCCCTAGTTTGAGTTCCTTCAGTTTGGGTCTGCGTTCCTTGTGTTTGCTCTATGATATTACCGATACTCTGTCCGGTTTCGCCACCAAACATGTTGAGTAATAAAACAATAATTCCAATTGCACCTCCGCCAAGGAGTGCTTTTTTTCCGCCTGACATTCCTCTTCGATCTTCAAACGAATCGCTATTTTGTCTATCCCATTTCATATAATACAGTTTAGTTTTTAGTTATCCATTGACTTATGATTTTAATCAAAAGTTCTTTATCTATAGGCTTCGGAATATAATCATTCATCCCGTATTCAATACATTTTTCTCTCTCACCAACGATTGTTCCGGCAGTTAGTGCAATGATGGGAATAGTATCCGCATGCGGAATCTTTCTGATTGCAACAGTCGCATCGTAACCATTCATTACTGGCATTTGAATGTCCATCAAAATCAAATCTGGGAATTGATCTTTTGTTTTTTCTAGAACTTCTTGTCCATTTTCCAATTCCATAATGTTGGCATTTGGAATGATTTGTTTCACTAAAGTTTTGGCCAATAGCATGTTTATCTTATTGTCTTCCACTATAAAGATAAGCTTTTCATCATTGGTAACTATGCAATTTGAAGGGTTGTTTTTTATAACTTCGTCATGTAGTTTAATCGTTATTGGCTGGTTTGAATAAGTAACTTCGAGTACAAAACTAAACTCACTTCCTATGCCAAATTCACTTTCAAGTTCTAAGCGACTCTTCATTAAACCCAGCAATTGATTTGATATTGAAAGCCCTAAACCTGTTCCTCCAAATTTTTTAGTTGTCGAATTATCTTCTTGTGCAAACGCTTCAAATATTCGCTTCTGATTTGTGTTTTTAATTCCAATTCCAGTGTCTTTTACTAAAAATTTCAGTTTTATTTTTTTATCATCTAGGGTTTCAAAAACGGAAACCTTCAAATCAATAGAACCTTTCTCTGTAAATTTAACAGCATTACTTAACAGATTCACAAGAACTTGCTTTAATCTTATATAGTCAACTTCAATATATTTAGGGACTTCTTTATCAATAATTAAATTTACTTGCAGATTCTTTAAATTAGCTTCATATTTAATTAAGTCAAATACCTGATTCGTGATTTCGCTGAGATTTATTTTTTCTATATTAAGTTCAAGTTTACCTGATTCAATTTTTGAAAAATCGAGAATATTATTGATAACTTCCATTAAGGAATTCGCAGATTGATTGATTGTATTCATGTATTTTTTCTGAATAGCTTCCAAATTTGAGTTCATCAAGAGTTCGGTAAAACCAATAATTCCATTCAATGGAGTTCTAATTTCATGACTCATATTTGCTAAAAATTCCGATTTGGCTTTATTCGCAGCTTCCGCATAATTTTTAGCTTTGATTGCTTCTTCAGCTTCAATTCTTTGCGTAATGTCAATAAAGATTCCAACTATAAATTCAATCGTATTCTCTTTAATAATTGGTTCTCCAAACTCTTCAACCCATTTAAAATGGCCGTCTTTAGTTATGATTCGGTAAATCAAATGAAGTTTTTGTTTGTTTTTAAAGAGATCGTGTGCTTTATTTAAAACGATGTTTAAATCGTCTTGATGAACCAAATCGATGTAAAAGAGTTTGTTTTGAAGGAAGTCTTCTTTTGGAAATCCGGTCAGTTTTTCAATTTGATCGTTTAAATATATTTTAGACCATTTATTATCATATTTTGAGAGGTGAACCGTTCCAGGAATATTGTTAGCTAGAAGTTTAAATTTTTCCTCGCTTTGCTGAATTATACTTTCGTTTAGATTTCGTTCTATAGCATACGAGATATTATTTGTTAAGATTTGTAATGTAGTAATTTCGTCGCTTGTCCATTCTCGTTCATTTTTGGTCATGTTAAATGCAAATAAACCATATAGATTTCCTTTGACAAAAATTGGGAGTATTAAGATTGATTTGGTGCCTAGTTTCTCAAAAAAGTCCTTCGTAACCTCATTTTTGATTTTTCTGATCGTCATAAAATAAGGAATTTTATTTTCCATATTTTCCATAACGTCAGCAATTGTAGTGTAAGGAATATTTAGTATCGATGAATTTAATGCGGTTAACGATTTTGTTTCACCTAACCATCTGTATTTTTGAATGATTGATTTGTTTTCTGCATCGTTCTTAAAAAATAATAATTTATCAACTTGAGTTACATTACCAATAGTTTCTAAAATACCCTGAAAAATGTCATCTGTATTTTTAGACAATAGAAACTTTTGAGTATTTTGATTGATAACGGTTAATATTTCCGTTTTGTAGGATAGTTTTTTGTCGGACTCTAACAACAATTGTGATTCAATGGCAATAGCTATTAAATCGCCAATAGAACGCGAAAAGTTAATATCTTCATTGTCCCATTCTATTGCGATTTCTATTTTCTCAAAGCATAAAATTCCAATCACCTCTCCATTAATAAATATCGGCGTATCCAGAAGTGATTTGATGTCATTTTTAGGAAAATAGTCATAACAAAGTTCTTGTGTAGCGGCGTTCTCATAAACGTTTGAGGCAACTATTTGAGCACCAGTTTCTAGATTTTTGAAATAACTGGGATAACTTTCTCGGTCAATAACAAAGTTCTTTTCAAATCTGTCGCTTTGTAAATAATAGATACTTTCGCATCTAATTGCTTCTTTTTGGAAGGTCCAGTAGCTGACTCTGTCAATCGAACAATTTTTACTAGCTATTTTGAGAATATTTTTTAGAATTCCACTAAAAGTATCGGTATTGGAATAACTTTGTGAAGTTAATGTCTTTAATGTTTCGTTGTGGACTCTGACTTTTTTACTTCGGTTATAATGTTCAATTTCTAGACTTTTAACCAAGGTTATATCTCTTGCAATTGCTGAAAAACCAACAACTTCAAAATTTTCGTTTCTTTTTAAGGTCACTTTTTGAGACACCCAGATAATATCACCATCTTTCTTGATAAGCGGAAAAACTAAGTCATTATACTGGTTAGTGTCGGTTGGAATTTCTTTATAAAAATCGACAACATAATCCACATGATCTTTACGGATGTATTTAAAGAAATGTTTGCCCAAAGCCTCCTCTTTTGAATAACCAAGAGTCTTTTCCGTAAATTGGTTGACATAGGTAAGGATAGCACCCAAATCAACTTCGTAAATTAAATCTGCAGCAGATTCAATAAGGCTTCTGTACTGATTTTGTATGGTAATCTGCTCGGTTACATCTTGACCAATACCGATAAAAATATCTTCGGAGTATTTTTTATCTCTCCATTGTATAAATTTATATTCTCCGCTCTTACACTTTAATTTTCTAATATACGTTCTCTCATCTTCATAATTGTCGTGGTATGCTTCTCCGATAAATTCTGAATCCTCCGTCAAAATCCAAAATCTACTGCCTAGAACTTCTTTCGATTCATACCCTAAAATAAATTCGATTGAATCGCTACAAAATGTTATTTCTCCTTTTTTATTACTCGTTAAAATAATAGAAGCACCATTGTTTATTACAATATTTGAAAAATTAAATTTGCTATTGTTTTCAATATAAGTTAAATAATTTCCAACATGAAAAATAATAATTGATATGAAAGTACTAACCAAAATGATAAAATTATCTTTTTCGATCGCATCAAATTGAAATGCAACAATTAAAATACCAAAAACTAATAAGGTAAAAAGCCAATAATGAATTATCTTTTGAGAGATAAAATAGGAAATGAAAAAACTGAGAATAAAAGTTACATAACAGGCAAATTCATAAGGTTTTAAAAAAACAGTATAGCAAATAAAACTGAAATATACTGCAAAGAAAATAACAAATAAGGCGTAAATATTTTTTGAAACAAACGAAATCTTAGGGTATAAAAAATAGACTATCAGTAAGATAGCACCTGTTGAATAATTAAACGCCACGTAATTAGTAGCGCGGACATCAAATAGGTATAATATGGTTTCGAAAAGAGGAATTGTAAATCCAAAAAACAGAAAGAAAAGTTTGTAACGCTCATCGCTTACTGTAAACTCGGAATGTTTACCACTGAATTTTAATTGTTTTTTAATTGTTTTATTTACGACAAAATAAAGAATAATAAAACAAATAATTATGCATCCAATTGCACTATAATTATTCAAGGTTAATAAGCTAAATAAGATATTCAATGGGAAGGTATTATTTAAAATAAGATTTAAGGGAACACTGCTTAATTATATGATTACCACAAATATAAAAATACTGTTTGCATTTTTTACATTTGTATTCAATATTTTATTACATCCATTTTAATATTTTTTTTATTAAAGTTAATTTCTCTTTGTATGGTGCATAGCGCAAAGGAATATCAAGCCAAGTTGCTCTTTTTACTATGGCTTTTTGATGCGAAAAAGTATCAAAACTACGTTTGCCATGATACGCGCCAATTCCGCTGTTGCCCACGCCTCCAAAAGGTAATCTACTATTGGCAAAATGTATTACGGTATCATTGATACAGCCGCCTCCGAACGAATAATTCTGAATTATTTTTTTTGCAAATGATTTATTCTCAGTGAATACAAATAAAGACAGTGGTTTGTTATAGTTCAAAATAATATGTTGTAAATCGACTGCGTCTGTATATGATAGAATTGGTAGAATTGGTCCAAAAATTTCATCTTTCATGACCAAACTATCTAGTTTGGATTCGTCGAGCAAAGTTGGAGCAATGTAGCACTCTTTACTATTGGTTTGTCCGCCTACAAGTATCGTTTCATTGTCTAACATGGCGGAAAGTCTTTTCCAATTTTTTTCATTGATAATTCTAGGAAAATCAGCAGAACTTTCTGGATTCTCACCATAAGCATTGGTGATTTCTATTTTTAATAATTCGATAAAAGCTGCTTTTATTTTATTGGAAACCAATAAATAATCGGGTGCGATACAAGTTTGGCCGGCATTCAGAAATTTACCCCAAACGATTCTTTTGGCGGCTACTTTAAGATTAGCAGTTTCATCAATAATACATGGGTTTTTACCGCCAAGCTCTAAGGTTACGGGTGTTAGATTTTCTGCAGCGGCTTTGGCAACTATTTTTCCAATGGCAACACTTCCCGTAAAGAAGATGTAATCCCAGCGTTCGGCTAGTAATTTTTCAGCTACAGTATGGTCGCCTTCCACACATTCAACATGTTTTTTCTCAAACGATTCCTTTATTATTTTAGCAATAATTTTTGAGGTATTCGGTGTAAGTTCAGAAGGTTTTACTACAACCTGATTTCCTGCTGCAACAGCTGCGATTAAAGGGGCAAAAGCCAATTGATACGGATAATTCCATGGGGCAATAATGAGTACTCTTCCGTAAGGCTCTTTGTAGATATAATCCGTTGAAGGAAAATTTAAAAGAGAAGGCAAGACCCTAGTTGGTTTTGCCCATTTGTCTATACTGTTAATTGTTGAATTAAGTTCAGATACAATATAATTGGTTTCTGTTGCTATTGCTTCAAATTCCGACTTTTTGAAATCATCGTAAAGCGCTGTAATGATTTCTTGTTCATACGACTGAACGCAATTCAATAACTTTATTAAAGATTGCTTTCTATATGAGACATCGCTTTTAAAAATCATAACTAGGCTAAATTGGTTCAGCAAGTTACATTTTTAACATCTAAAATTCAAATTTATTATTTTACAAAAATGCAATACGGTATCCTGTATAAAAATCTGCTGATTTGCCATCTGCCAAAGAAGTAATAATAGAACTTGAACCTAGATAGAATCCAGCTAATCTAAAACCAAAGCCCACATTAGTTCCTGAAATGTCATCATTTGAAATTGGAATATAAGCTTCAAAAAAGCCTAAGTTTACTCTTGGTGTTATGCTTAAAATATTAGGAACAGTGATCTGCGCATTTCCATCATCATCGTTTAATTTTCTTTGCATATACGCCGTTACATAAAACTTTGGAACAATTTTAAAATCCGCGTAAGCAGTAAGTGACGTTGGCAATTTCACCTTAAATTTTCTTTCTGAAGGCAATTCCGTTAAGTAACCTTGATCTCTTAAAATTTGTTCCACTTCGCTAAGGTTATCTACATTTTGAAATACACCTAAGTCTAATCCTTGCGGATTTTGCAGATTGGGTTGGATGTTCAACGTATAATTTGAAGAAGCATTATTGTTATCTTTATAAGTCATGCTTCCGATATTTCTTACTGATAATCCAAAGTTAAGTTTATATCCGCTTTCATTTTTTAACCGATAATTAAAACCAACATCACCTGAAAAACCGTTTAAACCCCCAAAAATAGAGTTGCTGTAATCACTAAAGTTAGAAAAACTTTCAGCCAAATTTCCTGAATAAGCTACATTCAAAGTTGCGGGAGAATTTGTGGTAAGGTAAGCTCCAGTTGCGTTTTGAGTGATTGTTCCGTTAAGATTGCTAAGTCCAAAATTTGAATAGGAGCCAGGGAACAAAAGTTTTAAAGTGGTACCCACACTAATCTGATGTTTTTCGGTTTGATAAATAATTCGAGACGCTGATAACCCCACCTCTCCGTACGAAGTTCCGCTTAATCGTTGATTATTTGGATTGTTTAAGAGTGTCGTGTTTAAAATTAAATTATTGTTGGTGATCGCATTCCCAATTGTTGGATCAATATCAACCATGTCAAATTTTGCGTGTGCGGCTGTCGTTATGCCAAAGCCCCATTTCTTCCACTTAGTAGCAAAACTTGGTCCGATTATGGTTCCGTCAAAACGCGCATTTACTGGTTCATTTCCTGAAAATAGTAATTCTTCAAGATTGTCTGAACCCAAATCACTAATTCCAATTTTATTATTGGACGCATTTAAACTTATTCCAACAAGATTAATTTCAAACTTTTTAGAAAGATTGGAAAATTCAGCAGGGTTAATGATACCATTTAAAATCCCCACACGATTTGAAGTACTGATTCCAGAGAATTGGTCCTGTGCAAAAGCAGTAACACCAAGTAGTAAACCTACAGATAAAATGATTTTGTTCATAGAAGCTATTTTTTATTAGGTTGTAAAGAAGTAAAAATACAATTTTTATTATTAAATAGAATTCCAAATAGCATCTTTTGGCGTCGATGCAGCGATTGCAATGCTTTCTTTGGAAACAGGATGAATAAAAACTAATTTTCTGGCATGCAAATGAATTCCACCATCAGGATTACTGCGGTCAAATCCGTATTTTAAATCACCTTTTATCGGACAGCCAATTGCTGTCAACTGCGCCCTGATTTGATGATGCCTTCCAGTATGCAGATTGATTTCGAGCACAAAATAATTGTCTAGCTTTTTTATGATTTTATAATCTAAACTGGCTTTTTTGCTTTCTGGAACTTCGTTTGTGTGTGCCTTAGAAGTATTATTCTTTTCGTTTCTTTTCAGAAAATGTATCAAATTATCTTCGTCTTTTGGCGGTTTGTTTTTTACAACTGCCCAATAGGTTTTCTGGGTTTCTCTATTGCTGAACATTTCGTTCAAACGAGTTAACGCTTTAGATGTTCTGGCAAAAACTACGATTCCGCTTGTAGGTCTGTCCAATCTATGAACTACGCCTAGAAAAACTTCACCAGGTTTATTGTATTTATCTTTGATGTATTCTTTTACAACCTCAGATAACGGTTTGTCACCCGTTTTATCGCCCTGAACAATATCACCAACACGCTTGTTGACCACAACGATGTGATTGTCTTCGTGAAGAATTTGGAGGTTGTCTTTATTTGAGACTATCTTAGACATTTTAGATTGTTAGATTTTTAGATTAGAAAGGAATCGGGAAATCATTTTAATAATTTCATTCAATTCGATAATTGATTTCTCTAATTCATCATTTTTGATAAAACCCAAATCTAATGCAATTAAAAGTTGCGTTTCTATTTCGTAAGCAGAACCAACTGCAATTTCTAAAAATCTTGCGAAATCTTTATTTGAATTTCTTGAAGAACCTTCAGCTATATTTGAAGGAATAGAGACTGATGCTCTCCGTAGTTGGTTAGTTAAACCAAATTTTTCATCACTAGGAAACTTTGAAGTTATTGTATAAATCTGGGAACAAAATAATCTGCTCCTTTTCCAAATTTCTAGTTCTTTAAATTGATGCATGTATAAAATATAAATTTATCTAAGTTGTCTAATTAGTCTAAAAATCTATCAAGTCTAACTAATACTGTTCATTCGCATTCGGAAAATCTTTCGATTTCACATCCGCAACATAATTTCCAATCGCTTTTGTCATTTGCTCGTACAAATCTAAATAACGGCGCAAAAATCTAGGACTAAACTCGTTGTTCATGCCGAGCATGTCGTGAATTACCAAAACCTGTCCGTCAACACCGCCACCAGCCCCAATCCCAATTACAGGAATAGAGATTGTTTTAGCAACTTTCTCAGCTAAACTCGCTGGAATCTTTTCCAAAACCAAGGCAAAGCAACCTAATTTTTCTAATAATTTAGCATCTTCAATCAATTGTTCCGCTTCTGCATCTTCTTTAGCGCGTACGGTATAAGTTCCAAATTTGTATATAGATTGCGGTGTCAAACCTAAATGTCCCATAACGGGAATTCCGGCGTTCAAAATGCGTTTGATACTTTCTTTAATTTCACTTCCACCTTCTAATTTCACAGCATGACCGCCACTTTCTTTCATGATTCTAATGGCAGAACGCAAAGCTTCTTTAGGATCCGATTGGTAACTTCCGAAAGGCAAATCTACCACAACCAAAGCACGTTCAATAGCACGAACCACGCCTGAAGCATGATAAATCATTTGGTCTAAAGTTATAGGCAAAGTAGTTTCATGACCCGCCATAACATTACTTGCAGAATCACCAACTAAAATCACATCCACACCAGCAGAATCCACAATTTTAGCCATGGTATAATCGTATGCCGTAAGCATAGAAATTTTTTCGCCATTGGCTTTCATATCAAACAATGACTTAGTTGTAATCCTTTTATAATCTTTTTTTGCTGTAGACATATCCTTTAGTTTTGATGCGGTAAAAGTATAAAATCTATTTGTCTTAAATCAAAATTCAACAGAGTATGCTTAAATTATACTATTTTTGTGCCATCTTGATTAGGAGCGAAAGGTTCGGGCTTGGATTAAACCATATTCCTGCTTTAGTTTATCCTGAGCTTGTCGAAGTGTTCCAATATCTTTATCAAAGTAAAAAACTTTGATAAAGATGATTTCCACTGCAATCAGGGCTATCGAGTAAACCATAAAATTAGAATCACATCGAGAGCGATCGGGGTGAAAATCGAAACATACAAGTATGCCCAAAATTTTAATTATCGAAGACGAATTGTCAATCCGGAGAGTATTAATCAAAATACTTTCTGAAGAAAGCAGTGCCTATATTTTAGACGAGGCAGAAGACGGAAAAATAGGTTTTGAAAAAATCAAAAATGAAGATTATGATTTGGTTCTTTGCGACATCAAAATGCCAAAAATGAACGGCGAAGAATTGCTCGAAGCGGTTAAGAAAATCAAGCCCGAGATTCCGATGGTAATGCTTTCAGGTCACGGCGATTTAGAAACTGCCGTCAACACGATGCGTCTTGGAGCCTTTGATTACATCTCAAAGCCACCCGATTTGAATCGGTTACTGAATACTGTGCGGAATGCATTAGACAAAAAGCAACTGGTCGTTGAAAATAAAATACTAAAGAAAAAAGTTTCTCGAAACTACGAAATAATTGGCGAAAGCGAACCAATTCAACAAATCAATCTTATGATTGAGAAGGTTGCGTTGACCGATGCCAGAGTTTTAATAACGGGTCCCAATGGAACCGGAAAAGAATTGGTAGCCCATCAACTGCATGAAAAAAGCGAACGAGCTGCTGCACCCATGATTGAAGTCAATTGCGCTGCCATTCCATCCGAATTGATTGAAAGCGAATTATTCGGACACGTAAAAGGGGCGTTTACTTCTGCCATTAAAGATAGAGCTGGTAAATTTGAAGCTGCTGATGGCGGAACGATTTTTCTAGATGAAATTGGCGACATGAGTCTTTCGGCGCAAGCGAAAGTATTACGTGCATTGCAAGAAAGTTTAATTCAAAGAGTGGGTGCCGATAAAGACATCAAGATCAATGTTAGAGTTATCGCAGCAACCAATAAAGACTTAAAAAAAGAAATTGCAGAAGGTCGCTTTCGTGAAGATTTGTATCACCGATTAGCCGTAATTTTAATCAAAGTGCCTTCGTTGAACGACAGAAGAAGTGATATTCCATTGTTAATTACTCATTTTTCTACTAAAATTGCAGAAGAACAAGGAAATGTTGCAAAGGCTTTCTCGGATAAGGCAATCAAATTGCTACAAGAATACGATTGGACAGGAAATATCCGCGAACTTCGAAATGTGGTGGAACGTTTAATAATCCTTGGTGGAACCGAAATTTCAGAAACAGATGTGAACTTGTTTGCATCCAAATAAAATAGGGATAAGGGATAAGGCAAAAGTCTACTCCCTTTTCCCTTTTAACTTATCCCTTTACAATGAATTTAAAAAAAATAAACCTAAATCTCCAGAACGCACTAATTGAGCACGGTTTAACCGAAGCTAACGAAATGCAACAGCAAACGTTTTCAACAATTAAAAGCGGTGCCGATGCTGTCATACAATCGGGTCCTGGAACCGGAAAAACAACTACTATTGTTTTGAACGTCATTCAAAAATTAGAAAAAACTTTAGACGAAAGTACACGGGCCTTAATCATTGTAGAAACTAAGGAAAAAGTAATCGAAATGGAAGAATTGTTCCTGCAATATGGAACGTATACCGATTTGAGTATTCTAGGAGTTCACGAGAAAGGCGACATCGATTACGATAAAAATGTAGTTTCGATGGGATTGGATATTCTTATTGGAACACCCAACAAAATCAACGCCATGTTTGCTTCCGCCGGATTTAATAGCAATACCATAAAACTTTTAGTAGTTGATGATGCTGATGTTTTATTCAGAATCAGAATGGATGCCATTGTGCACCGTTTGTCAAACAGTATTGAAAAAACACAACGCTTGTTCTTTTGTTCCCAAATTACCGAAAGGGTAGAATCACTAGCCGATAAAATAATGATTGAACCCGTTTTTTTTGAAATGGATGGGGAAGACGAAGCGTAGTCAGAAGTCAGAATTTAGAAATCAGAAACCACTAAAAAATGTCATGCTGAGTTTGAAGAGGTGCCACAAATAAATCGTAAATTGTAATTCGTAAATCATAAATAAAAATGGGTCTAATTAAAATATTTTCAGGAGAAGAAATTCTAGCAGTAGGTTTAAAAGAAAGACTAGAAGAATCAAATATTAACGTTGTTATTAGAGACAATAATCAGGCAAATGTTTTGCCTAGTATTCAAACGGCAAAAGCGGTCGAATTGTTCATTCAAGAAGTTGATTTCGGTAAAGCCAATCCTATTATTGAAGAGTTTAGGTTGAGTATTTAACAATCAAAACGTCGGGATGCGAACAGTACAATTTGTTTTTAAATATCTTCTGTCTTTTTTTGGAATCATTTATCTTTTGTATGCGTCCTACGTTTATATCAATCAGGAAGAAATGATTTTCGTAGCATCCAAATTGCCTAAAGAATATAAATTTGACTTTAAACAAAATTTTGAAGAGCTTACTATTACTTCTTTCGATGATAAAAAACTTAACGGTTTATTGTTTAAAACACCAAATCCGAAAGGCTTGATTTTTTATTTGCACGGAAATGCAGGAGCTTTAGATTCCTGGGGAGAAATTGCCACTATTTACACTGATTTGGGTTATGATATTTTCATTCTAGATTACCGAGGCTACGGTAAAAGCGAAGGTGAAATCGACAATCAAGACCAATTTTATAAAGATATTTCATTTGCGTATAAGAATTTAGCGAAGCGATACAATCAAAATAAAATCATCATTATTGGTTATTCAATTGGAACTGGTGGGGCGACATATTTGGCATCAAATCAGAATCCGAAACAACTCATACTTCAGGCACCATATTATAATTTCTTAGAATTTTCAAGTTCTAGAGTGCCATTTTTTCCCAACTTTTTAAAGAAATTTACCTTTGAAACGAATAAGTATTTTGCAAAAGTTAAAGCCCCAATTTATGTTTTTCATGGCTCAGAAGATCGTTTGATTTCTTTTGATAATTCAGTTCGACTTAAAAAGCTATTCAAGCCAACCGATAGTTTATTTACATTGGAGCATCAAGGGCATACAGGAATTAATGATAACCCTGATTATCAAGAAAAACTCAAAGAAATTTTAAATCATTAGTGTAAACAATACAATAAGATGAGAGCATTCAGAATTCAAAATGACAATTTCGGAAATTCCTATTTTGAAGAAGGTAGTTTGCCAGAATACTTCAGTATGGATTGCGAACGTTTTATCATTCAGACTAAGGTAGAAGAGTATCAAAAACACCAACATGTGGCACCTCGCTATCAATATGTGGTAACTTTAAAAGGCAAACTCCGATTTACAACGTCTGACGGGAAACAATTTGTTTTAGAACCAGGAATTATTTTAATCGCTGAAGACATTCACGGTGAAGGACATTCTTGGGAATTAATTGAAGGTGACGAATGGCATAGGGTTGATATCATTCCCAATCGAAATGCCGAGGATCATTTTAGTGTCGATTAATTTCTAAAAATCTTCAACTGACTAACCAAAATCGTAATAAAGAGTCCGAAAACCCCAATAATAGCGAAAGAATATTTTAAACTTGTCAATTCCGCAATGAATCCAATTAACGGCGGGCCCATTAAAAATCCAAGGAAACTGATACTGGATACAATGGTCAACGCAATACTGGTTGGTACTTTTTCATTCTTTCCAGCAACACTGATTATTATCGGAACCACATTTGAAACCCCAAAACCAACCATCATAAAGGCAATCGTACACGGAATCAAATAAGGAAACAAAACGGCGGTATACAATCCGCAGGAAATTATAATTCCACTTGTCATAAGTACTTTTCGAGCACCGTATTTTCTAACTAAAATGTCACTCAAAAATCGACCACAAGCCATACTAATCATAAAAGTAGTGTAGCCTAAAACGACTAATGCTCCGGGTGCTTTAATGATGTCTTTAAAATAAACACCACTCCAGTCAAACATTACTCCTTCACTTGCCATTCCGCAAAAGCACACAACACCTAACCAAATCAAAGTCATATCCGGATTTTTGATAAAGGAGTAGTTGGATTGTTCGCCCTTTTTCTTGACTTTGGCTTTAATAATGAATTTGTAGTTGAATAAAACAATTAATAATGTAAAAACAAAAGCCACCCAAAAGTGTTGGTATGGCGTTAGCTCTATGGCTAGCATAAATAAACTCGTCACAGCACCAAAAAAACCGGCCAAACTCCAAGAGCCATGAAACGAACCCATTATGGGCTTTTCAAAAAGCTGTTGGGTATAAACACCTTGAGTATTGACTGCGATATTGCAAAAATTTCCAAAAAAACCAAAAAGAAATAACCCTAAAGCCAATTGCCACTTTACGGTTGCTAATCCTAATAAAGTCAGACAAAAAGCATATACCGGTAAAGCCATGATTACAATATTCCGGCTTCCGTACTTGGCAACAATTCTACCTGAAAAAGGCATTCCAATAAGCTGACCAACGGGTAAAGCGAATAAAAGTGTTCCGAGTCCGGCTTCGCTTAATTGTAGCATCGATTTGATGTCGGGAATCCGGCTTGCCCAAGTAGCAAAACAGAATCCCATCCCAAAAAAGAATAGAGAAGTAGCTAATCGTACTCTGTTTAAATACGATTGTTTTGCATTCCGATAGCTTTTTTTGATCTTGGCTTTGGGTAAAATTTTCTCTAAAAAACTGTAGTCTATTAATGGCATATTTTCTTTTATTCTGATTGAATGCTTAAAATTAACCAAATCCTGTCGCATAGAAAAGGATAAAATGAAGTTGTTCATCTTATTGATTCATTACAACGTTATTGTTGTCAAATTGCAATTAAAATTAATAAGAAAAGACTCGTTTACAAAATCATTTTCAAATTTTCAAATTGTCTCATTTCTAAATTACACTATCTTTGCCGCTTCAAAAAATCTAAGTAGTCTAATTAATCTAAGAAGTCTAACAATCTAAATGATAACAGTTAACGACATAGCCGTAGAATTTGGCGGTACAACTCTTTTTAGCGAAGTAACTTTCGCCATCAATGAAAATGATAAAATTGCCTTAATGGGCAAAAACGGTGCGGGTAAATCAACTTTACTTAAAATTGTCGCCGGAGAAAGTAAACCTTCACGCGGATCAATTTCTGCACCAAAAGAAGCTGTGATAGCCTATTTACCGCAACATTTATTGGCTGCCGATAATTGTACAGTGATGGAAGAAGCATCCAAAGCATTTGCCGAAGTCTTCAAAATGAAAGATGAAATTGATGGTATTAATGAGCAGTTAACTATTCGTACCGATTACGAAAGTGACGCCTACATGAAACTCATTGAACGCGTTTCTGAATTGAGTGAAAAGTTTTATTCTATTGAAGAAGTGAACTACGAAGCCGAAATTGAAAAGGTTTTGAAAGGTTTAGGATTTGAAAGAGAAGATTTCAATCGTCCCACATCTGAGTTTTCTGGTGGATGGAGAATGCGTATCGAATTGGCTAAAATTCTATTAAAACAACCCGATTTGATTTTATTGGATGAGCCTACGAATCACTTGGATATGGATAGTATCCAATGGTTGGAAGATTTCTTGATCAATCAGGCGAAAGCCGTAATGGTCATTTCTCACGATAGAGCCTTCGTTGATAATATCACCAACAGAACCATCGAAGTTACCATGGGAAGAATCTACGATTACAAAGCCAAGTATTCTCATTATTTAGAATTGCGTAAAGACAGAAGGGTGCACCAACAAAAAGCGTACGACGAACAACAACGATTTATTGCCGACAATCAGACTTTCATTGATCGATTTAGAGGTACATTTTCTAAAACCGATGCAGTACAATCGCGCGTTCGAATGTTAGAAAAAATTGTACCCATTGAAGTGGATGAAATCGATAATTCGGCTTTGAAATTAAAGTTTCCACCATCCATTCGTTCCGGACAATATCCGGTAATTGTTCGCGATTTGGAAAAATCATATGGAGAACATCTTATTTTTAAAGATGCCAATATGGTCATTGAACGCGGTCAGAAAGTAGCTTTCGTCGGAAAAAATGGTGAAGGAAAATCGACGATGATTAAAGCCATCATGAAGGAAATTGAAATCAACAGCGGAAACGTTGAGGTGGGGCACAATTCACAAATTGGTTATTTTGCCCAGAATCAAGCTTCTTTATTAGATGGAAATGCTACGATATTTGAAACCATAGATAATATTGCTGTTGGTGATGTTCGTACCCAAATCAAAAATATTCTAGGCGCTTTTATGTTTCATGGCGATGATGTTCAGAAGAAAGTGAAAGTGCTTTCGGGCGGAGAAAAAACGCGTTTGGCCATGATTAAATTGTTGTTGGAACCCGTTAATCTATTAATTCTGGATGAGCCTTCGAATCACTTAGACATGAAAACTAAAGATATCATTAAAGAAGCGTTGAAAGATTTTGATGGAACTTTAATTTTAGTTTCTCATGATCGTGATTTCCTTGACGGTTTGGCCGAAAAAGTCTTTGAATTTGGAAATAAACGTGTAAAAGAACATTTTGAAGACATTAAAGGGTTTTTGGCACATAAAAAAATGTTAAGCTTAAAAGAGATCGAGAAATAAACAACTATATTTCCAAAGTTATGGCAGCATAGCCTCAAAAAATAAAGTTATGAGTACGAGCAAAATTTCTAGATTTGAACTTCATCACGTAGCTGATTTTTTACCCTATCCATTTATAATAGCAGAAGTGATTGACGGTGTTCATTATAACACTTTTTTAAATGAAAAATTCAAAATGGAAATCGGATATACGTTAGAAGAAATTCCAACCATTCAAACGTGGTACGATAAGGCTTATCCAGAGGCAACTTACAGAGATAAAGTAATTAAAAGTTGGGATCAGGAACAGATTAATTCGAATCAGGAAGGAAAACTTTTCGTGAGGGGTAAATCACTAATCACCTGCAAGAATGGAATGAAAAAATGGTATCAAATAAAGGCTTCTGTACTTGATAAAATTCATGTGGTTTCGTTTGTTAATCTGGATAAAGAAATTACACTTCAAGAGAAGCTAAAAAGTATAAACAGTAATAACGACCGAATGTTATCGGTATTAGGTCACGATCTTAGAGCTCCACTAATTAATCTTAGAGAGATATCCTCTATGGCTTTAGATTATGATTTATCTCGAGAAGAATTTACTGGTTTTATTGAAAAAATCAACAATCAAACGGCGCACGTTTTAGACATGTTGGATACTACGTTAAACTGGTCCAGAGCCAATTTTAATGCAATTACCGTAAGCAAAGTTACTATTGATATCGAACAAACCATTAATGATATTTTGAAAGTTTGTAAAAATGATTATGAAGCAAAAAATATTGCTATAACTGCTTCATTTGATACAAAAACATTGAATTCTGATTTGGAGATTGTTACAATCATTGCTCGGAATATGATTACCAACGCCATTAAATTCACTCCTGACAACGGAGAAATAAAGATCACATTTTCGGATAATCTTTTAACCGTTTCAGATAATGGAATAGGAATGTCGGAAAACATGATTCAATCTATTTTTAAGCGTCAATATGTTTCGAAACGCGGTACCAATAATGAAATTGGTATGGGAATCGGAATGCAATTGATGCAGAATCTGTGCGAAAAAATCAATGCCCAAATTAAAATTGAAAGTCAGTCTAAAAAAGGAACGTCAATAAGTTTACATTTTTAGTAAAAAAATAAAACCCTGTCCGTGTGCATCCAAACAGGGTTTCGTCATTTAAAAAAACACCCAACTTAACTATTTTTCTTTTTCAATTTAATTTACCGCTTCCATCAATCGTATGAATTCTGCTCTGTAGCCTTGGTCATCGAATTCCAAACCTTCTTTAGCTAATTTTTTAATATCTGATGAAGAGGTATTGGTTACAAATTTAGAATCTCTCAATTTCAATCCAAACCAAGCTACAGCGGAACTGAATTTTAAATCTCCGGAAGCATTGTTCATAGCTACTGATTTATCTTCAATCACTCGAATCATTTCGATGCTTTTATCACCATCTGGTTTTTTGTAACGAAATTTCACTGTTGCCAATTCGGCATTGAATTTGGTTTTCGTGGCTTCTGTTTTGGTGTATTTTAAATCGGTTGGTTCAGTATAAAATTTGCTTTTTATACCAGTTGGAATGATTTCGTATAATGCTGTAACGGTGTGTCCACTTCCTAATTCGCCAGCATCTATTGCATCATCTTTAAAATCTTCTGGATTCAATTTTCTGTTTTCATAACCAATTAGTCGATAGGATGCCACATGTAACGGATTGAATTCGATTTGAATCTTTACATCTTTTGCGATAGCAAACATCGAACCTTTGAATTCCTTACCCAAGAAACGATTCGCTTCCTGAATGTTATCGATATAAGCGTAGTTACCATTTCCTTTATCGGCTAAGGTTTCCATTTTGCTGTCTTTGTAATTTCCCATTCCGTAACCCAAACACGTTAAGAATACCCCCGATTTTCTTTTAGCCTCAATCAAAGTTTGCATAGCACTATCAGAAGAAGCCCCTACGTTAAAATCGCCATCGGTTGCCAAAATTACACGATTGTTTCCGTCTTTGATAAAATTATCCATTGCAATTTTGTAAGCCAATTCAATTCCGGCGCCACCCGCTGTACTTCCACCAGATTGTAGTTTGTCTAAAGCATCAATAATCGTTTGTTTCTGATTTCCTGCTGTTGAAGGTAAAACCAATCCCGCTGCACCAGCATAAACCACAATTGAAATTTTATCCTCATCACGCAATTGGTTTAGTAGTACTTTCAACGATTCTTTGACTAAGGGCAATTTGTTCATAGCACTCATAGAGCCCGAAACATCTATAAGGAAAACCAAATTTGAAGCGGGTAAATTATCGGTTGGAATGATTTTTCCCTGCAAACCAATGCGAACTAATTTGGTATTCCGATTCCATGGACAATCGCTATATTCTGTGGTAATAGAAAACGGATTGCCTTCTGTTGGTTGTGGATATTGGTATTTGAAAAAGTTCACCATTTCTTCCACCCGAACAGCCTCTTTTGGAACCTTTTGTCCCGAGTTGATAAAACGTCTAATGTTGGTGTAAGAAGCATTGTCAACATCGATAGAAAAAGTAGAAAGTGGTGCAGTTTTCGGACTTTCAAATACATTTTCAACCAGGGTTCCGTAATCTTCATCATTGGAATTGTAGATTCCAGAATTAATAGCATCTTTTTTAATGGTTTCTTTCGGTTTCAGATAACCTACTGCATCTGCGTTAATCGAACTGTAGCCACGAATAACAACGTTTGCTTGGCCAGGCATACCAGAACCTAAAGCAATACTGGTACCTTTTAATTGACCTTGTAACGACTGTTGAAGGATAGCGTTAGGTCTATTAACTATTGATTGTGAACTCACCGTTTGAGCTGCGCCAAGCTGTCTTGATTTTGATTCGGTTTTTCCGTACCCATTAACAACAACTTCAGACAGTGTTGCCCCGTTGTCTTGTAGTACTACATTTATTACAGATGAATTCCCTACTGCTACGCTAGACGTATTCATTGCAATAAAGCTGAAGATTAAAACTTCTCCTTGAGACGCTTTGATGGTGTACTTTCCATCAAAATCGGATTGGGTACCACGTGCGGTTCCTTTGACAACTATATTGGCACCTGGCAAAGGCCCTGATTTATCTGAAACTACTCCAGTAATGGTTTTTTCTTGTGCAAATGATACGACACAAATGAACATAGCAAGGGCTAATGAAATACGTTTTACATTTTTCATGACTTTAAAATTTAAGGGTTGGACGATGTTATTTTGCTTTCTTTGAAGCTACGGGTTTCCCGTTTTTGGTGGTGATAATCACGACACCTTTTTTTCCTTTTTCACCATAGATTTCGATAGCTTTTTCATCCTGCAGAATGGAAATGGTTTCGATTTCTTGTTTTTTAAGTGGCGAATACGGACTTGTTGGATTTGGGCCAAAAACTTCCTGTTCGGTATATTCTACTCCATTAATGATGTAGAGTGGTTCATTCAAGACAACTAATGATTCATCATCATTAAATTGAATGTCTTGTATTTTTGTTTTTTCAACTTTATTGTCAATCACAACAAGTGGTTCGTCTTTATGAACTAATGATGCCTTTCTGTTTTTCTGTAGCATCATTTCTATATCTGCTTGTTTAGATTCCGCTACTGAAGTTTCTTTGATGGCACTGGCACTAGGTGAAGGAGCATTAAAGTAACCTGATGGAGAAGACGGAATTTCGTTAACAGCATCAGCTTTGTTCTCTGGTTTGATATCTGTTTCCAGAGCAACTTGACGTTCTGGTTTTAATTGCTTTTGCAGAATTTCAGCCGCATCTACCTTAATTTCTGGAATTATTGGATCACTTGTAACTATAATTTCTTTTTTTGGAATTGATGTTTTAGTTGAATCTATGTTTACAACAACGCCATTTACTTTAGGTTGTTCCTGTTTAAGAAAATGATAACCTAAGGTTCCGAATAATAACAGACAAGCTGCAACTGCAATTTTCTTCCAAAGCAAGATTGATTTTTTATTTTCGGTAGTATCCAATTTTTCTTCAACGCGCTGCCAGACTTTATCCATTGCCGCAAACTCCTTGGTTTCAGCATTTTTAGCTGCCGATTTGAATTGGTCAAATATTTTATCTTCTTTCTTCATCACTATTTTGCATTTTGATAATAAAATTTAGCAATCAGTTCTTTTAATTTGGTTTTTGCCGCATTCAACTGCGATTTGGATGTTCCTTCTGAAATCGTCAGCATTTGTGCAATTTCTTTGTGTCCATAACCTTCAATAACAAATAAATTGAAAATGGTTTTACAACCTTCTGGAATCAAATTCAATAAGTTTAATAAATCTTCTTCTTCCAACTGAGTATCTGCAGCAACTTCTGGCTGTAAATAAAACGGAGTATCTTCTAGATACAAATTGAAATTTACATTGCGTTTCAAATGCTGTAAACAATGATTCACCGTAATCTTTCGCGACCAAGCTTCAAATGCGCCAAATTCCTTTAGCTGATTAATTTTACTGAATATCGTGCAAAATGCATCTGCCAATACTTCTTCAATTTCTTCTTCCTTTTTCAAATACCTTTTGCAGGTGCGGTATAATTTTGGAGACAGGTGATCATATACTTGTCGCTGCGATTCCCGCTGCATTTTTTTGCATCCTAGTATTTGATTTTCGTTAATCACAAATTGGCTTTTTTATATAGAGAACAATTTTTGTAAAAAGGTTGGAAAGAATATTAATTTTTTTTAAAGTTTTTATCTAAACCCTTATCCCTTATCCCTTTTGCCTAGTCACTAATTTATAAATATTCGACTCTAATTTTTCAGTATCATTATCTTCACACAATAAAAACTCGATTTCTGTTGCTGATTTTTTGAATAATGTCAATCCTTCAAACTTATGTTTGTTCGTTATCTGAATCCAATCTATGAGTTTCATGGTTTTCAAATCAATGCTTCCAATGCTACTTCCTAATACTTCGCCGTCTAAATACGTTGAGGTTGTGTCTTCGGCTGTAGCCAAAAAGTAAATGGTTTCTCCAATTAGAATCGCATCCGTAAAGGTTGTCGCGACGTTTCTAATTTTAGGTAAGTCAAACGGAATGAATTCAAATTTTGCAGTCTCGGCACTATCATATGCATAAATAATTCCGTTTTTCCCAATTTTTCCGTTACCACGCTGGAAGATGTAAAGTGACTCGCCATTTAATATTACTCCTTCAATATTCAGTTCATCATCTGCAATAGTGTATTCCCTTTTAATCTTTGAATAGAGATCGGTACTATCTTTTGCTATGACTTGCCCTGATTTTGGTTTGTATTTAAAAAGTCGATTTCTACTTTCTGTTGAACCCGAACCAAATAAATAGAGATTTTTTCCTTTTAGCGCAATCGCTTCTAAGTCCGGTTTATCTTTCTTGGCGATGTTTTCCTGCGGATTATCGACCAACGCAATTTTGTTCAGTTTTGCATCCGAAAGCTGATATTCATACAAATAACTGCTGCTATCAGAAATGATATAAAGTTTGTCGTCAAGATAAACTAATCCTGATGCAGAACCAATTCCGATGATCTTAAACAGTAGCGAAAGTTGAAATTTTTCCATAAGTTTACAAATATAAACAGTTGTACAATGAAAAGTATCAATCCCGACGATTTTAGAGTAGCAAAATACATTAAGTTATCTACTAGTCCAACCAACCTTAACAATGATGCCACTGATGATGAAAAGGAAGCGGAATTAGAAAATATCCAGCAGAAACTCAGCAAGCGTCAAGATGTAATGTATGCGCACAATAGGCATGCAGTTTTGATTTGTTTACAAGGAATGGACACCAGCGGAAAAGACAGTTTGATAAGGGAAGTTTTCAAGGAATTTAATACGCGTGGAGTGATAGTACACAGTTTTAAAACACCTAACTCAACCGAATTAGAGCACGATTATTTATGGCGTCACTATTTGGCTTTACCCGAAAAAGGAAAGTTTGGTGTTTTCAACCGAACCCATTACGAGAACGTTTTGGTTACCCGAGTGCATCCCGAATATATCTTGTTTGAGAATCTTCCCGGAATTGAAAAAGTGGAAGACATTACACCAAAATTCTGGAAACACCGAATGAGGCAAATCAAAAATTTTGAAAAATATCTTAGTCAAAACGGAACCTTAGTGCTGAAGTTTTATCTGCACATGAGCAAAGAAGAACAACGTAAACGATTGTTGAAACGATTGGAAAGTGGTGAAGACAATTGGAAGTTTTCTATAGGCGATTTAAAAGAACGTGAACTTTGGGACGAGTATCAAAAATACTATGAGGAAGCCATTAACGAAACTTCTACCAAGCATTCGCCATGGTACGTGATACCAGCAGATGATAAAGAAATGGCGCGTGTTATTGTTGCTAAAATAATTTGGGAAGAACTTCAAAAACTTACTGATATTGACGAACCCGAATTAGATCCAAAAGTTAAAGCCAATATTGAAGAATATAAAGAACTCTTGAAAGAGTGATTTCAATCTCAATGTCAAAAATCAATCTCAATAACAAAAAGCAATATCAATGACAAATTCAATGATATTGCTTTTTTTAATTGCCATTGAATCCACTACATTTGCAAACTCAAAATTGCAAAATGAATCTCTCAGTATATACCAAAGAATTTAGAAGAAACTTAACATTGGCGTATCCCGTAATGATTGGAATGTTGGGGCATACGCTAATAGGTATTGTAGATAATATTATGGTGGGTCGGTTAGGTAGTACTGAGCTTGCTGCAGTTTCTCTAGGTAATAGTATGATTTTTATTGCGATGTCGATTGGTATCGGATTTTCTACTGCTATTACGCCAATTGTTGCTGAAGCAGACGCTGAAAAGGATAACAACAAAATACGTTCTGCCTTTCATCACGGCTTGTTTTTATGTATCATTTTAGGTTTTTCTTTGTTCGGATTAGTAGTTTTGGCAAAGCCGATAATGGAATTACTCCAACAACCTGATGATGTAATTGCGCTCGCTAAGCCTTTTGTGGATTGGGTAGCTTTTTCACTCGTTCCGCTGATTATTTATCAAGGATACAAGCAGTTTGCCGATGGATTATCAATGACAAAAGTTTCTATGTATGCTATTGTGATGGCGAATATCCTGCACGTAATTATCAACTATTGCCTCATTTATGGCTTTTGGATTTTTCCTAAAATGGGAATTATTGGAGCCGCATTGGGAACTGTACTATCCCGAATTGCCATGGTTATTTTTATGCATTTTATTTTGTCAAGAAAAGAACAACTAAAGCAATATTTTCAAAATTTTAGTTTTGAAGAAATCAAGAAAGAATCGATTCGGAAAATTGTCAATCTCGGATTTCCATCTGCCATGCAAATGCTTTTTGAAGTGGTACTTTTTACTGCCGGAATATGGCTTTGCGGAAACATTGGTAAAACCAGTCAAGCAGCAAACCAAATTGCGCTGAGCTTAGCTTCAATGACATTTATGGTTGCGATGGGATTGAGCGTGACAGCCATGATTAGAGTCAGTAATCAGAAAGGTTTGAATGATTATAAGCAGCTAGTAATAGTTGCGCGTTCTATCTTTTTATTAGCCATACTTATCGAAATTGTATTTGCCGTAATGTTTGTTGCACTACACCAAATTTTACCGTATCTATTCCTAAATATGGAAAACGAAACCCAATTACTCGACAATCAAGAAGTGATTGCTATTGCAGCCAAATTGTTATTGGTAGCGGCAGTATTCCAAATTACAGACGGATTACAAGTAGTAGTTTTGGGTGCATTACGGGGTTTGCAAGATGTTAAGATTCCAATGTATATTACGTTTGTAGCCTATTGGATTATTGGTTTCCCAATTTCCTTCTACCTCGGAGAATTCACAGAATTAAAAGCCGTAGGCGTTTGGATTGGCTTATTAGCCGGACTAACAGCTGCAGCAATATTTTTGTATATTCGTTTTCATTATCTAACCAAAAAACTCATAACGCAGACATCAGATAAGTAGAGTGCCGATTACAGAAATCTAAATTAGTTATGTACTTTTGTTTTAACGAATAACCAAATCCACAAAATAATCAAATCCACATAAAATGGAATTACCTAAATTTTTACTTGCCGACAACTCCGATTCACCAGAAGTGGACATTTATGTTATTCACCTTGATTTCCCGCGCTTTATTATCAATTTAAAAGATGATGAGGTAGAGTTTTTAGAAGATCTCGAAGGAGAAGACGAAACGGAATTAGAAAGCGAAATGGAACATCTAATCACGTTGGCCGGAGAATTCTACGACAGAGAAATGGAGCGTTACGAAGAGTAATTTTCTAGTCTAATCCGCTTTTAATAGCAAAAACTGCTAAACCTACACGGGTTTTAATATTCAATTTTTCACATAAGCTATTCCTGTAGCTTTCAATAGTTCGTGGGCTGCAAAACATTTTTTCCGAGATTTCTTTGTAGCTCATATCTGTGATGCAAAGTTTTAGGAATTCTTTTTCTCTGTCGCTTAGCTCCGTGGCTATTGAAGTTCCTTTTGGAGCATTTCCCATCATGATTGAGATCATGAGGTTGGATGCCCATTCGGGATAATAATACCCGTTGTTGATTATTGTTTTTAACGCTCGTTCCAACTCGGAAGGCGAAACATTTTTAAGCAAATAACCTCGCGCTCCATTTTTTATCATTTGAATCAAACTCTGCTCGTCATCTTGCATACTCAATGCTAAAACCATAACGCTTGGATGCGTTTCGTGCAGCCATTTTGCCGTTTCAAATCCATTCATTATTGGCATGCTGATGTCTAGCAATACAATATTTGGAATGTTATTTTTAGTAGTAAATTTTTCTTGAAGTTCCTTGCCATTTCCACATTCGTAGAGCACCTCAAATTCTTCAAAATTCGTCATGATGCTACCAATAGCTTTGGCGATTAAAATGTGATCGTCAACAATGACAATAGAATGCTTCATTTTTTCTAATTATGGTGAAGCTAATATAAACATTTTAACTTTTTAACCTACTAAAGGGTCCACGGTAATTTTATTATTAATTGCGTTCCAGATGAACTGCTCTGTAATTTAAAATTGCCGCCAATGATTTCGGTTCGTTTTTTAATATTATGAAGTCCAATTCCGAGCGAATCACTCTGATTTACATCAAATCCGCATCCGTCATCTGCTAATTCGAGTACTATAAAGCCAGATTTTAAGTTTAGATTTACCGAAATCGATGTGCATTGACCATGCTTCAAACTGTTTTGAATAAATTCCTGAGCAATTCGCAACAACATACTTTTCATATGATAATTCACCTCACTGTCTTGAATTGCAGTGTCGTAAGTAAACCAACACTTCTTGAGCTTGTTGACTTTTTGACATTCAATCTGAAAAAGGGTCACTATTGATTTTGTAGCAATACTATCGTCGGTCAATGTTTTAGACAATTGTCTCAAATCGGCTAAAGAATCATTAATAATTGAACCAATATTTTCTATACTTTCTGTGTTTTCTAGTTTTTTATTTTCGTAAAGTAGGTTTTGAATGTATAAGCTAGCCAAGGTTAATTTTTGTCCAATATTGTCGTGTATTTCCCTACCAATTTCTTGCATCGTCTTTTGTTGCATTTCCAATTGAATAGATAAAAGTTCTTTGTGATGTAACTCTTGTTGGTTCTGAATGGCGTAAGTGTGTTCTCTTTTCTTCAGTTTATATTGCCATACATACGATACTATGGCTACAATAAATAAAAGAAACAAAAAATTAAAAATGATGGTTATCAGTAAGTATTCGGTTTCCCCCATAGTAAAGCGATTGAAAATAGTGTGTACATTAAAATATTGGTAAGCATAAAAAATAAATAATAGTTACTCCAAATAACCGCATCTTTCCAAATCAGACTGTGAAACGCGAAAAAGGGGAGTGTGCCAACAAAGAACAAACCTACTGCCGTATTAATGTAAAACATCATGTTTTCTTTAAACTTTAAGATAGCATCTGATTTTATTTGTTTGTCATATTCTAAGATGATCATGAAGCTCAGCAAAAATGTCCCTACGATATAATTAAACGAATTGACGAGCGTATATTCTCCAAAAACAAAATATGGAAACAGCGATAAGGTGTAGATAATCGCACTAATCCAAAACAACTTTTTCTTACCCAAAGACTTATAACTGTACAACCAAAAGAGAAATAAAAACTCAACAGGTATGACAAAAAAATCATAAAAGTAGCCTCTAAACTTTATAAAATAACACAATACAAAAAAACTTAGTAACTCGCAAAGTGCAATAAATATCAGAAAATAAATAAACCATTTCCAATGCGTATCTCTAAATTTTTTAAACTTAATAACTCCAATAACAGCAGCAGCTACTTCAGCAACCAACAATATTTTTACGAGTACATTTTGAAGATCAGACATACTTTATCAAACCAAGTTTATTGAATGGGTATTCCGTTCGGAATAAAACAGGTTAAATATACTAGTTATACAACTTAAAACCATAAACCGGTATTAGTTTCTGGCGGTGTTAGACTTCCGTGATTTTTAGCCATGATGACAGTAGCGGTACCAGTTGGTTTTTTTCCCGTGTATGTATTTACATCAAAAGGATCAAAGTCGGAATTCACCCCATCCATTTCGGCAGTAGGAATGGCTACCAGCGTATGTAGTTTTTCATATTGTTTATTGACATCCGCAATGTCTTCATAACTGGGTTCGTCCCAAGAATCATTTTTTGGATACGAGGTATAATAAAAACGAGCCCCAAAATTTTTCAGATTGTATTCAGGATGTTTGGCAGCTTCATCTTCAATAGTGGCAATAAAATCTTTTAAAGCCTGTAAGTCAAACCAAACCGACTGCGCGTCAAACGACATCGGATTAATAGTATTGGTCACAATTGAAAGGTACTGTTTTGATTTGTAGTTAGTAACCATTTCTTCAACAAGGTCAATATTCATTGTTTTGGCCGCCATTTTGTTTAGTTTTTAGGGTTTAATTATTAGGATTATAGTTTTAAAGGCAATTAAAGTAAGCAATATTCATTCTTACTTAGCAAATCAAATCATTATTTTTCACATGGCGCTTAGGGTTTTTACCATTTTTTAGTCTTGAAAATATAGTAAAAACACGGTAGCAGATACCGTAAAAACCCTATACGATTAGTGAAATTGAATTTGGAACTTTGATATACTTTAGAACTTAAGTTCTTTTTATAGAATAACCTGCTTTTTTGGGACTGTTTTCAAAACGGTTTTCACCTTACAAAAAAAGAGGGAGTTAAGTTAAAATCCTGCCCGTAGCTTCATTGTGGTATTTGAAGTTCAAGAAAGGGCAGGTTTTTGTCTAAAGTCATTTAAAATAATGAAGCGATGAAATTTTTTGACACCAATAGACCAAGTAAGCTTATCATATCAGATAAAGCAGCCCCAGTTTTTATCAAAATTATTTTGTTTTGTAGTATCATTATTGTGGGGTTTGAGTTGTACATATTGACAAAATTGTAAAACAGCGCACGACGTGAAATAGTAGATAGCTAGCTGCCAATGGTTGCTGTCAAAATGATTCCTTAGAAAATTGTCTATGGATTCTAAACTGCTTTAATTCATTCGGATTGAACCAAAATAACTTAATATAAATCCTTCCAAACCTCTTGCGATTTTATTTGAGACTTTAATTTAAGAGGGGTGGCGAGGATAAAAAACAAAATGGCTCATGTGGAAAAATGTAGAAGACCAATGTAAAGCGCTGTATGACTACAGATTCATTAATGCTAATGATCCGGTGGATCGTAGAACGCTGATAAGACTTATTGCCGAAGAATTTCCAAACTATTCTAGAATGCGAATTAGTTATGCCGTTGACCAATGCCTAAAAACCAATTCTGAAACCCTGCGTCCGACAACTTTTGTGAGTGCGGTGAAAACGTATCTTATGTAGGGATTTTGTCTTTGATTTTATTCTATTGTACAAGATAAATAGCGGCATGTTAAACTAGCTTTCTCACTTTGGAACATGGCCTATCACACTGTTTAATGAAACAAATAGTATATTGGCAAGAATAAAAACAGTTTTTTTATTTGTAAATTACTGATATTAAGAATTATGTACGTTTTGTAACGACCATAAATCTTTTAGCGTTATATTTCAAAAAAAAAATCAAAATAAGAACAACGAACTTTTAATTAAAAAACCTTTCTGGAAACAAAATATAATTTGGCTGTTTGCATGTATTGTAATTTTTATTTTATGTATAAAATCTTCATATTTATTCTTAAATGGAAATTTAGAATTTTATCTTTTAGCTAATTCAGATTCTTCATAGTATGAAATTGCAATTGATAGTGCAAATAAAAATAATGAAACAGGGGAAAAGTTCGGATATTTAAAACCTGTAAATACTAGCGAAATTTTCGACAGAAAAGCTTTTTATTTCAATATTAAAAATCCGTTAAGAATAATTGTACCCTTAAGCGGAAATAAATTGAAGGGAGCTATGAATTTATGGTCGCACAGAAATCCAAAAAAATTGGGAATTTGATAGTATAATAATTGAAAATAAAAACTTAAAAATTCGATTATAAAAACAAAACCTCAAATAGCTAGAATCTGTTTTATCCCATGTCTAATTCTAAAGTAAGTTTTAAAATCAACAACATGAAAAATGTAATCGTCCTATTTACACTGATTTTTTTTACTTCTTTTAATGTGGAAGCATAACAAAAAAATGGATAATGAAACGGAGCGCATTAGATTGTAATGAAAATAGGCCATTTGCCAGCAGCCGTTACTCGCAATTCCGAATTTTGTAGTAAATCCACTTTTACTTTTAGCGGTAATTTTTAATCAAAAAGGAGCTAACCACTTCTAAAGTTCGTAACTTACTAAGCGCTTCAAAATAAGCTCAAATGCATACGTTGAAAATCAAACCTATTTTTGAAATGTAATCTAAACCTCTGAAAATTATGAATTGGACGTATAGTATAAAAAATAAATTGGCAGCATCGGGCATACTATTGTTACTATTTATATTGGTTTTAGCCAGTAATTACATAGACCGAAACCATACTGATAACGTAAAAAATGCTATAAGTACTTTATATGAAGATCGGTTAATTGCTGAGGAATACATCTTAAAAATGACAAGCGGAGTCTATCAAATTCGTGAAGTAATTCATTCAGACGCTAATGATGTCAACAAAGTTAATTGGACCAACAATTTACTTTTAACCATTAAAGAAGCAAATAATGCCTATCAAAAAACCAAATTTACACTTGTAGAAAAAGCGAAAGCACAAGAGTTAGAAAAGATAGTAAATGAGTTTGAATCTATACTTTTAAGAAATACTCCAGTCAAATTAGAAGTTGCTAATAAGGCACTAAATGTCTTAAATCAACTATCCACAATCCAATTAGAAGAATCAAAAAAAATAATGGATTATGCTGAAACCTTATATGTCTCAGGAAAAACCTCTTCCCAATTTGTATTTGCCTTAATTATAGTCATCCTGTTTGCGCTTCAGGCAATTGTATTTACTTCTAAATCACTAATTCCGCGAAACAAACCAAAATCAGCGAGCCTTAACTAGGTGAATCACTTTTTCTTTTGTGGAGTTCCCCCACAATTTCATATGAATGCAATCTTGCTTGATGATCATAAATGGCTGAGGTAATCATAAGTTCATCAACACCACTGGTAGTTATAAATTCGTCTAATTCTGTCCGTACTTTTTCGGGTCCACCCACAAACGAATATTTAATCATTTGTTGTAAAGCCGCTTCTTCGGTATAATCAAAAAGACCTTCGGAGTCAACTGGTGGAGCTAGTTTTCTGCGGTTTCCAGTCAAAATGCCAAGAAACAATCGTTTGAAAGACGTTGCCAAATGTGCTGCTTCGGCATCGGTATCTGCTGCAATTACATTCACACAGGCCATTATATAAGGTGCCGCTAATTGGGCAGACGGTTTAAATTCGCGACGGTAAATGGCAATTGCCTGAGGAAATTGTGCCGGTGCAAAATGACTCGCAAAAGCATAAGGAAGACCGAGTGCCGCCGCCAAATGAGCACTGTCTGTACTCGATCCCAAGATCCAAATCGGAATGTCAAGACCTTCGCCCGGAAAAGCCCTAACGGAAGAAGTTGTATTGCTGGCAGATAAATATTTTTGAAGTTCTTGTACATGCAATGGAAAATCGCTTGACGTATCCGCATTTCGGCGCAAAGCCATTGCCGTCAGTTGATCGGTTCCGGGAGCGCGTCCGAGTCCAAGATCAATACGTCCTGGAAATAAAGTGGCAAGTGTGCCAAATTGTTCTGCAACTACAAGCGGCGTATGATTGGGAAGCATAATGCCACCCGAACCCACGCGAATAGTACTGGTTTTGGAGGCAATATGACCGATAAGAACTGCGGTAGCGGTTGAGGCAATACCTTCCATATTGTGATGTTCGGCAAGCCAATATCTTTTGTAGCCCCATTTTTCGGTATGTTGCGCAATAGAAGCGCTATTGGAAAACGTTATCGCAGCCGCGCCATTTTCAGGAACTATGGCTAAATCAAGAACGGAGATGTTTATGGATTGAAGTGTTTTAGACATCATTTTTTTTACAAAATTAACTAACGTATTCAGTAGTTAGCCTAGTGTTTTAAAAACTTTATGATATTGGAATTATTCAAAATACTTCTTCAACAAAATTTGAGCTGCAGCAAAAGGAGAAATCTCATCATTGGCAACCGCCTTTTTATTTTCGTCGAGCAAAGTTATAATTTCGGGATGGTTATAAAAGTTGGTTTTCAACTGTTCGTTGATGGTTTCAAGCATCCAATATTGATTTTGTTCCTTGCGCTTGTGCTCAAAATACTGATTGGTTTTAACCAATTCAAGATACTTGGAAATTGTTTCCCAAACGGCATCAACTCCGTCTCCAGTTATCGAACTACAGGTTGCAACCGTTGGAATCCAGCCCGAAGTTTTTGCCGGAAACATATGAAGTGCGCGATTGAATTCGGCCTTTGCCAATTTGGCTTTATTGATGTTATCGCCGTCGGCTTTGTTGATTACTATAGCATCCGCCATTTCCATAATGCCGCGTTTGATGCCTTGTAATTCATCGCCAGCACCAGAAATTTTAAGTAACAAAAAGAAATCGACCATCGAATGAACCGCAGTTTCACTTTGACCTACGCCAACCGTTTCAATAATGATGGTGTCAAATCCCGCCGCTTCACAAAGAATAATGGCTTCACGCGTTTTACGCGCCACACCACCCAAAGTTTCTCCCGATGCTGAAGGTCGGATATAAGCATGTTCATCTTTTACCAATTCTTCCATTCGGGTTTTATCACCAAGAATACTACCGTGCGAAATCGTACTGCTTGGATCAACTGCTAAGACGGCAACTTTTTTACCTAAAGATGTTAAATGCTTCCCGAATGCTTCAATAAAAGTAGATTTTCCAACGCCAGGAACGCCTGTAATTCCGATTCGTACTGATTTGTTGGCATAAGGTAAGCATCCGTTAATGATTTCGTTGGCTTTCGCCAAATGGGTAACATTTGTACTTTCTACTAAAGTAATGGCACGGCTCAAGGCTACTTTATCGTGTGCAATGATTCGGTTAATGAGTTCGCTTGCTGAAGGTTGCAGTTTTCTGCTGTTGACAATTTTTTGCAAAGCCGACGCACTAAAGCTTTCCGGTTGCGGAATGCCGTCTTTTTCATGAAGTGCAGATTTCTTATTATGCTTTTCGTTCAAGGGAAAATCGTTTGGGTAAATTTAGTAAAATATTGCGTCCTAATAAATTCAAACGTTTCATTTTTTTGCTGTTCCTTTGCAAAATAAATGCAAATTCCGAATGGATAACATTCTGTTGATTTTTATTTGTTTACTTGTGGGTTTGGGAATGCAACGGGTACCAGCCTTTCCTAAAAATGGATACTTAGCACTCAACCAATTCATTATTTATGTTGCTTTGCCCGGTTTGGCATTGTTTTACATTCCCAAAATTTCAATTTCTGCTAGTTTATTATATCCGTTAGGCGTTGCTTGGATTGGATTTGGATTGTCTTTTTTGTTTTTCTATTGCATCGGTAAACGATTTGGCTGGCCGAAGCGATTGATAGGTTGCTTGATTATTACTGCCGGTTTAGGAAATACTTCGTTCGTAGGCTTTCCAATAATTCAAGCTTTATATGGGGATGAAGGATTGAAAACCGCCATCATCGTTGATCAACCAGGAACATTTGTAGTGATGGCGACATTAGGCATTATTACCGCTGGAATTTTCAGCAAAGGCAAATCGAGTTCAACTGAAATAATTAGAAAAATTTTAATATTTCCACCTTTTTTAGCGTTTGTTATTGCCTTACTAATGAATCTCTTAAAAGTAGATTTTACTGAATATTTTCAAACGGTATTTCAAAAGCTTGGTACTACGATAACTCCAGTGGCACTAGTTTCTGTTGGACTTCAATTAAAAATTGACAAACGAAGTCAGCATTGGAAATTCCTCAGATTAGGTTTGCTTTTTAAATTGATTATAACTCCAGCCATCTTTCTCATAGTATATAAAATTATACTGGGTGGAAAAGGAATAGCCGTTGATATTTCAGTTATGGAATCAGCGATGGCGCCAATGATTACGGGAGCAATTTTAGCTTCAAGTTACGGATTAAAACCAAAATTGAGCAGTATGATGGTCGGAATCGGAATTCCTTTATCTTTTATAACGCTTGCTTTTTGGTACTTTATTTTACAATTATTTTAAATGGAAACTTCAATAAATACTACTATAAAAAGCAAAGATTTACTACAAAAAACAATGTATTCCATATTGTTTTCGATAAGTTTTGCACATTTGCTAAATGACTTAATCCAGGCAATCATACCGTCGGTTTACCCGATTTTAAAAGAAAGTTATCAGCTTTCGTTTTCACAAATCGGATTAATAACCTTTGCTTTTCAACTCTCCGCATCATTGCTTCAACCTTTTGTTGGCTATTATACCGATAAATTTCCGCAACCTTTCTCTCAAATTTATGGAATGTTGTTTTCTTTGGCGGGAATTGTATCCTTATCGTTTGCAAATAATTTTTATTGGATAGTGTTATCCGTGGTTTTCATCGGAATAGGTTCTGCGATTTTTCATCCTGAATCGGCACGTATTTCCAATATGGCATCGGGTGGAAAACGGGGTTTAGCACAATCTATTTTTCAGGTTGGCGGTAATTTTGGAACAGCATTGGCACCGCTTTTAGTAGCCTTAATTGTAGTGCCTAATTCGCAACGCTATATTCTGTGGTTTATTGTTGCTGTTGTAATTGCGTTGGGCTTTATTAGTAAAATTGCCTATTGGTATCGCGACCATTTGGTTTTTAGAAAGAACAAACCTTTGGTATTTATCGATTATCATAACCTGTCCAAAAGCAAAGTAAAATGGGCTATTTTGGTGTTGTTGCTGATTATTTTTTCGAAGTTTTTCTATACCGCAGGTTTGTCCACATACTACACTTTTTATATCATGGATAAGTTTCATTTGTCAATAAAGGAAGCGCAATTTCACATGTTCATTTACTTGATTGCTTATGCGCTTGGAACCATTCTTGGTGGTCCGCTAGGTGATAAAATCGGACGAAAACACGTCATTTGGTTGTCTGTTTTTGGAGCGACGCCGTTTGCTTTATTATTGCCCTATGTAAATTTGTTTTGGACCGATGTTTTAATGATTACCATCGGAATTATCATGTCGTCGGCATTTCCAGCAATATTGGTTTATGCGCAAGAATTAGTACCTAAAAAACTCGGAATGATTTCTGGATTGTTCTATGGTTTTGCTTTCGGAATGGGCGCTTTGGGTTCTGCATTACTAGGAATCTTAGCGGATAATACTTCTATTCAATACGTATATCATGTGTGTTCGTATTTGCCTCTTATCGGAATTATTTGTTTTTTTCTTCCCAATTTGAAGAAGAAATAACGATGTAATTAGTATTTTTACTTTTCAATTTTTAAAAAATGGCACTGCATCCCGAAGCACTTCAAAAATTAGTTCAAATCGTAGGTGAATCTTATGTTTTTACCGATATCGAAACCCGAAATCATTACGGTCGCGACGAGACGGAAGATTATGTTTTTCCGCCACATGTTGTAGTGAAACCAGGTACAACTTTTGAAATTTCAGAAATATTGAAAGTGGCCAATGAATATAAAATTCCAACCACGCCAATAGGAGCGCGGACAGGTTTAAGTGGTGGCGCTTTATCTATTTATGAAGGAATAGGTTTGTCAATGGAACGTTTGAATAAAATTCTTGAAATTGATGAGCAAAATCTTCAGGTTCTTGTTGAACCGGCCGTGATTAATCAAGTTTTACGTGAAGCTGTAGCCGAAAAAGGGTTGTTTTATCCCGTTGATCCAAGCAGTATGGGAAGCTGCTGGATAGGCGGCAATATCGCTGAAAACGCTGGTGGAGCAAGAGCTGTCAAGTATGGCGTAACCAAAGATTATGTACTTAATTTAGAAGTAGTGTTGCCCAATGGCGAAATCATTTGGACGGGAGCCAATACGTTAAAAAATTCTACGGGTTACAATTTGACTCAATTGATGGTGGGAAGCGAAGGAACTTTAGGTGTGATTACCAAAGCAGTGTTGAAACTATTGCCTCAGAATAAGCACAACGTTTTAATGTTAGTTCCGTTTTATAATGCGGCTCAAGCTTGTGAAGCGGTTTCTGCAATCTTCAGAGCGGGTATTATTCCAAGTGCGATGGAGTTTATGGAACGCGATGCTATTGATTGGACATTGAAATACAACAGCACAATAAATATTGAAGTAAATAATAAAGTACAAGCGCATTTATTGATTGAAGTGGATGGGAATTATCCTGAAATTTTAATGTTGGAAGCAGAAAAGATACTGACGGTTGTCGAGCAATTTGAGATTGATGAAGTTTTGTTTGCCGATACCGAAGATCAGAAAAATGCACTTTGGAAAATGCGTCGTTCGGTTGCAGAAGCCGTAAAATCAAATTCAATCTACAAAGAAGAAGATACCGTTGTGCCTCGATATATGCTGCCTGAATTGTTAACCGGAATAAAAAAAATAGGAGCTAAGTATGGTTTTAAATCGGTTTGTTACGGTCATGCTGGTGATGGCAATCTTCACGTGAACATCATAAAAGGCGATATGACAGATGATAATTGGGATACGCAAGTTCCGATTGGGATTCGTGAATTATTTGAATTGACCGTTGCTCTTAAAGGAACTTTGTCTGGGGAACACGGTATAGGCTACGTCCAAAAAAACTTTATGGATATTGCATTTTCCAAAACTCATTTGGAATTGATGGAAAGCATCAAACGTGTTTTTGATCACAACAATATTCTTAATCCTGGAAAGATTTTTCCTGATTAGTTATGAAAATTTTTAATTCATGCTGGCTTCTAATTTCTCATATTTGTTGTGAATATATAATATTAAAACGCCAATTAATACAGCGGCAACGGTAATAATTGTGTTTAAAACCCCATCAATATTAAACGAAAGTTTGATTAAAATCGTTGAAATGATGAAACCGGAATTGCGAATCACTTGATTGAATTTATCGGTATGAAAAAGAGAAAATAGTAGCAGTAAAACGTCTATTAAAATTAGTACGGTAAAAAATTCTTCGAAGAAAATTTTGTTAGTATTCTTTATAGAAACAGCAGTCTGATTCAAAGAATAAAAATTTTCGTAAATCCAATGACTAAAATTATAGATGGCCAAGAGTAAAAATAGTGGTACTAAAATGGTTGCAATTATTTTTTTTAATTCGATGAATTTTTCAACTTCAATTGAAATTTTTGGTCTTTGTTTTACTTCTAAAATTTTGTAAAAAACATATATTAAATAAAATAGGATCAGCACCGCTAGGACATCTAATGTAAATAAGATATTGTCTTTTTTGCTAAACCAATCCGATGTAAATTCTAACTTATATAAATCCTTAAAAATGCGTCGTATTATTATTAAAGTAATAATTTCATATTGCTTCCCGATATATTTGGTAGTAGATTTTGGCAGATAGTATACCAAAAGATACGCTTCGTAAAGTAGTATAAATGAAAACGGAGTATAAATAGCCACCATCGGACTTTTTAATAATCCCGAAAAATCATTCGGATTTATCCAATTAAAATCGACTAAAAATATTAGGAATAAATGAACTATAAAACTAATTATCGCAATGGTAACCACTACTTTTTCACTTTTAGTTTTAGTTGTCTCAGATAAAAATTTGTTGAATAAATTTTCAGTAGTTACACTTAATTTTTTCATTTTTTTATAAAAATAAGTCTTAAGTTTTATAGATAACACAGAACAGTTGTTAAATTTTATATTATTCTTAACTCGGATTTAATTTTTCATTGTAAACTCTAGATGTGTAATTTGCCGCAGTGCGATATTTTTTGCGTTTAGGAATTTTTATATCATTATTTATCTAAACGGTTTAAATGATTAAAAAAATACAATTTATTTCGATTGTATTGGCTGTGACATTTGCTCACGCACAAAAAACAAAATTTGGCGGTAAAGCCCGAGTTGACGTTGCTTCAATTAAAGTTGAAGTTTCAGGGAGTTCTACTACAGCTTTTAAAAAAGGATTCATTGTTTGAGGCTTTGCCTCTCTCAGTATTACCGAGAAATTTCATTTATATGCAGAAGTTTATACGTGCTATTTCAGATTCTAACTTTTCCAGCGTATCCGTTTAAGCTAAATATACGTTTGCAGAAAAGTTTACCACTTTGGCTGCAGTGAGTGCAACTATTTTTCAGATGCTTAAGAAGATAAATTAGAAGTGGACATCGATTTAGGAGCTACTTATGATATTACTGAAGAAATTGATGTAAATGCTAAGTATTCATTAGATTTGGTAGCTGTTGCTGTTCCAGAAATCTTCGTTGGTGCTGGATACAATTTTTAAGATTTCTATTAGGTTTTTACTAAAAAAACCACCTGATTATCGGTGGTTTTTTTGTGTTAATCTCTTTTTGGAGTATTCTTTTTCTCGCGTTTCTCCTCTTTCTTTTCTTTTGCCGTCTTTAAAGGTTCTTTCTTAACTGCTTTCTGAGTATCTTTTCCTTTTGCCATGATATAAATTTATTAGTTGGGTTAGTAATAAGTAAAGTAAAGGTAAATACTATTTTTTATAAACCCAATTGTTTTTTCACGCTTTCGCCAAAAATACTCTGAAAACTTTCATTCTGAATGGCATCATCAAGGTTGAAAAACTTCCAATTATTGTTTGTTGTTCCATCAGCTACAGCGACAAATGTTGTTATTTTCCTCACGTTGAAACTATTTCTTTTGGGCTCGAAAGTTACTTCTTTGGTTTTGTTACTGTCTTTCAACCAATCTGATTTTGCTACAGCAGTTTCGGCAGTTAATTTAGTTTCATAAGTATAGCGAATCGGATTCCGAAACGTAATTACACAAAAAGATTTTTCTTCTAATTTCTTTATTGGTCCAAATAAAAACGGAACGGATTCGAGCTGCAATCGCAACCTGAATTCTTCATTCTCAAAATGTTTCTCTATCTTTTCAAAAAAGGCGTCAGTTCCAATTATTTCAATCATTTTTGGATAGGAATTGGAGGCAATGGTTTCAAAATCCATCAAAAAATTCGCTTCGTAAAGTTTCTTAGTGGAAGTTTTAAGGCTTTCCGTAGATTGTGCTAGAGCAGAAAATCCAATAAACAAGAATGCGATATAAAGTGTTTTTTTCATTATTTTAATTTTACCAAATATAAAAAATCCCCATCAGTTTGCACTTTTGGGGATTGTATTTTAATCCATTTTGATTTTACTAATGAAATTATTTGTGTAGTAAAATTTATTCGTGAACAATAACCCAGTCACCAGTAGCAAGCATGCTTTCTGCTTTTTTATATTTCATGGCTTCGGTTTTTCCGCTCATTACATGTTTGATTGTAACAGTGTCATTACGATTAATTTTTGGCTGATCACGCACAATAGTTTCAGTTATTTGTGGACGCTGAGACGCTGCCTGACTTGCTTCACGATTAGCACTTTCACTACTTTCAATTTCGTCTTTACTTTCAATATAATTCTGTTTTTCACGTACCTGACGCGCTTCTTGAATCGTATTATTTTGCTGTGGCAAATCGCCTTTAAACAAGAACGAAATTACTTCTTTATTTACACCATCTAACATGGTTCGGAACAATTTAAATGCTTCTAATTTATAAATTAGCAATGGATCTTTTTGTTCGTGAACTGCCAGTTGAACCGATTGTTTTAGTTCGTCCATTTTGCGTAAGTGTTTTTTCCAAGCCTCATCAACAATGGCAAGTGTGATATTCTTTTCGAAATCAGCTACCAATTGTGCTCCGTTTGAATCAAATGCTTTCTTTAAATCGGTCACGACATTCAAACTCTTAATTCCATCTGAAAACGGAACAATGATTCGTTCAAATGTATTGCCCTCTTTTTTGTAAACATCTGTTATAATAGGTAATGCCTCACGCGCACTTCTTGCAGTTTTTTCAGAATAATATTCCATTGCGGCTTTATATACTTTACCAGTCAACGATTGTTCTGTCATTTTCTCAAAATCGCTTTGTGAAACAGGAGACGTTATAGAGAAATAGCGAATCAATTCAAATTCGAAATTCTTAAAATTATTCGCGCCTTTATTTTCGCTTATGATTAACTCGCAAGTATCATATAACATATTTGCTATATCCAATTTTAAACGTTCACCGTGCAATGCGTGACGACGACGTTTGTATACTACTTCACGTTGAGCGTTCATTACGTCATCGTATTCAAGCAAACGTTTACGCGTACCAAAGTTGTTTTCTTCTACTTTTTTCTGAGCACGTTCGATAGATTTGGTCATCATCGAATGTTGAATCACTTCGCCTTCTTTCAATCCCATTCTGTCCATGATTTTAGCTACTCTTTCAGAACCGAATAAACGCATTAAGTTGTCTTCTAACGAAACATAAAATTGCGAACTTCCCGGATCTCCTTGACGACCAGCACGACCACGCAACTGACGGTCAACACGACGTGAATCGTGACGTTCCGTACCAATAATTGCCAATCCACCAGCAGCTTTAACTTCCGGTGTAAGCTTGATATCGGTTCCACGACCAGCCATATTGGTTGCAATGGTTACTACTCCAGATTTACCAGCTTCTTCTACAATCTGTGCTTCTTGTTTGTGCATTTTTGCATTCAATACGTTGTGATTTACGCCACGTATTTTTAGCATTCGACTCAATAATTCTGAAATTTCTACAGATGTTGTTCCGATAAGAACGGGTCTTCCGGCTTGAGATAACTGAGTAACGTCTTCAATAACAGCATTAAATTTTTCACGAACCGAACGGTAAATTAAATCTTCTTTATCTTGTCTTGACATTCCACGGTTAGTCGGAATTTCTACAACATCTAATTTGTAGATTTCCCAAAGTTCGCCAGCTTCTGTTACCGCTGTTCCAGTCATACCACTCAATTTACTGTACATACGGAAGTAATTCTGTAAAGTAATTGTAGCAAATGTCTGAGTTGCTGCTTCAATAGTAACTTGCTCTTTAGCTTCGATGGCTTGGTGCAAACCGTCAGAATAACGACGGCCATCCATAATACGACCCGTTTGCTCATCAACAATCAAAATCTTGTTGTCCATGATTACATATTCTACATCTTTTTCAAAAAGGGTATAGGCTTTCAATAACTGTGTTAAGGTGTGAATTCGTTCTGATTTGATTCCGAAATCTTGGAATAATCTTTCTTTTGCTTCCGCTTCAGCATCTTTATCCAGATGTTGTTTTTCGATGTTGGCAATTTCAGTTCCAATATCTGGAAGAACAAAAAAGGTAGCATCTGTATCTTTCGAAAGAAATTGAATTCCGTTATCTGACAATTCTACCTGATTGTTTTTTTCTTCAATCACAAAATACAAAGCTTCGTCAACCTCCGGCATTTTGCGGTTGTTGTTTTCCATATATTCATTTTCTGTTTTCTGAAGTAATGCTTTTACTCCTTCTTCACTTAAGAATTTGATTAAAGCTTTATTTTTTGGTAATGCTCTGTAGGCTCTCAACAATTGGAAACCTGCGTCCTTCATTTTACCTTCTTTATACAAACGCTTCGATTCTGTTAAGAATCCGTTTGCTAATTGACGTTGTAAATTATAAAGATTTTCGATTTTTGGTTTTAACTCGGTAAACTCGTGACGATCGCCATCAGGAACTGGTCCAGAGATAATCAATGGCGTTCTAGCGTCATCAATTAATACAGAATCGACCTCATCGACAATGGCGTAATTGTGTTTTCTTTGTACCAAATCTTCTGGCGAATGAGCCATATTATCACGCAAATAATCGAAACCAAATTCGTTATTCGTTCCATAAGTAATATCTGCTTCGTATGCTTTTCTGCGCGCATCTGAGTTTGGCGAATGATTATCAATACAATCCACTGTCATACCGTGGAATTCAAATAATGGTGCTTTCCAAGTACTATCACGTTTGGCTAAGTAGTCATTCACTGTTACTAGGTGCACTCCATTTCCTGTCAAAGCATTCAAATATAGTGGAAGTGTAGCTACCAATGTTTTACCTTCACCCGTTTGCATCTCGGCAATTTTACCTTCGTGTAGCACGATTCCACCAATCAACTGAACGTCGTAGTGAATCATGTCCCAAGTGATTTGTTTTCCGGCAGCGTTCCATTGGTTTGCCCAATTGGTTTCGTTACCAACTAAAGTAATATAAGGTTTTGTAGCCGAAAGTTCTCTGTCTTTTTCGGATGAAGTAACGGTTATGGTTGTGTTTTCTTTGAAACGTTTTGCTGTTTCTTTAACTACAGCAAAAGCTTCTGGAAGGATTTCCATTAAAACTTTTTCTGAGATTTCGTAAGCTTCTTTTTGTAAAGCATCAATAGCATTATAAATATCTTCCCTTAAGTCGATATCGGCTGTATTTTCAGCTTCCAATTTTTTAGCTTCGATATCAGAATCTTGCTTAGCGCGAGCTTCTTTTATTTTTTGTTTGAATTCAGTTGTTTTAGCTCTCAACTCATCGTGTGAAAGTTTTGCCATTGCTGGCTCCAAAGCTTTAATTTTGGTAATATAAGGTTGAGTAGCTTTGACATCTTTTTGAGATTTGTCGCCTACAAAAGCTTTGATAATGCTATTTATGAAACTCATAATCGGGTTTGGTATTATATGTTTTTATAAGGTCTGCAAATTTAAACAAAAAAAAAGCCCTCAGTGGACTTTTCTCTTTTGTGTTTTTTTATTTTTTAATATTCATCCTCGTTCCAAAGATAATCTTCGTCGGTTGGGTAATCTGGCCAAATTTCTTCCATAGATTCATAGATTTCTCCTTCATCTTCTATAGATTGCAAATTTTCTACTACTTCTAACGGTGCACCAGTTCTGATTGCATAATCAATAAGTTCATCTTTGGTTGCCGGCCATGGCGCATCACTTAAATAAGATGCTAATTCTAATGTCCAATACATTTTATATTGATTTAATTTTATGCAAAAATAAATTTATTACTGAAAAAGTCAAGTTTTTTTTGATTTATTTTTTAATATGTTTAAGAACGTGTTTTTTCAAGTGGTCAGCTTTCAGCTTTTAGTGTTCATTTCTCGTCTTTTAAAACGATTTTCTACTTACTTAAATTATTCCGAAATCTGGGTACTGAACAGTGAACACTATTTCCTAGGTATCCATTGCACTTCGTCAGCGTGCAGGTCGAAAGACAACTTCCGTGCCAAGACAAAAAGGTAGTCAGAAAGTCGGTTCAAGTACTTTATTACCAATTCATCCGTAGGCTCTAAGTCGTTCAAATGCACGGCTAAACGTTCGGCTCTCCGGCATACGCAACGTGCGATGTGACAATATGACACAGTAGTGTGTCCACCAGGTAAAACAAAGTGCGTCATTTGTGGCAAAGATTCTTCCATAGTGTCTATTTCTATTTCAAGAAATTCGATATCGGTTTCAACAATGCCTAAGTTTTGTAATCGAGGTTGACCATTTTTTAATGTTTCTTTATCGGGTGGTGTTGCCAATATAGCTCCTACAGTAAATAATCTGTCTTGGACTTCAATTAGCACATTTTTATATAAAGTATTGATGTCTTGATCTCGGATTAATCCGATATGGGAATTGAGTTCATCAACAGTTCCGTAGCTTTCAATGCGGATATGATGTTTTGGGACACGCGTGCCTCCAAAAAGTGCTGTGGTTCCTGTATCGCCGGTTTTAGTATATACTTTCATATTTAATTATGAATTAGAAGTTATGAATTCACTACTTATTATTAGTTGGTTTCAAAGGTAGCAAATTATCCAAATAGATTACTCTTTAGCCCTGATGGTAGTGGCACGAAGTAGAACGGACAGCAGGAAAATGGATCACTGATAAAGCCCGAACCATTCGCTCCTAACTTTGAAAAGCTTAGTTTTAAAACTATAAATGATTCGGATTTGAATTATCGCTTTCAATCACACCATCGCGCAGACGGATAATCCTGTGTGCATATTTGGCAATATCTTCTTCATGAGTAACCAAAATAACCGTATTCCCATTTTTGTGAATGTCGTTGAAAAGATTCATGATTTCTATTGAAGTCTTGCTGTCAAGATTTCCAGTGGGCTCATCGGCAAGAATGATAGAAGGTTTGTTTACCAAAGCTCGAGCAATCGCTACACGTTGACGTTGCCCACCCGAAAGTTGGTTGGGTTGATGGTCCATTCTATCGGAAAGATTCACTTGGTTTAGTACTTCTGTTGCGCGTTCATTTCTGTCCGATTTGGAATAACCAGCGTAAATCATTGGCAACGCTACATTATCTAATGCCGTTGTTCTGGGCAATAGGTTGAAAGTTTGGAAAACAAAACCAATTTCTTTGTTGCGAATTTCGGCTAAATCATCATCATGCATTTGGCTGACATCTTTTCCGTTTAGAATATAGGTGCCCGATGTTGGTGTGTCTAAACATCCCAAAAGGTTCATCAATGTCGACTTTCCTGATCCTGAAGGTCCCATCAGTGCGACATATTCTCCTTTGTTAATTTGTAAATCGATGCCTCTTAAAACGTTAATGATTTCATTCCCTAAAACGAAATCACGTGTTAATTTTTTGATGTTGATTAAAGGATTTGCCATTTCTTGTAAGATTGTCGGTGTTGATTTAGAATTGTAAAGATAAGTAATTGAAGGTGTGTTTTTGTTACAATTCTACTAAGGAAAATGTTTATTTTTTTAGCAAAGAATAGCAATTCTATAAATCATTTGGAAAAAACTGTAACAGGTAAGGTGTTCAATCTAAGTAATTTTACATCAAACAAATTAACTAATTCAAATAATTATGAAAAAAAGAGTATTTACAATCGCGATCCTTGCTACAGTAGCATTAGGTTTTACATCTTGTAAAGATGAAAAGGCGACAAAAGCCGAAAAAACAGTTAACAATTATGTTGTCTATGTGGACTCATTAGGAAATGTAGCAGCGGATGATGCAAAGGCGAATTGGGAATCAATTGATGCTAGCTATCAAATGAAAATTGCTGATGCTGAAACTTCTTTAACGGAATCAGACAATGAAGCGTTAAGAGAAAAATTGGCTGCCAGCAAAATGAAATATGAAGCAATGAAAGCTAAATATATGGCTGAATTGGAAGCAGCAAAACCTGTTGTAAAAACGCCTAATCAAATGGTTAGAGATCGCTTTTTTGGTGAAGGTAAAGTTGGAGAAGATATGAACTTTTCATGGGTAAATAAGGATAATATCCTAAAAGTTTACCAAGATTTTTACGATTCTTATAAAGCAAACAAAGGAGATTTTTCTAGAGAAGATTTTGATGAAACAAAATTATTATATGAAGCCTTAGATAGCAGAAAAAATACTGTTGAGAAAGAAGGATTAACTTCTGAAGACAACAATAAAATTGCATCTATAAAATTCAAATTTGCGCCAGAGTTCAAAATAAACCGTATTGGTGCAAAAGCAAGAGAAAATTCAGAAGCTAAGGAATAAAGAAATAAAAGAAGTTGGTTTTTAATGTAAGAAATGGCAATCAGGGATGGTTGCCATTTTTTTATGCCCGAATCACAAAATGTTCTTTCAATTGTTCGTCTCTAAAGAATACAATTCCCCACTGAAACGTATCAATAGTTACGGTAACTTTGGGATGATTTTGAATAATTTCCCAAGCTTCTTCCATGTCTTGTGACCAATGAATATCATCAAATATCCAGACACTTTCGTTAGTAACTGTTGGTAATAATAAGTCGAAATAGTTTAAAGTGGCTTGTTTGGAATGATTGCCGTCGAAGTAAATTAGCTGATAGCTGTCAGCTGTTAACTGATAGCTTTTTAAATATTCTGAGAACTCTTTTACAACAGGATTTATAGTATCAAATTTAAATTCTTGAAATTGCTTTTTTGCAATCGAACTTGTTTCAGGACAACCTTCTAATGTTGTTATTTTGGAGTTTTTATTTCCTAGTGAAAGGGCAGAAGTAGCCAATCCTAATGAAGTTCCGATTTCCAGAATATTTTCTGGTTGAAAATAATTAGCAATTCTGAAAAGTAATTCGGCTCTTTTAGAAGAGATTCCAGCATTCATAGCAATTTGGTCAATCGCTCGAGTGTTGCTTTTGAAAACTCGTGAACCTGAGCCAAAATCGGTAACTTCTATTTTATTTTTATTTGCCAAAAGCGAATTTCGATAACTTTTCAGAATAGAATATTCAGCATATTTCTTCTTGTCGTAAAAACATTTGGTAACCAAACTAAATACAAACGGAGAATGTACTCCGTGTTCGTTTTTGGATTTCCAAAGAAACTTTAAATATGATTTTATGATGTGTAACATATTTTTTTGTTACACAGAGATTCGCGGAGTTTGCCCAGAGATTCACTAAATTTTTAAATTTATTTCTGCGAATCTTTTTTTTCTCTGTGAATCTCTGTGAAATAGCTATTCCATTTTTGAAGAAAGCTCAAACCAACGCGTTTCTTTTTCTTCCATTTTCTTGATGATGACTTCCAATTCTTTGGCTTTTGCCGTAATATCTGCATCAGCAACTTTTCCGTCAGCGAATTGGTTTTCGATTTGTTTTTTCTCGTATTCCAAATCCTTAATTTCACGTTCAATTTTGTTGAATTCTTTCTGCTCGTTGAAGTTCAGTCCAGCAGCAGTATTATTTTTCTCTTTCCAATTGACTTTTTCCGTGCTTACGCTCGACAAGTTTTTAGGCTCTGTAGAATCTTCATAGGCTCTGAAATCAGAATAATTTCCTGGGAAATCTTCAATTTGTCCTTCACCTCTAAAAATGAACAAATGATCTACAATTTTATCCATAAAGTAGCGATCGTGAGAAACTACCAATAAACATCCTGGATAATCCAAAAGGAAACTTTCCAAAACATTCAACGTCACGATATCCAAGTCATTCGTTGGCTCATCGAGAATCAAGAAATTCGGATTCTGAATCAAAACCGTACACAAATACAATCGTTTTAATTCACCACCGCTTAATTTTTCAACAAAATCATATTGCTTTTTGGCATCAAATAAGAAACGTTCCAATAACTGCGAAGCCGAAATGATTTTACCTTTCGTAAGCGGAATGTATTCACCATATTCTTTAATAATATCAATTACTTTTTGTCCCGGTTTCGGATTGATTCCACTTTGCGTATAATAACCTACTTTAATCGTATCGCCAATGACCACTTTACCAGCATCTGGAAGCATAGTTTTGGTTAAGATATTCAGAAACGTCGATTTTCCAGTTCCGTTTTTTCCAATGATTCCAATGCGTTCGCCACGCTGAAAATCATAAGTAAAATTATCAAGTATCGTTTTGTCTTTGAATTTTTTATACAATTTGTGCAGTTCGATAATCTTGCTGCCCATACGTTCCATATTGATTTCAAGCTCTACAACATTTTCTTTACGTCGACTTTCCGCTTTTTCTTTAATCAAATAGAAATCATCTTGCCGCGATTTTGATTTGGTCGTTCTCGCTTTCGGTTGACGGCGCATCCAAGCCAATTCTTTTACAAAAAGATTTTGCGCTTTATCAACACTCGAATTTTCCATCGCAATGCGTTCTTCTTTCTTTTGAAGATAATAAGAGTAATTTCCTTTGTAATTGTATAGTTTTCCGTTGTCTAATTCGATGATTTCGTTACAAACGCGCTCCAAAAAGAAACGATCGTGTGTTACCATAAACAACGTAATATTTTCTTTAGCAAAATAGCTTTCCAACCATTCAATCATCTCTAAATCCAAGTGATTCGTTGGCTCATCCAAAATCAGTAAGTCAGGACGATTGATCAAAATAATGGCCAATGACAATCGTTTTTTCTGTCCACCCGAAAGCGATTTTACTTTTAGTTTTAAATCATCTAGTTTTAATTTGGATAAAATTTGCTTGAACTGCGTTTCAAAATCCCAAGCATTGTGGCTGTCCATTTCGTCAAAAGCCAATTGGTATTTTTCTTCATCTTCCGGATTTTCCAATGCTTTTTCGTAGCGCTCAATTACATGTAGAATATCATTATCCGAAGCAAAAACACTTTCTTCAATCGTCAGTTCATCTTGAAGTTGATTGTTTTGCGAAAGAAAGGCCATTTTGATTCCTTTTCGAATGATAATCTGACCCGAATCCGGTTCATCATCACCATTAATCATTTTCATAATTTGGGTTTTCCCCGAACCATTTTTGGCGATAAACGCAATTTTCTGGTCTTTATTAATTCCGAAAGAGATGTTTTCAAACAAAGTTCTTTCGCCAAATGACTTCGATATATTTTCTACTGAAAGGTAATTCACGGTAACAATTTTTTGCAAAAGTAGTTTATTGCGAGTGATGAAGCAATCTTTTATTTGAAACGAACGGCTTGATCTTTATCAGTTAATCTTATTCCCGCTTTTCATTCCAATCTTTTCAGGATTTCCTTTTCACTAGGTTGCAAGGCAATCCCAAAAAGGATTTCCATTACAATCGGGGTTAAAGAGTTAGGGTCTTTTGTGTTTTTACCTTTTAAAAATTTCATATATTTGAAATGTAAAATCAGTAGAAATGAATGATAAAAAGAAAAATACCGCTAAAGAACCTTCTGAAGTTTATGAAACTGCAGCTAAAGAAAATGTTGATAAATTAAATCCTATTTTATTTCAATCGATTGAGAAATCTAAAAAAAATCACAAAGTAGGTGCTGTTATTTCTCATGAAGAGGCCATGCTTAAAATTAAAGAGCGTTATCCTATTTTAAAATGAATTATAGTTTTAATTGGGATTCAACCGCATTACAAACTTATTTAGATGAAATTGAATTCATATTTTTGAAATGGAATTATAAAGAAGTTGAGAAGTTTAAAATTCTAGTCGACACCAATTTAAAACTATTATCTAAAAATCCTGAAATAGGCGCTTACAACAAAATATCAGAAGTTTATATTCTAGTTATTTCAAAACAAACTTCTCTTTATTACAGTTTTGATGCTACAACAAAAATAATTGAATTACATGTTATTTTGGAACACTCTAAAAAATCTTGAAGATTTACAAAAGTTGCTTTAAATTTGCACCTATGCAACTATCCGTTATCATCCTTAATTATAATGTACGTTTCTTTTTAGAACTCTGCGTTTTGAGTGTGCAAAATGCCATTCAGAATCTGGATGCCGAAATTATTGTCATTGATAACAATTCATCAGACAATAGTTGCGCGATGATGAAACAGTGTTTTCCGAATATAAAACTTATCCAAAACAAAGAAAATTCAGGTTTCCCTAAAGGTAATAATATTGGTGTTGCAACAGCCAAAGGCGAATACATCTGCATCTTAAATCCCGATACGGTAGTTGCCGAAGATACTTTTGAAAAAATACTAGCTTTCGCGAAAAGTAAAACCGATTTAGGAATTGTGGGCTGTAAACTTATTGACGGAACCGGAAACTTTTTACCTGAAAGCAAACGAGGAATTCCAACGCCTTGGGTTGCGTTTACCAAGATTTTTGGGTTGTATAAATTCTTTCCAAATTCTTCTTTATTCAACAACTATTACGCTCAACATTTAAATGAAAACCAAACGGGTAAAGTGGATATTTTGGTTGGTGCTTTTATGGTGATGAAGCGTGAATTGTATAACGAAATTGGCGGTTTTGATGAAAAATGCTTTATGTATTCCGATGATATTGATTTGAGTTATATGGCGTTGCAGAAAGGAAAATCTAATTATTATTTCCATGAAACGACAGTGATTCATTTTAAAGGAGAAAGTACTGTAAAAGACGGAACGTATATGAAACGTTTTCAGGAAGCAATGAATTTCTTTTATAAAAAACATTTTAATGTGTCATTTTTCTTTTCGTTGTTCATGAAAATCGGGATACTATTTTTCTCTTTTGTCAAAATGTTTCAGGGAAACGTCAAGCCAAAACCAAGTCCAGATAAGTATCTTTTCGTTTCTGATACTGAATCTATAAGAGAAAAATTAGAAAACAAACTTCAAAAAAATACAGAAAGAATTCTTTTAGAAAACGGAAAAGCAGTATTTTCGCAATCGTTTTCGGAGAATAGAAATGTGGAAGTAATTTTGGATACAAATTATCTTAAATTTAAAGACGCAATCGCTTTTTTCGAAACCAACAAAAACAAGTCGTTTACATTTAAGTTGTTACCAATGCAAAGCAATTTCATCATCGGAAGCAATAGTAGTAACGATAGAGGCGAAGTGATAACAATATGAGAATTACGAGTTATGAATTACGGTTTGAAAGAATTAAAATTGTTGAATTCGAGATAAAACCTAATTTGTTTTCCTAATTTTGCAAACGAAATTGAAAAACACAACTTTAGTTTACAGATATGGCAAAGTTTGAATTGAAATTACCTAAAATGGGTGAAAGCGTTGCGGAAGCAACCATTACAAATTGGTTAAAAAGCGTTGGTGAAAAAATCGAGGCGGATGAAGCTGTTTTGGAAATCGCAACGGATAAAGTCGATAGCGAAGTTCCAAGTGAAGTTTCGGGTACGTTAACCGAGATTTTATTTCAGGTAAATGATGTCGTAAAAGTGGGGCAGACCATTGCCATTATCGAAACCGAAGGCGGTAGCGCTGCGCCAAGTCCAGTTGCAAATGCTGTTGCGGCTCCAGTTGCTGAAGTTGCTAAAACGGTTGATCCCGAAACTTCGGGAGCTCAAGCTGCAGTTACTCCGGCTGATTTTAAATCATCAGATAAATTCTTTTCACCTTTAGTAAAAAATATTGCGACTGCAGAAGGAATTTCTGTAGCTGAATTGGAAAATATTAACGGTTCTGGAAAAGAAGGACGTGTTACCAAAGAAGATATTCTAAAATTTGTCGAAAGTCGAAAATCGAAAGTTGAAAGTCAGGTTACTACTAAACCAGTAGCTGCGCAGGTTACTCCATCAGTACAAGCTGCTCCGGTTTCTGTAAATGGCGGCGACGAGATTATTGAAATGGACCGAATGCGTAAGCTGATTTCGGGTTATATGGTGGCTTCTGTGCAAACATCGGCACACGTACAATCCTTCATTGAAGTTGATGTGACCAATATTGTAAAATGGAGAGAAAAAGTAAAAGTAGCGTTCGAAAAGCGTGAAGGCGAAAAACTGACGTTCACTCCAATTATGATGGAAGCCGTTGCGAAAGCGCTGAAAGACTTCCCTGGAATGAACATTTCTGTTGATGGCGATTACATCATCAAACGTAAAAATATAAACCTTGGTATGGCTGCGGCTTTGCCAAACGGAAACTTAATCGTTCCCGTAATTAAAAATGCAGATCAACTGAATTTAGTGGGAATGGCAAAAGCAGTTAACGATTTAGGAAATCGCGCTAAAACCGGAAAACTAAAACCAGACGATACGCAAGGCGGAACGTATACGGTTACCAACGTTGGAACGTTCGGTTCAGTATTTGGAACACCAATTATTAATCAGCCACAAGTTGGAATATTAGCACTTGGAGCCATTAGAAAAGTTCCTGCGGTAATTGAAACTCCAGAAGGTGATTTCATAGGTATACGTCAAAAAATGTTCTTGTCACATTCTTATGATCATAGAGTCGTTGATGGTGCATTAGGCGGAAGCTTCGTAAAACGAGTAGCAGATTATTTAGAAGCATTTGATCCGAATAGAGATTATTAATCGTATTTAAAATTTATAAACTAAAACCTTTCAAGTAATTGAGAGGTTTTTTAATTTTATAATTACTGAGTGACAGATAAACGTAGATGTTTTAGTTGGATGTAAAAAACTGTAATTATGTAAAATTATAGCTCGTTTGATGTAATTTTTTTTGATCCATGTTGGGTTAGATTTGATGATATAAATTAACTTTCACTATTATGAAAAATCTATCCCTTTGTGCACTCTCCTTATTTACATTCTGTATTTCGTTTGCACAAGAAATTAAGACTACAATTGTTGTAGATTCTGTTCAAACAAAAATTGAATCCAGTAAATACGCCAATGATGAAAAAAAATCTCAACTCAAATCCGATCTTTCTGATCAGAAAAAAGTCATCAGAGATCAAAAACGACAAGACAATATAGCAACAGACGAACGAAAAGAATTAGCCAGAACTCAAAAAAAACTTAAAAAGGAGCAAAAGCAAGTTCAAAAAGAGAATAGAGCGATAGCAAAAAGTAACGATAAGTTGAACAATGCTAAAGCAAAAGAAATTAAGCTTAATCAGAAATTAATTAATGCCAATAAAGATTTAGTTAAAATTCAAGGAAAATACGAAAGCAAGAAAAATTCAGGGAAATTATCTGCGGTACAAAGCAGCGAATTTGAAGTTAAAATAACAAAAAAACAACTTGAAGTAAAAAAGATAGAAGAAGACATTTCCAATTTGAATAGATAGTTTTTTCAATAAAATATTTATCAAAACAGAATTCTTCTCTTCAATACCATAAAAAGCCCGAAATTTTAGTCGGGTTTTTTTATTTTCACTTGTTTCAAAATCATTATTGCACGTTCTAAAGTCATTCTGGGAGGTCCTAAAATCATTTATAATCAGTAAAAAATCATTTATCATCGGTTACTATTCATTTTTAACTGGTAACAAATCATTTACGTTTACTGCTAAATCATTTGTTAAAATAATCTAATTATCGACCATCTGTAACTTCAATATTTTATATTTGCTCGCTTAATATTTTATGATGGAATTAAAACTCACACGTCCGATTTGCTTTTTTGATTTGGAAACTACAGGTATCGAAGTTGCCAAAGACCGAATTGTAGAAATCTCAATTTTCAAGGTTTTCCCCAACGGAAATAAGGAAAGCAAAACCTGGTTAGTGAATCCAACCATTCCAATTCCGCTGCAGTCAACAGCTATTCACGGAATTACAAATGAAAAGGTTGCCAACGAACCAACGTTCAAAGAATTGGCTTCCCAAATTCACATGATGATTAAAGATTCTGATTTGGCAGGATTTAATTCGGATCGATTTGACATACCCTTATTAGCAGAAGAATTATTGCGTGCTGAAGTCGATTTTGATATGAAAAACCGAGTTTCAGTTGATGTTCAGACTATTTTTCATAAAAAAGAAGAACGAACCTTGAGCGCGGCTTATAAATTTTATTGCAATCAAAGTTTAGAAAATGCGCACAGTGCTGAAGCAGATACGATGGCAACGTATGAAATTCTGAAAGCACAATTGGACCGATATGAAGATTTAGATAACGATATGAAAACGCTATCTGAATTTACTACTAGAAAAAAAGCCGTTGATTTTGCTGGTTTCATTGCATTGAATGCAGAAGGGCAGGAGATGTTCTCTTTCGGGAAACACAAAGGCGTTTTAGTTGATGAAGTTCTGGAAAAAGAACCGGGTTATTTTGGCTGGATTCAAAATGCGGATTTTCCATTGTATACCAAAAAAGTGCTTACAGCAATAAAATTAAGGAAACTGAATAATAAATTTAACTAGAAGAGTGAAGATAAGATAAAGACAATAGATAGTCTTGATTCTTGCTTCTTGCTTCTTTTTTCTTGTCATGAAAATAATCTGCATCGGAAGAAATTATGCGAATCATATAGCGGAACTCAACAATGAGCGTCCGGATGAACCTGTGATTTTCATGAAAACAGATACATCAGTTTTACCAAAGAAAACACCATTTACAATTCCAGCATTCACTAACGATGTTCATCACGAAATTGAGATTTTGGTAAAGATTTGTAAAGTCGGAAAATACATTGATACTAAATTCGCCCATAAATATTATGATGAAATTGGTTTAGGAATTGATTTTACGGCAAGAGATCTTCAGCAAAAGCTTAAAGAAAAAGGGCTTCCTTGGGAAAAAGCGAAAGCATTCGACGGTTCAGCGATTATTGGCGACTTTTATCCGAAAAACGATTTTAATTCGGTAGAAAATATTAATTTTGAATTGAAAAATAATGGACAAATTGTCCAAAAAGGAAATACAAGTCAAATGCTTTGGAATATAGATGAAATTATTTCACATATATCGCAGTATTTTACATTAAAAAAGGGTGATATCATTTTCACCGGAACACCAGAAGGTGTCGCAAAAGTAAATCCAAATGATGTTCTTGAAGGATTTATAGAAGATAAACTAGTATTAAGATTACACATTAAATAATGGCAATAAATTATAACTTAGCAAAGGTTTACGCACTATCAGACAACGATCCAGAGTTCGTAATGCAAATCATCACACTTTTCGTAACCGAAGTTCCAGAAGATTTGAAACAAATTGATTTAGGGATCAAAAATAAAGATCACAAATTGGCTTACAGCTATGCCCACAAAATCAAACCTAGTTTAGATTTAATGGGAATGACTGTAGCTTTCGAGGAAATACTTCAAGTAGAAGCTTGGACCAAAGCCGAAGGTAAACGCAAAGAAATTGAACATACTTTTGAAAGTATTCAAAGCCAAATTGACAAAGCCGTAAAAGAAATCAAGAAAGATTTCGAGATATAAATAAGAAGCGAATGGTTCGGGAATTGTCAGAAATGGTAATTCCCGCTTTTCGTTATACTTCGTGCCACTTCAATCGGGGCTAAAGGATAGTCCATTTTACTTCTTGTTATCGTTCGAGATAAATTAATCTAAAAACTTAGTATTCCATGAAAGCAACCATAGTAACCATTGGCGACGAAATTCTGATTGGACAAATTGTAGATACCAACTCAGGATTCATTGCAAAAGCATTGGATAAAATTGGAGTAGAAACGGTTGAAATGCTTTCTATTTCCGATAAGAAACAACACATTTTAGACACTTTTTCCAATCTCCAAAATAAAGTAGATTTAGTTATTATTACAGGCGGTTTAGGACCAACAAAAGATGATATTACCAAACATACTTTTTGCGAATACTTTGATGACGTGTTAGTCGTAAATCAGCAAGTTTTGTCTCATGTTACCCAAATTATTGAGGGAATTTATAAAAGGCCTATTACGCAGTTAAACAAAGACCAAGCGTTGGTTCCGTCCAAATGCGAAGTGCTTTTCAATAAAGTTGGTACAGCGCCCGGAATGTGGATGAAGAATCAAAATACCGTCTATATTTCGCTTCCCGGAGTTCCGTACGAAATGAAATATCTGGTAGAGAATGAAATCATACCTAAAGTCGTAAAAGAGTACAAACGACCGTATATTGTTCACAGGACGATTCTGACCTATGGTCAAGGAGAAAGCATGATAGCGGAACGAATTGAAAATTGGGAAAACAAGCTACCCGAATTCATTAAATTGGCTTATTTACCTAGTCCTGGAAAAGTTCGCTTGCGATTAACAGCTCGTGGCAAGGACGAGCAAATACTGCTGAAGGCTATTGAGGAAAACGTACAATCGTTAACTAATATTATTGGTGATATTATCGTTGGTTTTGATGAAAATGAAACGATTGAAGTGGTTATTGGAAAACTGCTTACGCAACAAGGGAAAACCATTTCTACTGCAGAAAGTTGTTCTGGCGGAAAAATTGCTCAAATGCTTACTTCGGTTGCTGGTTCTTCGGCTTATTTTAGAGGAAGCGTTGTGAGTTATGCTACTGATATCAAAACATCAGTTTTAGGAGTTGACGCTAAGATAATTGATGCGTTTTCTGTAGTAAGTTCAGAAGTGGCAAAGGAAATGGCCTTAGGAGTTCAGAAACTAATGAAAACGGATTATGCTATTGCAACAACGGGCAATGCAGGACCAACTTCCGAACCTGGAAATGCAGAAGTAGGAACAGTTTACATTGCATTGGCAACACCAAATAGAGTTTTTGTTGAAGAGTTCAATTTTGGGCAACCCCGTGAAAAAGTGATAGATAGAACTTCAAATAAAGCATTGGAAATTGTGCAGAAAGAAATTTTAAAAAATGCCTACAGCTAAAATGGGAATGTTAATAAAATTGTTCAAAAAAGATATTCTTTTTCACCAATAAAAATCAAATAAAAAAAAGAAAAAAAATCTATAATAATTATTTTGTTTCAATGATTTATTTTTCTTAAGTTTGCACCCTCGAATTGAATAACGATATAAAGATAAGTATAATGTCAAGAGTTTGTGACCTTACAGGTAAAAGAGCGATGGTGGGAAATAATGTTTCTCACGCAATGAACAAGACTAAGAGAAAATTTTCTGTTAACTTAGTTAAAAAACGTTTCTATCTTGCGGAAGAAGACAGATGGGTTACTTTAAGAGTAGCTTGTTCTACAATTAAAACAATCAATAAAAATGGATTGGCTGCAGTTTTGAAAAAAGCAAAGGCTGAGGGATTTATTAAATAATTCTTAATCCGATAAAAATAAAAGTAAGATGGCAAAGAAAGGTAATAGAATACAAGTTATTTTAGAATGTACTGAGCACAAAGGAACAGGTCTTCCTGGAACTTCTCGTTACATTACAAACAAAAACAAGAAAAATACTCCAGATAGATTAGAGATTAAGAAATTTAATCCAATTTTAAAGAGAATGACTGTTCACAAAGAAATTAAATAATTAGAGATTTAGTACAATTTCAGATGATCTCATCTGAATAAAATATTCAATCAAAATAACAAATATTAGTCATGGCAAAGAAAACCGTAGCAACGCTTCAAACAGCTTCTAAAAGATTATCAAAAGCTATCAAAATGGTAAAATCTCCAAAAACAGGAGCTTATACTTTTGTTGAAAGCATTATGACACCAGAAGAAGTGGATAGTTTCTTAGCAAAGAAATAATTCCAATTAAAACAATATATCAAAGCTACTTTCTTTTGGAAGTAGCTTTTTTATTTATGTAAGCCGTTGGTCGAAATTATCATCAGTTTAATAAAATTAGATTTTTAAATTATTTTTGAGTCCAATTAGAACCATAAATGGCAGTCTGAGCTTGTCGAAGGACTTTTTTAAGGCTCTTATATAAGCTAAGTCTAAAACAAATTGTAAATAATTGATGTTACTATATAAATGCACCCAAAGGTTTATCTATTTCTTCTCTATTTATTATTTTGAATAAGGAAGAAGTAAGCTGGTAAAAATTTCATATTTTTGACTGCAAAATGAAATTTTCATTTCGTTTTTTACAACATTTTTGAACTCCAATCCGTAACAAATGAGTTTTTTCAAAAGAATATTCTCTTCCGAAAAAAAGGAAACCTTAGACAAAGGCCTTGAAAAATCAAGCACTTCTTTTTTATCAAAACTGACTAAAGCCGTTGCTGGTAAATCGAAAGTTGATGATGAAGTTTTAGATAATCTTGAAGAAATTTTAGTTACCTCTGATGTTGGCGTCAATACTACTCTAAAAATCATAAACAGAATTGAAGAGCGAGTTTCTAATGATAAATACATGGGAACTGACGAACTGAATAAAATCCTTCGTGAAGAAATTGCTGGTTTACTTTCTGAAACTAAATCAGGTGAAGAAACCGAATTTAAAATTCCGGCCAACAAAAAACCGTATGTTATTATGGTTGTTGGTGTAAACGGGGTTGGAAAAACGACTACCATTGGAAAATTAGCCTATCAGTTTAAAAAATCCGGTTATAGCGTTGTTCTTGGTGCTGCCGATACGTTTCGTGCTGCTGCGATTGATCAACTGCAGATTTGGGCGGATAGAGTAGGTGTTCCAATTGTAAAACAGCAAATGGGAAGTGATCCGGCTTCGGTTGCGTTTGATACGTTACAAAGTGCAGTTACCCAAAATGCCGATGTTGTTATTATTGATACCGCTGGTCGTTTGCATAATAAAGTTAATTTGATGAACGAATTAACCAAAGTAAAACGGGTGATGCAGAAAGTTATTGAAGATGCGCCACATGATGTTATGTTAGTTTTAGATGGTTCTACAGGTCAAAATGCATTTGAACAAGCTAAGCAATTTACCGCTGCAACTGAAGTTACGTGTTTGGCTGTAACCAAATTAGACGGAACAGCTAAAGGTGGCGTTGTAATTGGGATTTCAGATCAATTTCAGATTCCGGTAAAATATATCGGAGTTGGAGAAAAAATTGAAGATTTACAAGTATTTAATAAATATGAATTTGTAGATTCGTTTTTTAAATAATAGCTATGAATAAATTTTCATCCTTTTTTACGTCAACATCTCCCTTATTACTTCTTTTGCTTGGTGTTGGTATTGAATTTTTGTCAAAACTTATTGAAAAAAGATTCACAAGCTTAGCGTTAGGATTACAATTATTGGCCTTTATTGTTATTGTATATTCTTTGATTCGCTTGCTTAATAGAAAAAGAAATACTAGTAGAAAATAACACTATTCGTATAAAGCTTTAATTTTTTGCCAAAGCGTTGCATCAAAATCGGATAAGGCTAGATTTACATTGTCAGCTGCATCTCCCATACGTATAATTACCATTTTCTTACTCGGAATCACATAGATTTTTTGATCATTTTTACCTAATGCCATAAACATATCGTTTGGCGCAGTTGGAATTATACTTCCGTTGATTTGTAGCTGAGTCTGCGGTAAATGATAACTTGCTTTTCCATTCAGCCACCACAAATATCCATAACCTAAATTAATATTTTGCGATGTTGAAGTAGCAGCATTAAAGTAAGCTTCGTTTACTACTTGTGTTGTATTCCACTCTCCTTTGTTTAAGGCCAGTAAACCAAATCGTGCCATGCTTCTTGAATTACTATAATAAACGCTTAAACCTCCATTAGGATTCCAAGTTCCTGTCATTCCTATTCTATCGCGTAGTTTTGAATTGAAATAACTGGACCATGTTTGTCCCGAAGCTGAAGCTACTACATCTTGTAATTTTACATACACATTATGGTAAGCCCATCTCGTTCCTGAATCAGCGACATACTGAAGGTTAGCTGGAGAAACCTCATCTCCTAAAGTATCATCTAATCCTGAATTCATCGACAATAAATTTTTACAGGTAATTAGATTTTCTTTAGCTAATGGTGCACTAGTCCAACCTGGACCTAAATAATCAGAAACTTTATCATTTAGGTTTAGTAAACCTTCTTGCTGTGCGATTCCCGTTACTGTTGAAGTTAAAGTTTTTCCGGCGCTTGCCCAATACCATGGCGATGTGGCAGTATGTCCATTGAAATAATTTTCCATTACAATTCTTCCGTTTAGCAATACTATGAACGATTTAGAATGTTTCAGCTCGAGATAATCCAATAACGGTTGAACCGCATTTTGATTCCAGCCTAAACTAGCAATCGATTTTGTTTCCCACACTACATTTCCATCGCTTGGCGGAAAATACATTTGCTCTTCAATTGGATCAGCTGAAGCGGAATCAGAACTGCAGCTGACAAGTAAAACGAAAAGAATCGGAAGGAGGACTAGTTGTCTCATAAGGAAAAATTTTTCTTTGGACTTTAAAGGTAGAAAATAGTTTAATGTTGATAACATTAATTTTATTTGTGTTGACTTTATACAGTTAAAAAATTAAATTTGTTGATCTACAATTTAGAAGTACTAACAATGAAAAAAATAGGATTATTTATCGTTTGTTTGGTTTTAGTTTCGTGTCATACTGGTGTTAAAAAAGAAGATCTTCAAAAGATTAATAGTTATTGGGAAATCAAACAAGTTGGTTTGCCAAATGGAGAAAAGAAAGATTATAAAGTCAATGAAACTATCGATTATTTTGAGTTGAACGATAATGAAGGTTTTCGCCAGAAGGTTATGCCTCAATTTGACGGAAAATTTAAAACCAACGATATTAAAGAAATCATAAAGGTTGTCGAAAAAGATAATTCTTTTTTTATCGAATATGCTACGAAATATGGCAAGTGGAAAGAAGAAATCATCTCCATTGAGGATTCCACTTTAGTATTGAAGAATAAAGATAAACTAGAATATACCTATAAAAAATTCAAACCTTTTTCATTCGAATAATTCTGAAATAAATTCAGCGCAAAATGGCTAAACGATTAAGTAACGAAGGAACGATTGGGGAGGTTTTAAAACAGTTTATAGAAAAAAATAAACTGCAATCCGGTATGGACAAAATTGATGTTCAAGATGCTTGGAAATCGCTCATGGGTAACGGAGTGAATACCTACACTAAAGAAGTGGTGCTGAAAGGTTCAACTCTTTATGTTTCGTTGACTTCAGCGGTCTTGCGTCAGGAGTTGAGTTACGGCAAAGAAAAGATTATCAAGATGATTAATGAGGAAATAGGTAAGGAAGTAGTAACTGATGTGATCCTGCGCTAAGTATTGGTTTCTAAATCCTTAATATACTCTTCATATTCGTTGTAGAATAACTCAAATTGCGACATTGTATCTTTGAAAAACAAAAATATTTCACCCCAATTACTTTTATTATTCAGGCTTACGCCCAATTTTTCTACCCAAATTCTACTGATTACTTTTCCGTTTTCCAGATAAAAATTACGCTCAAAAATTGCTTCCGGAAGATATTCTTCGTGCAAAATGGTTTTGAGTGATTCTATTTTTTCAAAGTAGATTTTTCGCAGTTCTTCATCTTTAGGTTCTATATCAAGCAGTACTTGTGCCTTCTTGTTATCAACATAAAACTTGAATGTTACATCCTTAATTTTAGTGTCGTACAACAACCATTTTCTTGGATATACTGATGCAAATGCAATCCAAAAATCCTTTTTTATAAATAATGCTTCTTTTTTGCTGTACATTTTAGTTTGGTAAAAAGTTGAACGCGTTGTATTTTTAAGGTAACTTTATAATTCAAAAAAAACGGCTATGCATTTTGATGAGTTTTTAAAATATACACCAAAAATACTAAATGTTGAACTACCAGCAGCACTTGCGCATGCAAAAATGGTTCCGCCTAACAGAGAAGATTTATTAAAAAGTATTGATTTGAGTCAAATCAAACCCAAAAGAGCAGCTGTTATGATGCTTTTTTATCCTAAAAATTTCCAAACGCATCTGGCTTTGATTCTCCGAACTTCTTATAATGGCGTGCACTCGTCACAAATAGCTTTTCCAGGTGGTAAAGTAGAATTGGAAGATTTTGATTTGAAACAAACCGCACTGCGTGAAACTCACGAAGAAATTGGAATTCACCCCAGCAGCATCAATGTAATTCGGGCTTTTACCGAAGTGTATATTCCGCCGAGCAACTTTATGGTCTATCCGTTTTTGGGCTATAGTCATGACGAATTAAAGTTCTTTTTGCAGGAAGAGGAAGTTGCAGGAATTGTTGAATTTCCATTAGTGGATTTCTTGGATGATAAAATTCTGAAGAACACTTTAATTCAAACCTCGTATCAGAATTCTATTGAAGTGCCTGGCTTTCAAGTCAAAGAACACTTCATTTGGGGCGCAACTGCGATGATGTTGAGCGAACTTAAAGAAACCTTGAAATTAGTTTTATAAAGTTTTAGTTTTTGTAGATTTGCCTTCAGTCTCGAAGTTTTGGGATTGCGACTAACAAAATTATAATTATGGGATTATTTAAAAGAAATCCTTTTGGACATATACTCTTCGTAAAAAAATGGTTGATTCGTATTTTTGGCGCTATTACCCACAGACGCTATAGGGGCTTCAATGAGTTAAAGATTGAAGGTTCCGAAATTATTGCGGGTCTGCCCGATAAAAATGTACTGTTCATTTCGAACCATCAAACCTATTTTGCCGATGTGGTAGCGATGTTTCATGTGTTTAATGCCAGTCTTTCCGGAAGAAACGACAGTATTAAGAATGTAGGTTATTTGTGGCAGCCGAAAATGAACATCTATTACGTTGCGGCAAGTGAAACCATGAAAGCAGGATTGTTACCGAGAATTTTGGCTTATGCAGGCTCTATTTCTGTTGAAAGAACTTGGCGTGCTGGCGGGAAAGATGTTGAAGAGAAACGCGAGATTAATCCAAATGATACTGAAAATATTAGGATTGCGCTGGAAGATGGCTGGGTAATCACCTTTCCTCAGGGAACGACCAAGTCTTTCAAACCAGTTCGTAAAGGAACAGCGCACATCATCAAGCAGTATAAACCTATAGTTGTGCCCATAGTTATTGACGGTTTTCGCCGTTCATTCGACAAAAAGGGATTGCGCATGAAAAAGAAAAACATCCTGCAATCGTTTATCATTAAGGAACCTTTAATTATTGACTATGACAACGAAACGGTTGAAGAGATTGTAGAAAAAATTGAATATGCTATTGAACAACATCAGTCGTTTCTAAAAGTGATTCCTGCCGAGGAAATTGAAGAACACGACCGCCTGAATAAACTGCGGAAATGGAATGTAGATAAAAAGAATATCTCTGTGTAATGATGTAATTTTCTTTGGGGTTGATGACATTTTTAAAAAACACTAACGATTACTATATAGTTAAATCTTAACCAAATCAACGCGTTCCATAAATGGGATTGCAGATTTCAAGAATCTGAGTTGGGTTTTAACTAGTTTATCCGATGGGGCTCTGTGAGATTTGGTTAGAAACCGTGCTTTGGTAGCCGTAAAATCTACCATATTTTTTTCATCAATATCTTTTTGCTTGTCAGATGAAAATACAACTACATTGTCCTTTACTGTCCAAGTTCCTTTTCCGTATTGATTAAGTGTAGATGGAATTCGATGATTGATGTTTAAATAATAGTGGAATACAAAACTTCCATCTTCGTTTAAAGTCAATTTATATTCAATTACATCGCCTTCGTTGCTTGGAAGTGAAAGGGCGTAATTCCCAGCCACTTTATCTGATTGTGCCACTATTGCTGCACTAGTTAGTAAAATTAAAAAGGTAAGTAGTGTTTTCATAATTTGTTGTTTTTTGATGGTGGAATGAGCTATTTGGTTTGTAGAACCAGGCAAAAGGATTCGCGCGGGAGCGGCGAACTTACAACAAAATTCGCAGTTGCTCTAAACGGCTGTAGGCAATAGTTTTTTATTCTATTATTTCATAAAATGTTACGTATTCTAATTTTTCATTATTTTCTTCTTTTCCAATAATTGAATTTTCAGATATTTCGAAATCTCCAAATTCTGTGAAATTTTGGATATGAATTTTAGAATTTTTTATGGACCAAGTTGATGATTTATTATTTTTTTTAGCATTTTCTTCATATAATTTTTCACGTTGAGTTGTTGTGCAATTTGCATCTACAAAGTATTTTATAATTACATTTTTATTCTCAAATGATATTGTACAGAAGGTTTTAATCGTACAACCACCATCATTAAATTCCTTACAGGATTTAGATATCAGAGCTTTATACGATTTTCCAATAATATTTTTTTGAGAAAAAATAAGTGTATTATTCATTAAAAAGAATAATAATAGGAATTTTAGAAAGTTTAATTTTTTCAATTTCTGTTATTTTAGATACTTAAATTCTCCCATCTGCGGTAATATTACTGCCAAGTAGTATGTACACGTTAAAGCTTCCAAACTTTATCTAGTTTCTATCACGTTTTATACTATAGCGTTCATCAAACTTAAACAAATAATTACTAATTTTCTCTTTTTGGATCTACTTAAGGCTCTAGAGTCAGGAAATCAACTTAATAGTGCAACAAATAGGAATCAGAACCTCTTTCAAAATCCTCAGATGCATAAAATTGACTTTGAGAAGATTTAGGATAAGGGTTCGATGTGCTTGCAAATAAGTATGAAGTGCATTCTTGGTTGTCAGTTGCTTTTTGCTATGAGTCCGAAGCTCGTTCCGAGGCTGGGAGGCCCAATAAATGCTCGAAAATTGGGTTTTTGACTGCTATGCATTATATCCATAATAAAATCCCGAACGATCGGGATTTTATTTAGTTGTTACTTCTTTAAAAAATCGCTTAATAAAGCAAAGAGTTTCGCTCGTTCTTCAATCTGCGGATTGTGACCGCTTAGTTCAAACATTACAAATTGCGCTTGCGGACAGTACGCTTTGTATTTTACCATCATACTCGGTACAGCAACGCGATCGTATCGTCCACCATAAATAAGGATAGGCATTTTGAGGTCTTTTAGTTGCTGGCGGTAATCAAAATTTCCTATATCATTCCCTACATAAAAATCGCCATCTTTCCCCACCATTTGATAATATAAAGCGGAATTGAATGCATTGGGATAGGGTTTGCCCGTTCCTCGTTTTGAAAAATTATCGGGATTATAGGCATATAGAAAACCGTACGGTACTTTGCCGCAAATTTCACCATGTTTCGCGTCACTGCTAATGCCACCTTGCTCTCTGTATTTTATTAATTCATCCCAAACTTCCGGATAGTTTACCTTGATTTCGTGGTTGCTGTTATTATCGTTTTCCTGCCACATTACAAAACTGTGAAAACCATTGGCAATAACTAGATGACTTACATTTTGTCCATATTTTACAGCATAACCTTGCGCTACCAAACTTCCATAAGAGTGACCTAACAGACTTACTTTTTTAAGATTCATGGCTTTTCTCAGCCCTTCAATATCTTCAATATCTCTATCTAATGAATATTCTTTTACATCCTTTGCAATATCTGATTTTCCGCGACCAAAGCCATCAAAAAAGATTAGTTGTACATTGGTTTTTACACTCAGGGAATCAAAAGATCGCAATCCTTTGTGAGCACCTCCGGGACCACCCGAAATCAGAATCATTGGTTCGCCGGTTCCTACCGTGACTACCCAAAGGTTGGCACCATTTACTTTATAATATTTTCCATCCTTTTCACTATCTGGAAATTGTTGAGCAGATAAGTAAGTACTAAATAATAATAACGAGATCAGTATAATATTGTTTTTCACTGGGTAAAAAGTTTAGTTTGATTATAAAGTCTTACAAACATAATAAAAATCCCGTCGCATTGAAGACGGGATATGATTTTTATTTACAAATCTATTTTCTTTAATTCTTTATAATTGTGATTCAGTTTTCGGAGTAGAATTCCGTACAACAATCGGTAGAAAATCCAAAACAAACCTATAACAATCACTGTTGCTAAAAGTATTATGCCAACCGTTATCCAAATTGTATGGTAACTTTCTTCACGCGCAATTTTGTCTGCTATTAGTTTCATTTGAGGATTGAAAACAAATTGCAATATAAAGCCTATAATCAAACTGACTACTGCCATTCCCAAGTTATACCATACATAATATTGGACGGTTCTTCGGGTTTTCAAAATGTCCTGCATTAGTTGTTTCGTAGAAGCAGTGGTGGTAATCTTGATATAATTTTTATAAAAAGAATAGATGAAGCCTAATATTACAACGTAATTAATAAAATTCCACACCTTAAAATAAATGATAGTATTTTCGGCATGAAGTTTTTTTAAAAAGTCATCGGTATTCCAAATCACACTAATGAGTGTCCAAAATAATACTTCTACAATACTGATAATCAAAATCCATTTCACAATAGATGATGATTTGGTATGCAGCATTTTATAGATATCGGTTTCAGAAACCTGCTCATATTCATGAGTGTCTTTCTGCCACGCTTTTTTTAATAAATCCAACTCTTCCATAATCACTAGGGATTTAATATTTTTTTTAATTTTCCTTTTATTCTGTTCATTTTGACGCGGGCATTTACTTCAGTAATTCCCAATGTTTCTGATATTTCTGTATAATCTTTATCTTCTAAATACAAAAACACCAAGGCTTTTTCAATATCATTCAATTGTTGCACCGCCTGATACATCAATTTGATTTGTTCCTCTTCTTCAAAGTTGTACTCTTCTTGGGATAAGAAATGTTTTTGGCCTTCATAAGGTGTTGTAGGAACTCTGCGGGTACTCTTTCTATAAAGTGTTATGGCAGTATTTAAGGCTACACGATAAGCCCAAGTTGAGAATTTAGATTCACCTCTAAATTTAGGGAAGGCTTTCCACAGCTGAATAGTTACTTCCTGAAACAAATCTTTATGCGCATCTTCATCATTGGTATACAGCCTACAGATCTTATGGATAATGTTCTGGTTTTCCTTTAATTGTTTTACAAATAGTTGTTCCAAGTGTTCACTCATAGCCAGGTTAGTATAGGTAAAATGGATTTTGTTACAGTTGTAAAACTACGAAATTCAAAAGCCAATATCAAAAAGCAATATCAAAAAGCAATGTCAAAAAGCAATATCAAAAAGCAATATCAAAAATCAATATCAAAAATCAATATCAAAAAGCAATGTCAAACTTCTAATTTCCATTTTCTAACTTCTAACTTCTAATTTCTGACTTCTAATTTCTATCTTTGTCCCACAAAATTACAAGCATACATCATGGAAATAGGACATTACAATACACTCAAAATTGACAGAGAAACCAAAGTCGGACTTTTTTTAACCGATGGGAAAGACGATGTTTTATTACCGGTGAAATATGTTCCAAAGGAATATAACATAGGCGATGATCTTATTGTATTTGTATATCTTGACCATGAAGAACGACCGGTAGCTACTACATTAGAGCCGTATATTTTAATGGATGAATTTGGTTTACTTCGTGTAAATTATGTAAATAATTTTGGAGCTTTCATGGATTGGGGATTAGAAAAAGATTTGTTTGTTCCGTTTAAAGAGCAAGCACGTCCAATGGAAAAAGGAAAGCGTTACCTCGTTTTTGCTTTTATGGATGAAAAAACCAACCGACTTATGGCATCAAGTAAAACCAATCAGTTTTTGAAAAATGATGAACTAACGGTTGCCGTTGGTGATGAAGTAGATCTAATTATTTCGCATATCACCGAATTAGGAATCAACGTAATCATAAATGATATTCATAAAGGACTGTTGTATAAAGATCAGGTTTATGATGATATTAGAACCGGTGACCGAATGACAGGTTATATCAAAACCATTCGTCCTGATAATAAAATTGATGTTTCACTACAAAAATTGGGTTATGAAAACATTGAGCCAAACGCAGAAAAAATACTTGACGAACTTAAAGCCAGCCGAGGTTTCCTAAGATTGAACGATAACAGCCATCCAGAAGATATCAAGACGGTATTGAAGATGAGTAAAAAGACTTTCAAAAAAGCGATTGGTTCACTTTATAAAGACAAACTCATCGAGATTAAAGAAGACGGAATTTATTTGGTGAAAGAATAATTAGTGTCCAAGTTCCTGCAGTTCTTGTTCTGTTGGTACTGGAGTTTCAATTTCTGTTTTCTTTTTATAAAAAAGGCTACTCACCAGACTTAAAGTTGAGTAGGGTCTGTTTGAATATTTATTTCCCAAGCACACCACTGTTACTGTATCTTTTCGCACTGGCACAAATGACGTATTGTTTCCATGCCACCAGCCGTTGTGATAAATCATTTTTTCACTAGTAGGCGGCAAAAATCGCATACGCATTCCCAAGCCATAATCTTTGATGGGTTTTGCTACTTTTAAGGCGCTGTAACCAGAATACGCTTGCTGTAATAGTTCGGGTTTTAGAAAATCGGCAGAGTAGGTTGCCAAGTCAAATTTGACCAAATCTCTAGGAGTAGAATAAATATTTTTATCGCCATACAAATCATCAAACTGATCCCAAGGGAATATATTATTTCCTCTGTATGATTTTGATGAAGTTTCCTTATCTGTACTGTAGTTGAAAACAGAAGTGTTTTTCATTCCCAAGGGTTTAAAAACCAATTCCTGCATCGCCATACGGTAATTCAATCCGGTAGCTTTTTCAATAATTAGTGCCAGAATAATATAATTGGTATTGCAATAATCAAAACGCGTGTTGTTAGGACTAATGAGTTTAAACTTATTCTGAACCATCAAATTAAACACATCTTGATTGGTTAGGATTTTGCTCTTGTTCCAGTTTTTTTTCATCAACTCTGGAAATTTAGAATAGTGCTGCAAACCACTGCGGTGATTAAGTAAAGTACGAATGGTTGTGTTGGGGTAAGGAAATTTAGGGAGCCAGTCTGTCACCTTTTGATCCAGCGTGATATTATCCTGCTGCACTAATCTTAGAATTGCCGTCGCAGTCAATACTTTACTGACCGAAGCCAAATGTATTGGAGTTGTGGCTGTAATTTTTTCTCCCGTTTTGGCATTGGAAAAACCTTTATAATCTTCATAGAGAACACGACCATTTTTGACCACGATAAAGCCGCCACTATAAAACGGCGAGTTGATATTTTTGTTGTAAAAGGAATCGATAAAATGTTTTTTTTCTGCAATATAAGCTTCGGAAACCTTTCCCATTTTAATTGGAAATGTTGAGCTTATATGTAAACTATCATCTGGTTTTTGTCCGATTGGTGCTGTTGTTTCTTCTCCTGTTTTTGGACTGGAAAAGAAGTATGTTATCAATAAAAGAAAGGCAAGTAGCGTAAACTTCATAATGAATGTAAAGTTTACAATTATAACACTATTTAGCCAAAATAAATACCTTTACTTTCTAAAGTTATCCCTGATTTATTAATACTAACAAACCTGGACAAGTTTTAACACAAGCCAGGTTTTAGGGCAAAAAAACACAAAAGAGGCTAACTGATTTCTAGAGAGCTACTTTGATCGGAAGAAGGTATTGCGTTCTTACTTTTTCACCGTCTTTATATCCCGGTTCCCATTTCACTTTTAGTTTTTTCAATACTTTGATAGCTTCTCGTTCCAAATTTTTATCAGAACCTCTAACGACTTTAATGTCGGTCATTGAGCCATCTCTTTCAATTACAAAAGCCATTATAACATTTACCGAGAATGAACTACTTTCAATTTCTTCTTTATCGATAGTGTTGCCAACGTATTGATAGAATTTTTCTATTCCGCCAGGATATTTCGGAAGTCGGTCCAATTCATTCGTTGTTACTGGTCCGTCTGGCTTATCAGTCATTATAGTTCCAATGGTGTTTACTCCCGAAAGTGCTGGTGTGTCAATAGCTGGTCCGTTATCAGTTCCACTGCCTGTTGTTGTCGTTTGAGGTACGATATCAGTGTTTTTTACAACGTCAACTTCTGTATCTGGATTTTTATCAGCAACATATTTTTTAAACTTATTTGGTGAATTGGCACTTGATGCTTGTTGAATAGGTTCTACTTTAGGCTTTACAATTTCAGGTTTCGGTTCCAAATCTATCGGTACAATTGTTGGACCTTTCGGAATACTAGCTATGGGTACATCTGGCATTTTTGTAAAGGAGGAGAAAATCATCCAGCCACCAACTAATACTAGCACTAAGGCAATACTACTAAAGAAGGCAATCAATGTAGTTCGGGAATTTTCCTGACGCAATTGGTAGGCGCCATAAGCTTTGTTTTTGTCTTCAAAAACTAGATTGATCCAGTTTTTTTCATAGATACTAACGTTTGACATAATTCAATGGTTTTAAGTTAAGTATCAATGTTACATAAGCAGCAGTAATTTAGTATAAAACGCGGAAAATTATAGAATAGTATATATTTTGTTAATTATTTTAAAAATAAAATAACAAAGCCTTAAAATGTTGAGGATTTATAAGGGTTTTAAGAAATGTATTATTTCTTGTTTTCGATAATTTCTGCTAATAATTTTTTGGCGCGAAGCAATTTAATCTTAACGTTGCTCAAAGGTTCGCCAAGTTGTTCAGCAATTTCCTGATAGCTCATTTCTTGAAAGTAACGCAACTGAATTACTTCTTGATAATGCGGTTTTAATTCCTTTATGAATTGCAATAAACGCGAAAGATTTTGCTCTGTAATCAAAGCATCTTCCACCGAGGGTGATGTATCGGCAATGTTGTAAGCCAATTGATCTTCTTCATCCGTAATCTCTACAAAAAGAGTCGATTTCTTTTTGCGTAGCATGTCAATATGGACATTTTTGGCAATAGCGATTAGCCAAGTATTGAATTGAAAATCGGGGTTGTAAGTGGCAATTTTATCGAATGCTTTAGAGAAGGTTTCGATGGCAATATCTTCGGAATCGGTTTCGTTTTCGGTACGTTTTAGCATAAAGCCATACACTTCATTCCAGTAATGATCCAGAAGAAAAGTGAAGGCAACCTGATCGCCTTTCTTCGCTTTTTCTATGTATAGATTTATTTCCAATGTACTGGTTTTGAGGAAGTATTTGTAATAAATACATTTAATTGGGTGAAAACTACTATGATTTCAATTATTGGAAACCAATACATCACGTCTTTTTCTTTTAGCTTTCCAGCGGCAAATCCCATTATAATCCACGCAAAAATATATCGGAACCCAATAATACTAAGAACAGCAATCCATTGGAATTGGAAAATTAATAAAACGATTGGCAATAACAGAAACAGTAACTGAGTTACATAGAATATTCCGAGTTGGTTTTGATCAAAAATTTTGTAATGCTTGGCTGTAGAAACGTGGCGTCGCTTTTGGGTAAACCAATCTTTGAACGATGTTTTTGGCCTTGAATGCGTAAAGCTTTCGGGCATGTAACAAACGGTAGTGTTTTTTGCTTCGGCAGCCTGATTGATAAATAAATCGTCATCGCCCGAACGTATTTTCATGTGATCCATAAAGCCACGAACCTTGAAAAATTCTTCTCTTTTGTAGGCTAAATTACGACCAACGCCCATATAAGGCTTTCCTAATTTTGCCCAAGAAAAATATTGTGTTGCCGATAATAAAGTTTCAAAACGGATGATTTTATTCAGGAATGACCCCGCAATTTTTTCATAAGCGCCATATCCTAAAACGATAGTTTTTTCTACCGTAAATTGCGAACTCATACTAGTGATCCACTCTTTTGATGCCGGTACGCAATCAGCATCTGTAAATAAAAGATATTCATATTTAGCTGCTTTGATACCTAAGGTTAAAGCATATTTTTTGTTACCCCAAAAAGCTTCATTGTTTTCAACTTTAACCAATTTTATATTTGAATGCAACTTCTCATATTCTTCAAAAACTTCGAGCGTACCATCGCTTGACGCATCATCAATTAATACAATTTCAAATTGTGGATAATTTTGTTCGACAAGCAACGGAATCAAAAGTCGAACATTTTCTTCCTCATTTTTTGCGCAAACAATTACGGATACCGGGATTCTTTTTGGAGTAGCGGTTTGAGGTTTAGCAAACGAGAATTTACTAAAAACAACAATGTAATACAAGAATTGAACAACAACAACTACAACAAATAAACAGAAAATAGATAGTAACATAGCGCTTTCTTCGACTTTAAAAAGGTCTGCAAATGTAGGTATTCCGAATGCAATAAACAATCGAAAATTAACATTTTACTTTCTGTTTTTTTTCATCTCTTTTGCAATGGCAATCGCTTGAGTATCATTCGTTTTTTCGAGTTCAGAAATGATCGTTTTGTAGTTTTTATCGTCCCTGTTTTGGGATAATTTTTTCTTGGCTTCCATAGCAGTTATTTCAATTTCAAATGAAACAATTCCTCTAGCTTGGAGCATGGTTTTCTTTGATAGTTCTTCTACACGAATAGGATTTTCTGATTTGGATTCGTACTTATCGACCAGTCTTTTCAAGGCTTCGATGCTTTCTTCTAGTGAATGAATTTTTAATTTTCCATAAACATGCACCGCTAGATAATTCCATGTCGGAACATTTTCATGATCGTACCATGAAGAAGAAATATAAGTATGTGGTCCCGAAAAAATAGCTAGAACGTCATCATTGAATCTGAAGCTTTCTGCCTGAGGATTTTCTTTGGAAATGTGCCCGACCAAAATTTGTTTTCCATTTTTTTCTTCCAAAAGCAACGGAATATGTGTCGCCCAAGGCTTTCCATCCGTTTGATTCACGAGAATTCCAAATCCATTCTGATAAATGAAGTTTTGGATCTCTTGTTGATTGTCATTTTTATAGAGTTCTGGAATGTACACAATTAATTATGAATTGGTTTTCTTATTACTAATCTCTTTTCCCTTTTTCAAATCACATTAACTTCAGCTTCAATAGCGATTCCAAATTCCTTTAGAATGGTAGCCTGAATATCTTTCGAAACATTCAAAATTTCTTGTCCTGTAGCATTTCCATAATTTACTAAAACTAATGCTTGATTTTTATGAATTCCAGCATCGCCAAAACGCTTTCCTTTGAAACCAGCTCTTTCAATAAGCCAACCTGCTGGGACTTTCACTTCAGTTTCTGAAATTACATAATGCGGCATTTCAGGATGTAAAGCATGTGCTTTCTCGTAATTTTCTTTGGAAATAATTGGATTTTTGAAGAAACTTCCACTGTTTCCTAATTCTTTTGGATCCGGCAATTTACTTTGACGAATAGCAATTACCGCATTGGAAACATCCTTTAAAGTAGGAGCGGAGACGTTTTGCTTCTCTAATTCCTTAGTGATATCGCCGTAGGATATATTGATTTTATGATTGCGTTTTGTCAGTTTAAAAACAACAGAAGTTATAATGAATTGATCTTTCACATCGTTCTTGAAAATACTTTCTCTGTACCCAAAACGGCAGTCTTCTTTACTAAACGTTTTCATTTGCTGAGTCGCAATATTAATAGCCTCACATGAAACAAATGTATCTTTGATTTCGGTTCCGTATGCACCAATATTCTGCACTGGAGTCGTGCCAAGATTGCCTGGAATGAGTGACATATTTTCTAATCCGCCGAAGTTTTGACCAATGGTCCAAAGAACAAATTCGTGCCAATTTTCACCAGCTTGGCTTTCAACCCAAACGAAATCATCGTCTTCTTTTAGGATTTTTTTTCCTTTCAAATCAATATGAATGACCAAAGCCTCGATATCTCTTGTCAACAGCATATTGCTTCCGCCACCAAGAATGAACTTTGGTTCTGATAGATTTTGCTGCAAAATATTTTTTAAATCTTCCACAGAATGAACCGCTACAAACTGTCGGGCTTTGGCTTCAATACCAAAGGTGTTGTATTTTTTTAAAGAGAAGTTGCTTTGGACCGTCATGCTTAAAAAATATTTGATGACAAAAGTAAGCCAAAGATTTTTTAAACAAATTTATTATAATAGTTTTTTTGCCATTTGTGGAGCATAAATAGAGGCATAAAATAAGGCAGGATTTTAGTATTTCCTTTTCTGACTTCGGCAACTAATTTTTGACCGTCCAGATTTTCCAACATTGGTATCTCAAAAATTGGGCTTTTAGCAAAATGGTCCAATTCGTCTATGAATCTGGGAAAACTCAATAAATAGCTTCCCCAAGGTGCACTCAATCCAATTTTTCTGAAATCGAGAATCTCTTTAGGAAGTCGGTTTTCCATCGTTGTTTTAAGAATAAATTTACCTTTTTTACCACTAAACATCCATTTATCGTCTAATGTTCCCAAACCGGCAATTAATCTTTGATCTAAAAAAGGCTCTCTGCATTCGATAGAAGTTCCCATAGTGCAACGATCGTTTCTATCTAATAGCGAGCATAAATAGGTGTGTTGGTCAAAATACAAAGCTTGACGTTGTAGATTTTTTGGATATAATTCTTGTGCTTCTTTTAAAATTTGGTACCTATATTCATTTACTGGTTTCTTTTTGTTGCCATAAAACTGATTGATGTCTTCTGGATACACATTAGAACCGTTGAAAATTACCAAGTCAGCTTCACTGTTAATTTTTGAATAGCGGAATAATTTATCGTAACGAGGTTTTTTATTAAAGGTTTCAAATTTGCTGATTTGCGAAATTACTTTTAATAAAGAAGGGTTTTTTAAAGCTTTATAGCGAACGTAACCGCCCATTAATTCGTCGGCGCCTTCCCCTGAAAGCAACACTTTTACTTTTGGTTTAGCCAATTTCGCAATAGCCAGAAGATGCGGCTCATTAAGGTGCATAATTGGTTCGTCCTGGTAATAGGATGCTTCAATTAGGTTTTGATATAAACTTTCATTTTCTAGTTTAGTATGATTGAAAGTGTATCCGTAATCATCCGTAATTTTCTTTGCCAAATGGTATTCGTTGTGCTCCTCTTCAGAAAAACTGATATTGAAGGTTTCAATTTTTTGGAATTTTTGTGCGTGTAATGAAGATAAAATCGAGCATGAATCTAATCCGCCGCTCAACAATACTCCGACCGGAACATCACTGATCATTCTTAGTTTTACCGAGTCAAAAAAAGTTTCTTCAAACCATTTTTTCGGGTTGAGAATTGGAGTATGTTTCTGAATTTGTTCTTTTAGATTCCACCAACGAGTCGTTTTGCTGTTTCCTTTTTCATCGATAACCATATAATGTCCAGGAAGCAATTTTTTTACATCTGTAAATAAGGTATCTGCTCCAGCAACAAAGCGGTTGAAAATGTATTCTTGCATGCCGTTTTCCGAAATTTCGATTGGAACTCCCGCTGCAAATAGCGCCTTTTGTTCGGAAGCGAAATATAAAGTGCTCTTATACACGCAATAGTATAAAGGTTTTACACCCATTCGGTCACGGCAAAGCGTCAATTTTTTTTCTACCGTATCCCAAATAGCAAAGGCAAACATTCCGTTAAGACGGTGCAGCATTTCCAGTCCGTATAATTCGAAAAGGTTGAGTAAAACTTCCGTATCGGAACCTGATTTTAAAGTAATTCCTTTACTTTTTAATTCGGGATAAAAAGATTGGTAATTATAGATTTCACCGTTAAAAACGATGCTATATCTTCCGTTATCTGAAATAAAGGGTTGATGTCCTGCGGATGAAGTGTCAATAATGGATAAGCGTCTGTGACCTAGTCCAATGTTATTGTCGAGATATATTCCTGCATCATCTGGACCTCGGTGCTCCAGAATATCGCGCATTTTAATCAGTTGATCTTTATCAACTTGTTTATAATTTAAATGGAAAATTCCATTAATCCCACACATATTTTTCTAAGAAGTAGTCGATTTAATTTTGATTAAATCATTATAAGTATCAGCAATTTTTTTCATGTTTGTTTTGTAGTTAGCTTTTTCTTCTACAAGTTTCCTATTCTCAATAATAGCGTTTTCAGTAACTTTAGGATTGTTAAATGCCCACTCCAATTCTTCGGCTAATTTAGTATGATTTTCGGATTTTACAAGTATTCCATTAACTTTTTCTTTTATCCAATTTTTATTCCCTGGCAGATTGCTCACGATGGGGAAACAGCCGCATGCCATGGCTTCAAAAAGGGAGGCTGAAACGCCTTCGGTTATTGGCATACTGATATAAAAATTAGACTGCTGGAGAAATTTTGGAATATCAAAATTGTGTACTCTTCCGGTAAAATCAACTTCGGTTTGTATATTTAATTCTTTAGCTAAAAATCTTAGGTTTTTTAATTCAATCCCATCACCAACGATTATCAACTTAAACGGAATGTTTTTTTGTTTCAGAATACCAAAAGCTCTTAAAATTACATCATGTTTGTATTCAGGTTGCAAGGCTCGAGTCACAACCGCATGAATCATTCTCGTATCGGAAGTATTCTTAAATTCGAATAAATCTAGGTTTATTCCTTTTGGTAAAAGCAGTACTTTTGACATTTCGACATTGCTTTCTTTCATGTGTTGTGCCATAACATCGCCCCACGCATGAATTAAGTCAGCGTTTTTGAAGGCGTAATTTTGAAGGATTTTTTTTAAAAGATAGGTTGCAGAATTTGTTGGCCATAAATCGGAGATTCCTTGCTGGGCAACTGCCATTGGTTTAACGCCGCAGATAGCAGCTAAGTATCCGTAACTAGTAGTTCGTTCGGCAATAACCATGTCGGGGTTGAGCTTTTTAGCTGTACTTTTTATCGTTAGTATTGCTTTTGACAATTCAAAAATACGTTTAACTCTATTAACACCATTATTATTGTTCCCCAATTCCCAGGTTACAATTTCGAAATCGCCAAAGTCCCTAAGGCCATTCATCCAAGTTATAGCATCGGCGCGATAGGTTTCGCCAAGAAATAGAATTCGTTTTTTTGGCATACAAATTTATTCGTCAGTATTTAAGGCTCTGCGTAAAAAATCATTCATCGGTTTCAACACAATTAATTTTTGTGCTATAATTTTGCTAAAATTTTTATCTAAAAATAATTTATCGTCGATTTTTTCAGAAGCAGTAAAACTCTTCATTTTTAAGAATTCAATTGCGGGATGATCGGCCTCAAAATCTTTAGGTGCTTTTTTTAAGGTGTTTTTTTCATCATGACTCAACGTGCCAAATTCTGATTTGAATTTTTTATCAGAAACTATCGCTTCTAAATCATCATAAAAATAGGCAATTTCTTTACGGATTTGTTTTAATTCACCAGGTTCCGGACACCAGCAACCGCCAGCTATGAAAGAATTTCCTTTCTCGAAATGAATGTAATATCCTGGAGCATTTTTGCTATTTTTATTCTGCGTAAGCCAAACGCCAATATTGGTTTTATAAGGAGATTTATCTTTTGAAAACCGAATGTCACGATTAATTCTAAAGGTACAGTTTTTAACTTCCAAAGAATCCAAAGTAGAATCTAATGGTTTCATTTCGGCCAATATCGAACTGATGTAAGCATGATAATCCTTTTTGAAATCGTCATACCTTTTTTTATTGGCATGCATCCATTCGGTATTATTGTTGGCAACTAAATCCTCAAAAAACGTTACAGCTTCTTTAGTAATCATAAATACAATTATTTTTTAAATCTTTGATAATCTGTTTTTACAAGTGTTTTTTTAGATCTTCTTCAGAAATATAACCGACGTTTCTCCATACTTCTTTACCTTTTTCGTAAACGATGATTGTTGGCAATCCGTCTAATTTCATTTGCTCAACGATAGTTTTATTTTCATCGGCATCCAATTGAACAATCTTTATTTTATCCTTCATTTCTGCCTGCATTTTCAAAATATAGGGTTTCATTTTTTTACAAGGCGCGCACCATTTAGCATTAAAATCAATCAGCACTTTATCACTTGATTTTATTAAGTCGCCATATTCCTGATCGCACATTCCAATGATTTTATCACTTGGTTTTGCATTTCCGGCTGCATCCCATTTCATAATGCCACCATCAAGATTATAAATTTCTTTAAAACCCAATTCGGATAATTTATCCGCAGCTTGTGCGCTTCTACCACCCACTTTGCAATACACAAAAATAGGTTTTGACTTGTCATACTTATTGGCTTCAGCAACAAAATTACTGCCATTCCAGTTTACATTTTTAGCATTTTCAATATGACCCGTGCTAAATTCTTCTGGAGTTCGAACGTCTAAAAGTTGTGGCTTTTCTGTTGTTTTTAGTTTTTCAGCATACGATTTTACATCTACAGTTTGAATCGCCTTTGAAGATTGTCCTTGACAACTAATAAATAAAAAAGAAAGCAATACGAGTGAAAGAAATTTAGATTTCATAGGTTTTATTTTTTAGGTAAAATTACGAATTTGAGCGATATTAAAGGTTAAAAATTTTATAAGTCTGATGCGTTGTTTTTACTATGTTTTCTGTCCGTTCTGGATGTGTATCTGAAATGAATAATTGACCAAATTCGTCGTTATTCACCATTTCGATAATCTTGCTTACCCGAAATTCATCCAGTTTATCAAAAATATCATCAAAAAGCAGAATAGGCTTTTCACCGCTTTGTTTTTTTACAAAATCGAATTGCGCTAATTTTAAAGCAATCAAAAATGATTTTTGTTGCCCTTGCGATCCAAATTTTTTAATCGGATGATTGTCAATTTCAAATGATAAATCGTCTTTATGAACTCCGACAGAAGTATATTGCAATGCGCGATCTTTTTGGATGTTTAGTTTCAATAGAGTCAAAGTGTCATTTTCAAACAAGTCGCTTTGGTAAACCAATTGAACACTTTCTGCTGAATCGGTAATGTTTTGATGGTATTTATTGAAAATCGGAATAAAATCCGCCAGAAATTTTTTTCTCTTCTCAAAAATGGATTGTCCAAGTGCATTCAACTGCTCATTATATATGGATAAGGTATCGTTTTCAAATAAATGATTGAGTGCAAAGTATTTCAACAGAGCGTTGCGTTGGATAATAATTTTTTGATACTGAATAAGTTGTTGCAGATAGGCGTTATCCAATTGTGAAATAACACTGTCGATAAATTTTCGTCGTGTTTCACTTCCTTCGGTAATTAAATCCCTATCGGCAGGTGAAATAATCACAAGCGGAATAAAGCCAATGTGATCGGAGAATTTTTCGTAGATTTTTCCGTTGCGTTTCAGGATTTTCTTTTGGCCTTTTTTTAAACTACATAAAATTTGTTCGTGTCGTCCATTTTTTTCAAATTCGCCATCAACCACAAAAAACTCTTCATTGTGCTTGATGTTTTGTACTGCAAGCGGATTGAAATAACTTTTTCCATTTGCCAAATGATAGATCGCATCGAGAATATTAGTTTTTCCGATACCATTTTTGCCAACGAAGCAATTGATTTTGGAATCCAATTCGAACGTGACTTCCGAGAAATTTTTGTAATTGAGTAATGAAATCTGCTTTAAAAACAATTTAGTTTTTGTTTAAAATTAGTGCTACAACCCTTTGTTTATATAAAATACTAATAGATTTATTAGTTTTAATTCCAATTCATAAACTTAAGAGGTGCAAATTATTCAAAAATATCGACAAAAATACCTTTAAATATCAATAAAAATTTTATTTTTGCGCACACTAAATTAAAAATAGATGGCAACTTTTAACAAAAGAGGTTATAAAGCACCCAAAGAAAAAGCTGAAAAATTAGACAACAATTATATTGAAGATCTAAATGTTGATGAAAAAGACAGCGCAACAGCAAAAGCATTCGACACCTTAGATCAATCCGCTTCAAAAGCAGAAGATTTTGTTGAAAAAAATCAGAAAGCCATTTTTGGACTTCTTGCTGCGGTAGCTTTGGTAACTGTTGGCTATTTGATGTATCACAAATTTGTTGCTGAACCAAAACAAGAAGATGCTGCAAATGAATTATTTGTATCGCAACAAAACTTCCAGAAAGCAGTTGATGATGCTACTGGAACAAAATCAGATTCGTTATTTAATTTAGTCTTGAAAGGTTCTGAAGGTAAATTTGGAGTGGTTAAAATTGCAGAAGAATATTCAGGAACGGATGCTGCAAATCAAGCTAATTATATGGCAGGTATCGCTTACCTTAACACTGGTAAGTATGCTGAAGCAATTACAAGCTTAGAGAAATTCTCATCAAAAGACATGATGTTAAGCGTTTTAGCAAAAGGTGCTATTGGCGATGCTTACGCTCAACAAAACAATCAAAAAGAAGCTTTAAATTTTTACGTTAAAGCGGCGGACGCTGATAAAAACGAATTAACTAGACCAAGATTTTTACTAAAAGCGGGTAAAACGGCTCTTGGATTAGGAAACAAAGCAGACGCTTTAAAGTATTTCACTGACATCAAAGAAAACTACGAAGCTGCTCCAGAAGGACAAGGTATCGAAGCTTTAATTGGTTTAGCTCAATAATTAGAAGGCAGAAATTAGAAAGCAGAATTTAGACTGCAATCTCAAATCTGTATTCTGCAATCTTAAAAGATGGCTACAGCAAATAAAAACTTATCCAATTACGATAAAAATACAATCCCAAACGCGAAAGATTTTCGGTTTGGGATTGTTGTTTCAGAGTGGAACGATCATATTACTAATGGTCTTTTTTCTGGAGCAGAAGCCGCATTGTTAGATTGTGGAGCGCAACCTGAAAATATCATCCGTTGGAACGTTCCCGGAAGTTTTGAGTTGGTTTACGGCGCTCAACGCATGATCGTCACGCAAGAAGTTGATGTGGTAATTACCATTGGTTGTGTGATAAAGGGCGAAACCATGCATTTCGAATTTGTATGTGAAGGTGTAACTCAAGGAATAAAAGATTTGAATGTTCAGACGGATGTTCCGGTAATTTTTTGTTTACTGACCGATAACAACGAACAACAATCCATTGATAGAAGTGGTGGAGTTCATGGTAACAAAGGCACTGAAGCTGCAATTGCTGCAATTAAAATGGCCCAACTAAGAAAGATTTCAGAAGAAAAATAACCGAAATAAATCTTGATTTTTATAAAATTAAACCTGTTCAAATTGTGGATAGGTTTTTTTATTTTTAGGTAACTATTAACTGTAAATCACAGTTGTTTTTCCTTAAATTTGCTAACTTCAATTTTGATATTGAATTCTTATTTTTGAACACTGAATACTAACTATGTCGAGCATAATTCAATTACTTCCTGATCATGTTGCCAACCAGATTGCTGCGGGCGAAGTGGTTCAAAGACCAGCTTCTGTAGTCAAGGAATTGTTGGAAAATGCTGTGGATGCCAAAGCTACGGATATCAAATTAATCATTAAAGATGCTGGAAAATCTCTAGTTCAGGTGATTGATAACGGAATGGGAATGAGCATCACCGATTCGCGCTTGTGTTTTGAACGTCATGCAACTTCCAAAATTCGTCATGCTGAAGATTTATTTTCTTTGCATACCAAAGGTTTTCGAGGCGAAGCTTTGGCATCTATTGCCGCGATTGCGCATGTTGAAATGAAAACGAAGCAAGATCAAGATGAATTGGGAACACACATTATTATTGAAGGAAGTAAATTTGTGTCACAAGAGCCAGCTGTTTTGCCAAAAGGTACTTCGTTTGCCGTTAAGAATTTGTTTTTCAATATTCCGGCACGTCGTAATTTCCTAAAATCAGAAACGGTAGAGCAACGTCATGTTGTGGACGAATTCCAACGTGTTGCGATGGCGCATCCGAACATACATTTTACCATGTATCATAACGGAAGCGAAATGTTCAATCTTCCGATTTCGAATTTTAGACAGCGAATTGTCAATATTTTTTCGGGTAAAACCAATGAAAAGTTAGTTCCTGCCAAAGAAGAAACGGAAATTGTCAACCTTCACGGATTCATTGGCAAACCCGAATTTTCTAAGAAGAATAGGGGCGAGCAGTTCTTTTTTGTCAACAACCGATTTATCAAAAGTGGGTATCTGCATCACGCCGTTATGGCAGCTTATGATGGTTTGTTGAAAGATGGCGCGCAACCCAGTTATTTTTTGTATCTAGATGTTCCGCCGCATACCATCGATATCAATATTCATCCGACAAAAACCGAAATTAAATTTGACGATGAGCACGCCTTGTATGCCATTTTACGTTCGTCTATCAAACACAGTTTAGGACAATTTAATGTTTCGCCAGTTTTAGATTTTGATAGAGATCCCAATTTGGATACGCCTTATCAATATCAAAATAAAGCGGCAGAATATCCAAATGTCCAAGTCGATAGAAGTTATAATCCGTTTTCGGATGAGAAGCCAAACAAATCTTTTTCCTCTTCTTCAAGTTATAAAAAACCAGAAGCACAACCGAGTTGGGAAAGCTTGTATGTTGGTTTAAAACAGGCTAGTACTGAAGTTGATATTGCAGAAATGACTTTTGAAAATGAGGCCGTAACTTCTTCTTTATTTGATGAAACAGATAGTGAGCAGGAAGTTAAACGTACGTATCAAATTCATAAAAAATATATAGTTAGTCCAATTAAATCGGGCATGGTTATTATTAATCAGAAGCGTGCACACGAGCGTGTTTTATATGAAGAATTCTTGACTAGCATGACCGTGCAAAAGGCCTCAAGCCAACAATTATTATTTCCGCTAGATTTGTATTATTCATCTTCAGAAATCGAATTACTGGTGGAATTAAAAACATCATTGGAAAATACAGGATTTGTCTTTGAAGCTTTTAATAAAGATCATGTTATGATTTCTGGCTTGCCAATCAATGTAACGGAAAGTGAAATTTCTATTGTATTAGAAGAATTATTGTGTGATTTACACGACGGAATTCCGGATAACAGTTTCAGCCAAAATGATACGATTGCCAAATCAATGGCGCGAAGTTTAGCCGTAAGAACCGGAACCTATTTAACCGAAAAAGAGCAGGAAAATTTGGTGCATAATCTTTTTGCCTGCAGAGAACCCAATGTATCCCCGTTTCAAAAACCTACTTTTATCACCATGAGTGTGGAAGATTTAGATAAAAAATTCAGTTTATGATGAAAATGACCGAAACTGTTAAGCAGTTACTAATTATTAATATTATATTTTATGTAGGTTCCAATATTATTGGCGATGTAGCTTATCAATTATTTTCACAGTATTATCCAGCTAATCCTAATTTTCGACTTTGGCAACCGTTGACAGCAATGTTTATGCATGCACCTGTTTATGGTCAGGGTTCTTCAGCGGGAATCATGCACATCGTTTTTAATATGTTTGCTTTGGTTTCTTTTGGTTCCGCATTAGAGCATTATTGGGGCGCAAAAAAGTTTATATTTTTTTATATTTCATGCGGATTAGGTGCTGCTTTATTGTACACCGGAGTTAATTATTTTCAGATGCAATACGCTTTAAATCAAATTTCTGATTTAAATGTATCTAAAAGTGATCTCCAAATTTTATTAAATGCCGATTACGGTAGTGTCTTTGATACCAATGGTCAAATGGTATCGAGTAAGGTGAAAACCATTTTAGATAATGCAAAATTCACACAAGAGCAATTTAATATATTAACAGAAGCTATTCAAATATTTAGAGGTAGTGCTCTTGGTGCATCAGGTGCCATTTACGGATTGCTGACTGCTTTTGCTTTTATGTTTCCGATGGCTGAATTGGGAATTATGTTTATTCCAATTCCAATAAAAGCTAAATACTTCGTACCAGGAATTATTGCCATAGATTTGTTTTTAGGTTTTAAAGGAAACTCCCTTTTTGGAGCCGGAGGAACCGGAATTGCACACTTTGCTCATATTGGTGGCGCCTTAACTGGATTTTTGATGATGTGGTATTGGAAGAAAAATTCATTTAACAAAAATCGTTGGAATTAAGATATGAATGTACTAGATGATTTAAAATTTCAATATAAAATAGGTACTATAACTATTCGTTTGATTTTCTGGAATATGCTATTTTTTGCAGTTCCTGCAATTGTTTTTGGACTATTGCTCTTGTTTGATGTTCGTGTTGATTATTTAAATTTCGTCAGTTTATCAACTGATTGGAGTGATTTATTATGGAAACCTTGGTCTTTACTATCCTATGCTTTCTTTCATTCAGGGATTTTCCATTTGATTTTTAATATGCTGATGTTGCATTTTGTTGGACAACTATTTTTGACTTTTTTTACCCAGAGACAACTCCTTGCCTTGTATATTCTAGGTTCAGTTTTTTCAGGATTATTATATATGATTGGTTATCAATTTCTGCCTGCTTTGACAGGAGTAAACGCAACTATGGTTGGTGCTTCTGGTGCAGTTATGGCGATACTCTTGGCAACCGTAAGTTACCAACCATATATGGAAGTTAGACTTATACTATTTGGTACAGTAAAATTATGGCAAATTGCTTTAGTTTTTATTATCTTAGATTTGATACAATTGCCATTAGATAATACTGGCGGCCATATTGCTCATTTGGGCGGTGCATTATTTGGTTATATTTACATTAAGTTGTTGCAAAGTGGAACAGATTTGAGTCGGATAGTAAGTTCGGTAATTGATTTCTTTGCCAATTTGGTTAGTCCTAAAAAAGCAACACCGTTTAAAAAAGTACATGTTAATGTTAAGAAACCTGTTGTGAAAACAGAAAGTAAAATAATTGTTAAAGACAAAAAGCAGCAGCAAATAGATGAAATTCTTGACAAAATTAGTCAGTCGGGTTACGATAGTTTGACGGCTGAGGAGAAAGAATTTTTATTCAAAGCAGGAAAATAGGTTAGTGTTCAGTAATTAGTTTTGGCTTTCAGTTCTTTATCTTTTGTTCTAGTAATAAAAAAATGATATTCTAAGCCTAATAGACTTTTAAAAAAATAAATGAAGAAACTTTCGTGGTTTAATAAAGTGGTATTTGGAATCAATATAGTAGTTACTGTATTGACTTTTGTTGCTTATGTTTTGCCTTTTCTGGCACCAAAAATGTTTCCGCTGCTTTCAGTGCTAACTTTGATTTTGCCACTGTTTCTTATTATGAATACCTTGTTTTTTATCTATTGGTTGGTACAGCTTAAACGTCAGGTAATGCTTTCGGGATTGGTTTTATTGCTCGGAATTACTTTTATCAATAAATTCTACAAATTCTCTTCAAATGACACAGAAAGAGAAGAAAAAGATTTTACTGTAATGAGTTACAATGTTCGATTGTTCAACTTGTTTGACTGGCTTCCACAAGATAATGTTGGCGGGACTATCTTAAGTTTCATCAACGAGCAGAACCCTGATATTTTGTGTATTCAGGAATACTCCGAAAAAGCTAAAGTAGATTTGAGGATTTATAAGTACAAAGCCATCTTTATGGAAGGAGAGCAAATCAAAACGGGTCAAGCTATTTTCTCTAAGTTTCCGATTTTCAATTCTGGTGATTTCAAGATTCCAGCTGCCGGAAATAACATAGTTTATGCCGATATCAAAAAAGGAAAAGATACAATCAGAGTTTATAATATTCATTTGCAGTCCATAAAAATTTCTCCGGATGTTAATGAGATTTCAGAAAATGTAGATGTTATCAACCAAAGTAAATCTCAGCAGCTTTTTTCAAGAATTCGTGAAGCCTTTAAAAAGCAACAGCAACAAGCTGAAATTTTGGTGAAACACAAAAACAAATGCAATTACCCGGTTATTATCTGTGGCGATATGAATAATAGTCCATTTTCCTATTTGTACCGAAATATAAAATCTGATTTGAATGATTGTTTTGAGGAAGCCGGAAGTGGTTTTGGACAAACGTATAAATTCAAATATTATCCGGCACGAATTGATTATATATTTGCCAGTAAAAAAATGAAAGTAAAAAACTTTACCACCTTTACAAAGTTTGAAAATTCAGATCATTTACCTATAATGACTAGACTTTCGTTTATAGAGTAGTTAGCAGCTGTGCTCAAAAAAATGACCATAAAATGAATCGAATAGAGTTTTTTAAAACACATGCTCGAAATTTGTTTTCGGTTCTCGAAAGCGAGTATCAATATACTTTCGAAGAAGAAAAAATGTATAGATATGCAGATTTAGATTGGTCGGTTAAATTACTTTATAGTAGTGAAGTAGCAAACTTAAGAATAGAAATAGAACAAGCACCTTATTACACAGATTACGGTTTTACTTTCGGTATCCAAAATCTTATTACAAAAGAAGATGTAATAATTTTTAATATAGCTCATGAAAGACAGGATACTGAAAACAAATTTTTGGGGAATGCTTGTGAATTAATATTTTCAAATAAAGAGGCTGTTGATTTAATCAGTGGAAAAGAATGGCAGAGTTACAACAAAATACTCATTCAAAAATAAAGCACAACTGCTAATTACCGTATCGCGCAATTGCGAATTTTGTTCAAAATTCAGCTTTGCGTTTCACAACTCTATTGGCCTTGTAATAAAGTAAATGGTTCCGAAGTTCGCAACTGTTACGAAGCACCAGAAAGTTATAATTCCTGTTTCTTTAAATAATCCAATGCATATCGACCTTCATTGAACAGTAAATCTAGAATGGATAGGTTATTTAAATAACCATGCTTGTCTCCAAAAACTTGTGTGTACGATTCAAAAGAAGAAGTGTCTTTTTTGCCATTAATTAAATTTCTGAAATCAATTTTATCATTTACTTCATGAAAATACTCCGTAGTTTCGTTGTAATCAAATTCAAAGCCTAAACATTTTGAAACAATTGACATCGTTTCCATATTCAAATCCATCAAAAAAGTATGTTTTTTTTCAAATATCGGACGAATGTCATCTTCAAAATATTCAAAAAAGGGAGAAGTTCGGTAAGCCGCTTCTAGTGATTTAAAATGTTGCTTTTGCCACTCAAAAGCGGTTTCAAGTTTTACCTCTTTTGTTCTTTGATGCCTTTCTTGAGTATGTTTTATCGGCACATTCAGCAATTGAATTCCATTTGGACTGTAAATGTACATTCGGCTGCGGTTGGTTTGTTTCTGGAAATTATCTTCCATTTCAAAAGTTACTATATCCGCTTTTGCCATAGCCACAAAACTACTGATGGAAGGAAAAAAGCTTGGATGGATGATGATGCTCATTCGGTTATACGTGAATTTGGTTATTTGATTTCTTTAGATTGATCAATTTGATAATTTCGAAGCGAATTTAGTTTGTTCGTAATACTTTCTTATTGATTTCTTAAATGTAAATAATCTGTTTCAGTAACAAAAGTGAGCTCGAATGATAGTATAAATTGGTTTAGCACTTCTACCGCAGAACTAAAAGCCATAGACGTAAAATGTGCTTTGTCTTTAAAACTTTTTCTAGCAGAACCTTCAGCCATGTTTGATGCTATAGATATTGACGCTCTTCTTAATTGAGAAATTAATCCAAATTTTTCTGTTTCAGGAAATTTTGAAGTTATCGCATATATAGTCTTTGAAAAGTTTTTTGCTTCAATCCAAACTTCTAATTTTTCAAAAGAAAATATATACATTTCGCTACTTGTTAGATTATTAAATGGTTTAGTTATTTAAAAAATTGAATAACCAAATAACCAAATTAACTATTCTTTCTTTTTTTCCAGAAATAATCTCCAACAAAATATAGCGCTAATAAGAAAAGGAAATACTTGAAGTAGGACTGAGGTTGACCATCTCCACCAACAGTGGTAAATAATCGTTCCCAACGAATTTTATTAAGACCTTTTCCGTTAGAATCCCAGCTCATCCATATGAATACTGGTTTTCCAACAATATGGTTTTCTGGAGTGTATCCAAAATAACGCGCGTCTAAAGAGTTGTTTCTGTTGTCTCCCATCATCCAATAATAATCCTGTTTGAAAGTATAGGTTGTAGCTTTTTCTCCATTTATGAAAATATCATTCCCTACAACTTTCAATTTATTCCCTTCATATTCACCAATAATAATCTTATAAAGTGGCAAAGATTTTAGATCTAAATTTACTTTTGCTCCAGCTTTTGGAATGTATATAGGACCAAAATTATCACTGTTCCAATTATTCAAAGTAGTTGGAATTCCGTCAGCAGCATCAGGATAAATTCCATCTTCGACTCCAGTTTTAATAAATCTAGTTACGGAGGCAACATTCGGATCATTTTTTAATAATTCAGCCTTTTGCGCCGTTAAATTCGCTTGATAATACCCAATGCCTAAATTTAATTTTTTAAAGACATCAGCAGTAATTCCACCTGCATTAAAGTAAATGTTTGCGGAGTCTCTTGAAACTTCTGAAACTCTAACTCTTTCCTCATTAAAATAGTTTTTAACCACAGCATTGTCCCAGAGTTTCGCTTCCATTTTAAATACATAATTGTATTCTTTTATATCATTTTGCTGTAAAAATGTATCATCGTTACCATCTTTAAGCTGTACGTTATATGAAAATTGTGGTCTTGCTCTTTCAGGCAGAATTAATATTTTTCCATTAATATACACATCACCATTCTTAATCTGCAGACTATCACCCGCAATCCCGACGCAACGTTTTACATAGTTGGTTTTTTTATCAATGGGCTTGCTGTATCGTCTGTCTGCCGGTTTGTACATATGAAATAATGTATCTCGAGGCCAGTTGAAAACCACAATATCACTGTTTTTAATTTTCTCGAAACCAGGAAATCTAAAGTAAGGTAATTGTAATTTGTTCTTCCAAGATTCGGGATTGTTATCGTCATATAAGTACGATTTTGTGTGTATCACTGGAATAGTGTCATGAACCATTGGTGCTGCCACAGAAGTCATTGGAACTCTTGCGCCATAATGAAACTTACTTACAAAAAGAAAATCACCTATTAGTAAAGATTTTTCCAAAGAAGAGGATGGAATAGTGTAGGGTTGCATCACATAGGTGTGAACCAAAGTGGCTACCACAATTGCAAAAAGCAACGAGCTAACGGTATCTCCAGTTTTTGTTTTGGCAACCAAACTTCTGTCAGCTATGTGTTTAAAATCTTGAGTGTAATTGATATAATAAATGTATAGTCCGAAAGTGAAGATACCTAACCATGTATCCGCAGTAGAATTTTTCCCAAAACTTCTCAAAGTTTCAACCCAAACGACAGGGAACATAATTAGGTTAATAACTGGAATGAATAATAAAATTGTCCACCAAGCTGGGCGGTTGATTATTTTCATCAATACGATGGAATTGTATACTGGAATAAAAGCTTCGATTGGTTTTCTACCTGCTTTTTGGTATAATTTCCAAGTTCCAAGTCCATGAATGATTTGAACAACTAGGAAAAATATAAACCAATGAAATAATGACATGATGTTGAGTTTAAAAGTTTATGTGTGTATAAGTTTAACAGTTCCTTAATTTGTTACAACTTTAATATTTATTTATGTAAATCTAAAACGTCTTTCATCGAGAAAACGCCTTTTTTGTCAATAATCCATTCGGCAGCAATAACAGCTCCGAGGGCAAAACCTTCTCGGTTATGAGCCACGTGTTTTATTTCGATATAATCTACTTCAGAATTGTAAAAAACGCTGTGCGTTCCCGGAACATCATCTATTCTTTTGACATCAATAAAGACATCATCTTCTTTTGGATTTTCGATAGCCCAATTGTTTTTATCAGAATGATTGATTATAGCGTTTGCTAATGAAATTGCGGTTCCGCTAGGTTTGTCCAGCTTTTGGGTATGATGTATTTCTTCCATTGAAACGTTATAGTCTTTGAATTTAGCCATCATCTTTGCCAGATAATCATTGAGTTCAAAGAATATATTCACACCAAGACTAAAATTTGAGCCATACAGAAATGCGGCTTCTTTTTCGTTACAAAGTTTTACGATTTCATGGTAATTTTCAAGCCAACCTGTAGTGCCAGAAACAACCGGAACTCCTAAGTTTATAGCGGTAGATATATTTTCAACGGCAACATTTGGCGCACTAAAGTCGATAGCCACATCAGCAGTTGACAAACCTTCATAGGTATTAGATTCCTCTTTTTTGAGTACAATTTCGTGACCTCTTTCGGTAGCAATTCTTTCGATTACTTTACCCATTTTACCATATCCTAATAAAGCTATTTTCATTTAGAATTTGTAATTAAAAGTTAGTCCCAAGTTAGGTTTGTAGTTGATGTCATTGGTATATACATCGGGTTGGAATGACAGTTTATCACTCACGTTGAACTGCATTAAATGCGCATCCACATTGGCGTCCACGATATTTAAAATATAAAAACCGACGGTTACTAGCAGTGATAAATCCCTATTTCGTTGATAAAATCTTTGGGCGGCAATTAACCGAGAATCGTCAAGGTAGCCATACTGCGTATCTTCTTGACCTAATAATCGTTTTTTATACGCATCTCGATAACTATGGTATTTTTTGTTGTTGTCGATATAAAAATAAAGACTGGTGCCTATGGCTCCATACACAACTGGAATTTTCCAATACTTTTTGTTGTAGGCTTGACCCAATCCTGGTAATATAGCCGAATAAAACGCCGCTTTTGAAGGGCGCAACGGATCAATTTCTTCTAATTTTGTAGTGTCTTTTGCTATAATCATTGTTTCACTTTTCTGAGAAAAAACAGAGTGATTTCCCAATAAAAAGACAAACAGCGCTATGTATAAAAGTTTAGACACTATCCTTGGATTAGTTTGATGATGCGATTAAAATCTTCTTCCGAATGAAACGGAATCGTAATTTTTCCTTTACCATTTCCGGCAACTTTCACGTCTATTTTAGAACCAAAAAAGTTGGTAAATGCTTTTTTCTGATCTTCTGCTATGGCAAATGTTGACGCATTTTTAGCCGCTTTTGCTGGTGCAGGTTTGATGCTTTCCTGATAATTTTTTACCAAAGTTTCTGTTTCACGAACTGAAAGATTCTGGCTAACAATTTTTTGATAAATAGCGGTCTGAACGTCTTGATCTTCAATATTGATGATCGCTCGACCGTGTCCCATACTGATAAATCCATCTCTTATTCCGGTTTGAATAATCGGATCTAACTTTAACAACCTTAAATAGTTAGCAATGGTAGAGCGTTTCTTTCCAACGCGATCGCTCATTTGTTCTTGTGTCAATTGAATTTCGTCAATTAACCTTTGATACGAAAGCGCAATTTCTATTGGATCTAAGTCGTGACGCTGAATGTTTTCTACCAAAGCCATGATTAACGACTCATTGTCATTGGCAATTCGGATGTAAGCCGGAACGGTAGTCAATCCAACTAATTTGGAAGCACGCAAACGTCTTTCTCCCGAAATCAATTGGTATTTATTGAAGTCTAATTTACGAACGGTAATTGGTTGAATAAGCCCTAATTCCTTGATAGATGAAGCTAATTCTTGCAACGAATCTTCGTTGAAATTAGTTCTCGGTTGAAACGGATTGATTTCGATAGCGTCAATATCCAATTCGATAATATTACCCACAACCTTGTCGGCATTTTTATCATTCATCGATTGAATATCATTTTCAGGATCTTTCAATAAGGCAGATAAACCTCTTCCTAATGCTTGTTTTTTTATAGCTTTTGCCATAGCTTACTTACTGTTTTTTTTAATGACTTCCTGTGCCAAACTCAAATAGTTACTGGCGCCTTTACTTGTTGCATCGAAGTTTATGATACTTTCACCAAAACTTGGCGCTTCACTTAGTTTCACATTTCGCTGTATAATTGTTTTGAAAACCATATCGTTAAAATGCTTCTGAACTTCTTCTACAACTTGGTTAGACAAACGCAAACGCGAGTCGAACATGGTCAATAAAAGCCCTTCAATATCTAAGTCAGGATTGTGTATTTTTTGTACACTTTTGATCGTATTCAGTAATTTCCCTAAACCTTCTAAAGCAAAATATTCGCATTGAATTGGAATTATCACGCTATCAGCAGCAGTAAGTGCATTTAGCGTAAGCAAACCTAAAGACGGAGCACAATCAATTAGAATATAATCGTACTGATCTTTCACGCTTTCTAGTGCTTGTTTCAGCATGTATTCGCGGTTTTCTTTGTCAACTAATTCAATTTCAATGGCAACCAAATCGATATGCGAAGGAATTACCCAAACATTCGGAGCGCTACATGAAATTATAGCTTCTTCTGGGCTACTGCTGTGTTCCAGAATTTGGTAGGTGCCAATAGCTACATTTTCCACATCAATACCCAAACCAGAACTTGCGTTGGCTTGCGGATCCGCATCTATCAATAACACTTTTTTTTCTAAAACTCCCAGTGATGCTGCAAGGTTTACAGAAGTTGTTGTTTTTCCAACACCACCTTTTTGATTGGCAATAGCAATGATTTTACCCATTTAATTTTTTAAAATTTAGAGCCGTAAAAATACAATTATTTATGGCTTTGCCTACGGATTTTTGTTAACAATCTTGTAAAGTTTTGAAGTAGTGAATAGTAGAAACAGAAAAGAAAAAAGACTATAATTCTTGAATACTCTTAAATCAAATCGTGAAGATCAATACTCTTAAATCAAAAATTTATTTATTCCCTTTATTCTTTATCATGGTTTCCAACATATCCCACATTTCTTGTGGAATTTTTTCAAGAATATTGAATTGTCCAGCACCTTGCAACCATTCGCCACCATCAATTACAATAACTTCTCCGTTGATATACGCAGAGAAATCAGAAACCAAATAAGCGGCTAAATTGGCTAATTCTTGATGATCGCCAACACGTTTCAAAGGCACTTTCTTAGCCATATCAAATTTTTCAGCTAAATCACCCGGAAGTAATCGGTCCCAAGCGCCTTTTGTTGGAAATGGTCCTGGTGCTATCGCGTTCATTCGGATGCCGTATTTTGCCCATTCTACAGCCAAACTTCTGGTCATAGCCAGAACTCCAGCTTTCGCAGTGGCACTCGGAACTACATAGCCCGAACCGGTCCAAGCATAAGTGGTGACAATATTCAACACATTGCAGTTGGTTTGTTTGGTTTCGATCCAATGTTTTCCAAACGCTAGGGTACAGTTTTTAGATCCTTTCAGAACGATATCGATAATAGTGTCAAAGGCATTCGCAGACAATCTTTCCGTAGGAGAAATGAAGTTTCCTGCTGCGTTATTAAGCAATACATCTACTTTGCCGAAGGTTTCTAAAACTTTTGCCAACATAGCTTCAACTTGATCGTAATGACGCACATCGCACTGAATCGGAAGACATGTTCCACCGGTTTCTTTCTCTAATTCGGCTGCCGTAGTTTTTAGCTTATCCATATCGCGTGACGAAATCGCTACTTTAGCACCTAATTCAAGGAAATATTTGGTCATGGCTTTACCTAATCCGCTTCCGCCACCAGTTACTACTATTACTTTACCAGATAACGCATTATCGCGTAACATTTTTGCTGAGAAATTCATAAGTTTTTAATTTTTAGTAAATATATAAAACTAATTATTTCAAAAACAAACAAACTGCATCTAAGAACGGGAATTTCAATCCCATTTTTGAGATTAATCGACAAGTTTATTTAATTTCAGAAAAATAGCAATTAGCTTCTGGATTGTTTATACTGCCAAAATAAAATCGGTAAGATTTTCTTCGGTGCTGAGCTGTAGTTTTTTGCGCAGGCGATGGCGTGCCGTTTTAACGCTATCAGGAGAAATATTGAGGATAGATGCCATTTCTTTTATGGATAGATTTAGTTTTATTAAGGCACAAATTTTTAGATCATTCGAACTGATATCGGGATATTTGCCTTTCAAGCGGGTGTAGAAATTCTTGTTGACACTTTCAAAATGGCTATCAAAATCCTTCCAATTATTCTCCTGAATCGTGTATTTGGAAACTATTTTTTTTATTTCGGTTTCCGATGTGGCTTCCTTTCTATTGAGAAGTGTTTTGATTTCGTCTAGAAGCTCATTTTTCTCCAACATTTGGATAGTAATCGCACTCAACTGACTTTCTTTAAACTCTAAATCGTTTTGAAACTGATGCTGCTTAAGTTGTTTTTGCTCTTCTAGCACCAAAACTAATTCTTCTTTAGTTTTCAAAAGTTGCTTGTCTCTCTTATTGATACGTTTCAAAAACAGATACAGAATCGTAAAGACAAGAATCAATAAAACCAAAAGTGCGACGAGAAGATAATTCGTTAGTGCAGAAACTTCATGTTCTGCGGAGATCAATTTAAGCTTTCTGTTTTTCTCCGAAACATCGAATTGAACTTCCAAACTTTTTACAATTTGGTCTCTTTCGAATGAATAGAAGCTGTCTTTAATTGTTAGTATCTTATGTTGTAATTGGCTTACTTCTTGATAATTTTCTTCTTCTTTTTTTAGTTCAATTAAAGCTTCTAGCGCTTTGATTTCAAATGTTTTGTCTGAAATTGTTGCCGAAGTAATTCGCGCTTTATTAAAATAATTTTCGGCTTGACTTAGATCATTTTCAAATTTCATATACCAATTTCCCATGGCAATTAAAGCGGTAACCTGTGCTTGTTTATTTCTCGTACTTTGGGCAGTAGTCAAAGCTTTTTTGAAGTAGTTTACACTAATTTCTTTTTGGTTTCTATCCTTTGCAATTTCTCCCAATCGACAATAAGAAGAAGGTAAATAGGCAACATTCTTTGCTTTTTCAAATTCGTGTAAGGCTAAAGTATAATATTCTTCTGCTTCGACTTTTTCGTTTTTTAATTCGCTTAAAAATCCTAGGCTATTGTACGCTAATCCAAGTGTTCCTGATGTATCGGTTTTGTCTTTTAACTCGGCTACCACCTCAGCGCTTAATTGCATTGCTTCCTTATACTTTTTCTGTCGCGCATAAATCGTGCTGATTAACTGCAGGCATTTGTAACGACCAATATGTGCTTTTTCGGGATTTGTTTTTTCGAGTTGCTTGTATTCGTAGAGTGATTTGGTAACGAACTGTAGACCTTTTTCGAGGCTAGAACCGTACGAGCAGATTCCTAGATAGAATAAAGATTCAGCTTTATCTGCCGTATTTTTTTCTTTTGTGGCTATTTCTAATGCTTGCGAAAAGTATCCAAAAGCTTCATTTTCATTATCTTGTATGAGTTCAGCCCACCCTTTTTGCATCAACGGATTTGCAGATGGCGCGGCAAAACCAGTCATCAAAAGCAAAAAAGAAATAGAAAGAAAAAGACGTTGTACAAAATTCATCAGCCAAAATTAGAACTTTTTATTGAATTCTCAGTTCTTTGATTCCGTTGGAGTATATTTGACTTAGGTACTTAGTAAATTATCTTTACAAAAAAAGCACCTTAAAATAAAGTGCTTTTTCAAATAGTAAAGTTTAGTAGTATTATTTTTTAGTATCTTTTTTGTCTTCAGGTTTTGCGATTTCTATTTTAGGTCTGTCAGATGCGGCCATATCTCTGATACAAACATATTTTCCATCTCTTTTTTCAAAAACGGCCATGAAATTTCCAGTATATATTGCGGTAGAAGTAGAGTCTGACACTCTATAGCTTCCAATTTCAACCACTTGATTGCCTTGAGGAGAAGGTAATACTTCGTTCGCTACAAAAGCGATCTGGTGTCCTTTCTGAAAACTTAATAAATCTTCTTTAATGGATTTGTAAATAGCTGCTTTACCTTCAAGCGGTGGTTTGTTTTGTGAAAAGCTAATCGCATCATCGGCATAATATTCTTCGGTAGAAAGTTCACGGTTGTTATACATTTCAGCCATTCTATTCTCTATAGCTTGAATCTCATTTTTGATTTGTTCTTTGTCAATGGCAACTTCTTCCGTTTTTTGTTTACATCCAATTGCAAAAGAAACAATCGCTACAAAAATGACAGTGTTTAAAATCTTGTTTTTCATATTATGGTTGGTTTAAAGGTTTCAATTTTATTGAGGTTACAAGACTAGGGAATATAAATGTAGTAATAAATTGCTGAAGTTCAAGTGCTGAAGTTAAAATTTTTGGCTCTATCGAATTATAGATAAATTACATTAAAGTTAAAATTTGAAGTATTAATATTTAAAGAAGTTAAAAACGTCATTGAAATAAAAATTAAATTAGGGAAAAGAATGTTGTTGCGAATCCCTATTTTAATTCGCAACAACACTAATTACTTATCGTCATATTTTCAAGTGTTATTTTAGAAATCGGCTTTTCGCAAAAACCGATGATATTTTTATCTTCTTCGGCTCGCATGATATCCTTTTGGTCAATTGATGAGGAGACTACGTAAACGTTGCAATAGTCCTTGACGCTTTGTGGCAAATCATCGTAAGCTTCCATGAATTCAAAACCGGACATTATAGGCATATAAATGTCTACCAAAATAATTTGTGGCAAAGCCGATACGTTTTTACTATTTTCTATCAAATAGTTTAATGCTTCACTTGCAATGGAATATTGCAATATTTGCCTTCCAAAATTCTGTCTTGTAATTACATGTGAGGTAATGTACAAATCAATAGTATTATCATCAATAATCATGACAATCGGAAATCTTGGGTTGGTATCTGGTATCATAATAAATTTTTAAGTGTGAGTGTGAATGAAGCTCCGTGTCCTTTTGTATTCTCTAATACAATTTTACCTAGAAGTTTCTCTGCTGTTTCTTTCACGATGTATAACCCGATTCCTGACCCCGGTTTTTCACCTGAAAGCCTGTAAAACATATCAAATATTTTTTCGTGGTGTTTTGTATCTATACCAATTCCGTTATCTTCAATATTAAGTTCTAACTTCTCTTTATCTGTTACTGCTGTGATATTTATGTACCTGTCAGTTTTATTTTCCGTGTGGTACTTTATGGCATTCGAAATTAGATTTTCTAAGATGGTGGTAAAACGCTTACGATCCGTATGAAATTGGATAAACTCTTTTACTCTTACATTAAATATAATTCCATCTGCCGCTTTTACATCAGTCAACGAACTTAAAACGTCATGAATTGTTTTTTCTATATTTATTTGTTGTACGTCGAGTTCAGCACGGTTATTATAAGAATAATTCAGGATATTTTTAATTGAGTTATCCAATCGATGGATATTGTTTTTAATCAGTTTAATGTGTTCGAGCGTTTCTTTTTCTTGACTATCTTCCTCTATAAAAGAAATTAATCCAAGCATAGAGGTAAGTGGCGAACGCAAATCATGCGATACGCTGTAAACAAAACGGTCGAGTTCCAAATTAGTCTTAATAAGTTCTTGGTTTTGTTGCTGTAATTTTAAATCTGATTTTCTTCGGGTTGTAATATTTTGCGAGAAACAGGCAGTACCTATTATTTCGTGTTCTTTTCGGATGGGATAAAAGGACATTTCTGACCATCTTTCAATTGGTTTTTTATCATAAATAACTTCTGTAAAAATTTCTCCCGTAAATGCGCGTTCATAAAATTGTTTAAAACGTTTCTGCTGTTCTTGTGATAATCCACTGCACAATAAAGTATTTTCTCCTTTAAGAATTTCTTTTCCAAACAGATAGCGCATTAATTTGTCAAACGGTTCATTTGAAGTTATGAGTTTAAAATCAGTGTCAACGCTCCACATTAAATCTTCGGTATTATTGATTAGCGCAGTAAGATTATTTTGTTCAAACTCGAGTTGTAGAGCTGCTTCTTTTCTTTCAGATACATCAGTAAAACTAGCAAACATTGCGTTTATTCCTGCTTCATCAAGAAAGTTGGTTAAGGTGCCTTCACACCAAACCCAATATCCTTTTTTATGTAAAAGCCTAACTTGGCGCTTTACGGTTTTACCAGGAGTAACTACCAGTTTTTTTCTTGTCTTGATTAGCATCGGAACATCGTCTGGATGATAGAAACTGAAAGACTTCAACGCTATAAATTCTTTAGGTGTGTAACCCAAAACCTTTTTTATGGATGGGCTGACATAAAAGAGTCGTCCCTCTATATCCGAAAGTGTTTTTATTTCGCTACTTTTTTCAATAAGCGCGCGAAATTTATTTTCGTTACTTACTATCAGGTCTTCTACTATTTTATGATACTTTGCCTTTTCGAACAAATCAAGTGCATACGATATATCACCTGCTAATTCTACCAATAATTCCATTACTTCTTTATCCGAAAAGTTTACTTTGGTTGAATAGAGGTTAAAGGTTCCTATAATAATCCCTGATTTTCTTATTGGGAGTACCATGCCCGAACGAATGTTGTTCTTTTTAGCAAAGGGCTTCCATGATCCAAGTTGTGGATTTTTATCTATATCATCACAGATATAGTAGGTGTTGTTTTGAAGTACGTATGCTTGGGCGCCATTTACCATATAAGCACCCTCAAAGCGCTTAAGATCTTTTTGTGGAACCCCGCATTGTTCGACCAATTTTATAGTTTTTTCTTCTTTATTAAAAATACCAATCCAAGCCATTTTAAATGCACCAAATTCTAAAGCCATAGTACAAGCATTTTGAAAAAGCATTTTTTCATTTTCTACGCGAACAATTTTCTGATTTACTTGACTAATGAAAGCGTAGAGGTTCTTCATTTTTTTTAGTTTTTCCTCAGCCACTTTATGTGCCGTAATATCAAGTGACATTAAGCAGATACCTTCATCGACAGGAACTACATTTAAATCGAACCATTTAACGGATTTATCAAAATAAACAAACTCAATCTCTAATCTTTCTTCTTTGCGTGACGTCATGCAATGCTGTAAGACTTTAAATACTTCGGTATTCTCAATATCGGGAAATTTTTCCATCATCGTATGTAAGTGAAGGCCGCTATCCGCTGATGTATTGGTATACACATACCGCCAATTAAAATCGATGATTTGTACTCCTTCTAGCAAGGAATCCATAGTATGCCGAATTTGGCGTTGTGTAATTGTATTAATATAATTTTCCATTGCTAGATAAGATTACCTGAATTGATAGAATAAATTTGTTAATTTTCTCCTTTAAATTGTGTTAAGGCACTATTGTGATGAAGTATTGTATAGATTTTAGTGCTATAATATGTAGGAATATGTAAGCAGTAATTAAACAATGCAAAATAGTACTACACTAATTGCTTGTGTTATACTATTGTTAATCAAACTTATATAATTGCCACTTTTATGTAAGATTATGTGGCGTATGTTTAAAAATGAAAAAAGAGCTCATAGTTTGTTTAACAATGAACTCTCAATCCTAACAATTATTATTTGTTTTAAAACAAATAATATTTTCTGAATAAATTTACCAAATCACTTTCTTAACACAAGTACTACCGGTTTCTGAAGTAATTTCTACAAGTAATAAACCATTTGACCGTAAACCTGTCAAGTTCATTTGTAGTTCATTTATTCCTTTTTGCGCTGTTAGCAACCTTCCGCTTATATCAAATATTTTTACAGAATCTAATGCTAAAGCACTGCTGGAAATTATTAAATTACCATTGTTTTTGTAAGCCTTTACCTGATTGCCGAAAGGGGAAACACTACCAACTGCTAATGAATTGGTATATACAATCTCAAAACGGTTATTGAAAGTTCCCGCTTGACTTGCAAAAGTATAGCTTCCGACTTTTAAATCTTGAACTGTAGCATAGACGTTGTCTTTAAGGTAAATGCTTTGACTATCAGAAAATAAGCCAGCTGTGTGGTCAATAGAAATTGTATAATTTCCGGCAGCAGTAGTTTTGTATGATAAGGGGACAATGTCATTAGCTTGAAAATCAGGACGGCCTTGGATTGAATAGTCGTCAGTTCCAATCAAACTGGTTAAATAAAACTCATTATTGATGTTTTTACCATCAATGCCTCTATCAACTTCTAAAGTACCTTGTGCACTATATCCAACTGCCATTTGACTGTAAATTCCATCGCTTTTTGTCAAGTTTAACCAATACAATCCAGTGTTTGTAGTAGTAACAGAACTTGTTTTAAAGAATTGATTCTCGTTTAAATTTCTTCTCAAAGCGTTAGTAAAGTTTAAGTTTGAATCACTAGTTGCTAATACAATAAAACCTTGTCCTATATTAACTACGCTATTTGCTTCATCTCCAAAATCGAAAAAACCTATTCCAGTATCTCCGCCAGCAGCACCATTGGCAACGTAGGCCATTTTGGTAAGCGTGGCATGTGAAGTTGCGGTGTAATCATTCGTTTTTCTCCAAAAATATAAAGTTCCAGTAATATTGGGATTTGAATCAATAAAATTATGAACATTAATTCGAGATGGATATGGATTTCCTACTGCATTGTAACCTGTTTGCAACGGAAAAGTAATATCACCATTATTTGGTACGCCGGTGAATGAACCATTCCAGGCTGTCGCTACTGTTGGGTGATTGTAAGGCATGCGTATTAAATACCCTTTTGCTGTGGCGAATGGAATATTGGTAGTATCGGTTCCATTGACTCCGGTTGGAGCTACTAAAGGCGATGGATATTGTAAACCGCTTAAATTAAATTCTAATGATGTATATAAATTTGTGCTTGTATCATAAACATAAAAACGTGTTGGTAAAGTAAAAGGAGAAAAAGCATATATTCCTTGACCTGCAACTGGAGAGGACCATAAGGTGTAATCTAATCGCTTTAATAAAGATGAATTTCGTTTTACAATAATAGTACCTGAATTAGCAATGGTTGTATTTTGAATTAAATTGGCATTGTTTTCTAATATAAAAGTACTTCCTTCATCAACAACTAATTTACCGTTCAAAGTCACATCAATTCCAGACAATACTGTAATAACTGCATTATTTTTTAACCTAATAGAACATGAAGCTAAATCACCGCTTATTGTTCCTGTAGCACCATCAAAAACAACTGCTTGACCACTTGGTATTCCATTAGACCAGGTAATTCCGCCGTCGGTTGTAGTTGTTAAATCAATAGTTAGCGTAATAGCAGTTCTACTAGCACTAATAGAGGTACCATTAAAAGTCTCTGCATAATATGTTTTTGAGCCTGCCCCAACTTGAATAGGGCTTGAAACAACAGTACCTGAAGTTGCAGCATCAAACCAAGTTACTGTACCTTCATCAGTAGTAGCAGTAGCAGTAAGTGTTTGTGTAGTCGTTCCGTCTGAGCAAACCGTTTGGTCTCCGCCAGAAATAGGGGCAGACAACGAAATCAATAAAGACTGAGAGGTTATGCATTCTGGAGTAGTATAAATTATACCTGTGTCAGAATTAACTGCTCCACCTGTAGAAAGTTGTCTACCTGATAGAAATACACCTGCTCCTGAGTTACAAGCTCCACCATGGGAAATAAAATTTCCTTTTACATGAGAGGCCGCTCCTATATTAACGGCACCAGTAGCAACTCCAGCTCCACCAATCCAAAAAACATTACAACGACGCGTTTCATTAGTTAAAATTATTTTTGATAGTGCCGCTATATTAAATGCCCCAGCAAACTTAAATACAAAAATTGCATCTGGATTATTTTGACCATCTAAGGTTATAGTACCTGCTAAAGATCCTGCGCCGTTTATGAAATAAACTCCAGCAGTAAGTGTTTCTCCAAGTCCAAAAGCTGGCACATGAGAAAGTATAGTATTTGGCAGCGCCATAAGCGCAGTATAAGCGTTATCTAAATCTATTTCGGCTTGTGCTGTAAGCGCATCCGCAGTATGCTCCGTTCCGATATGAATTCCATTAGTATAACCACTTATAGCTCCATCACTACCAATTTTTCCATTAATTCCAGAAATACCAGTATTTGCTACGGCACCTAAATTAGTAAAAAGGGCAAAGTCTGAAATAACTCCCAAAACAGCTACAGAAGGAGCAGGACTGCAACTCGCTTCACAAAATATTGGAATGGTACTCACACCAATTGGAGGATTTGCAACAGCACCCACTCCGGTAGTTATGGCTCCAGCCATAGTAAGCATTCTTCCTTCAAGGATTGTACCGGCACCAAGGCCAACAGCTCCTACCTTTGAAAACAAAGTTCCTTTTACAGTAGCATTTGCTGCAACAGAAATAGCTCCATTAGCAATCCAAAAAACATTACAAGATTTTGTTCCATTAGTTAAAGTAACTGAAGCACTAGCGCCTACTGTCATTGCTCCATTAAATTGAATTACAAAGAAAGCATCTGGATTTCCTCCTCCATCAAGAGTAAGAGAACCTCCTATAGATCCAGCACCAGATAAGAAATATACGCCAGGAGTAATAGTTTCGCCTGCTCCAAAAGCTGGAGCATGAGTATCAGGAAAGTTTACAAAAAGATCGTTAAGATGAATGTATAACCTAAGTAAATCTTTTCTGGCTTGATCAGTAATTGCATTAGCATTGTATGTGTTACCAGTATAAGGTGGTGAAACAAATCCACTAATTATTCCAAGGTGTGTACCAACATCTCCGTTAATAGTAGCTCCAGCTCCATTTGCAATTCCCCCACTTCCAGTATAAGCTTCAAAAGAGGTTAGTATTCCTAAATTAACGGTTTGACTAAAAGAAGCGCTAAAGAAAAAAATGAAAAGTAACGAAAATATCGATTTAAAATTATTTATATTTTTCATAATGAATTAAATAAAAAAGTAAGGAGTAAAGTATATAAAAGTAGTAGGCTGAACTGGTGTAATCGAAGTGTTAATAAAAGACAATAGCAAAGACGTTGTTAATGCTAACAATAAATAGGTTTTCATATTAATCGGAAAGGTTAGAAGCAATAGAATTATTGCATCGGGGGTAAAGGTGGACTTATTAAACTACAATACTACTACGAATTAGTTATATTAATTAATAATCAATAACTTAAGGTTTTATAACTGTAAATAATAGTCGATGTTTTCAATGAGAGTACGCCACAACACCCACAATTTTTCTTTCAAATATTTATTAATAATAGCAGAATTTTATTACCTTTCTAAAGGTTATGGAATGATTTTTTTAGTAATAATTTGATTGTCTATAGTTTTTATCTGAACCAATAACAACCCATTATTGTTTATTGTACTAAATCGGAATTCGGTAGCATCAATAGCTTTTTTTGCAAAGAGCTGGCGCCCCATGACGTCAAATACAGTTACTTCTGCCATTGCAACGGTACCTGAATGAACAATCATTTGTTGCTGCTCTTTATAAATTAAAATAGAACTTGCAGCTAGAACGGGATTGGAAACATCCAAAGTTGAACTAGTGTAGCGTAATACAAAACGCGTATCAAAAGTTCCTTCTAGAGTAGTAAAAGAGTAAGGCGAATCTTTTAGATTATGAATAACATTTAACAACGTATCTTCAAGATATACTGATTGCTCAGTAAATAAACCGTCAAAAGCTGATAATGTTATACTATAAGTTGATGCCACCGTAGTTTTATAGCCTAAAGCAACTTCATCATTTGTATCAAATGGTAATCCTCTTCCTTGAATCGACAGCTTTTTGATATTCGAAAAAGAGTAAAAACTTATGGAGTTACCTGCTTCAGCAATGGGTCCATCAAAACCAGTCTCAAAACCATTTGTTGCGTTTCCTAAATAGCCTACTAAAATTTCTTTGAAAAAGCCTTGTTCATTTTTTAAATCAAGCCAAACGCGGTGTTTTTCTGCAGTAGTTATTGAAAGGTTATCTTGATTTTGTCTGTAAAAATGATTGTTATTACCACTAATACGCATTTTATTACTAAAAGTAGCTATTCCTGAATTTTCAGCTCCAACCATGAAGGATTGTCCAGCGGCGATTTTACCCGTTGGGATTTCATTATTTTCTCCTTCAACAGCCTTAGTTCCGCCTGTTCTGTTGTAAGAAGCATAATCGCTATACGCATATTCGTTATTGGTAATGGGTGTATTGTGGGTCCAAAAGTAAAATGTAGTTCCAGTTAAACCCAGGGTATCTGTATTCTCATCCATAAATTCATCGGCGCTAATGGCACTTGGATAAGGATTCCCCAATAAATTAAAAGTAGTACTTTCACTAGCGTGAATCGTTACAGGATAGTTTCCATTATTTGGTACACCAATAAAATTGGCAGTAAAAGGGGTTGCTACAGTAACAGAAAAGCTGCTTGGTGCTCTTGCGATATATCCTTTTCCAACAATCATGATAGTACTTAAGGGTGCCCATTGCCAATTTGCAATGAGAGGATTAAACGAATACGACAAAGGAGATCCTGGTGTAAAACCACCTATAGTTTGCGGACTTACCGGCGTTGACCAATAAGTATAATCAAATTTACGCATTGTAGTGTCTCTTTTATACGTGATAGTACCGGAATTAACTGCATTACTAATTTGAACCAAACTTGCATTATTTTCAAAAATCAAAGAGCCTTGAGTAATAGCAACACTATTTTGAACCGTTAAAGTATCCTCTGAATTGATTAGCACATTAGCATTATTAACAACAATTACTGCGCAAACATGTATACACTGCGTCGAAGTATAGTCTTCGGTAAAAATGACTGTGGTTGAAGCATTAGGTAGACCGCGATCCCAATCAATCCCATTCCACGACGTAGCAATACCTACTTTAATTTTGGCTGAAAAAGAATATTGCGCAGTGCCTTCAAATACTACTCTAAACCAAGTAGTTTCATAAATATTCCCAATACTACTACTAGTAAGAATTGCGGTAGTATTTGCGATGTCTATGGGGTTGGTAAATTGTTTATTGCTAGATTTTTGCCATTTAAGTACAGTTTCAGTAGTGCCGGTAAGCACTAAATCTGCTGGAGAAGTTCCGTAACAAATCGTTTGATTATTTCGTACTTTTTTGATTATTGGAATAGTTAATGACAATCCATTTATAGTGGTTATGGCACCTGTAAGCGTAAGTGCACGCCCTACTAAAGTGCAATTAGCCCCAATATTTATGGCTCCGGCACTTGTGATAAAAGTTCCTGCACCGACCATATTACTCTCTAATGTAATGGCACCTTCAACAACCCAAAACACATTAGCAGCGCTCGCACCATTAGATAAAATGATTTGAGTACCAACAGCGGTTGTGAGTGCTCCGCCTACACGTATGATAAAGATAGCATTAGGATCTCCCAAAGCATCTAACGTTATTGTACCAGCAATTGAACCAGCTGCTCCAATACTATAAACACCAGGAGTTAAAATTTCGCCACCACCAAAAGCAGGACTATGCGCTATATTGTTCGGTGCTCTTGTTTGTAAATCATTATAAGCGAGTGCTAAATCTTCTGCACCAAGTACAGTAACGCTATCTTCAATATATATAAATTCGGTTGAAGGTGCAAAACCAGTAATGGCACCAGCATCTGTTCCTATACTACCACTTAAAAAAGTGGTGCCTGTATTTGTAATTGCGCCAACAGTTGTAAACAGTATAAAATCAGCAACACTACCCATATCGGGTCCTTCGGCTGGTGTTGGTGGTAAATTAATAAAATTTTCATAAGTAGTAATAGCTCCTGCAAGCGTTAATGCTCTGCCTTGTAAAACAGCCCATGCGCCAAAACTAATGGCACCGTTATGCGCTAAAAAAGTTCCTTTTGCATTCACATTGGAGGCAAAAGACATCGCTCCTTCTGATACCCAAAATACATTGTTTACATCAGCACCATTGGCTAAAATAATTTGAGCATTGGCTGCTGAGGTAAAAGCACCACCAATCTTGAAAATGAATATAGCATCAGTATTTCCCTGGCCATTTAATGTTAGCGATCCTGCAATTGAAGCAGCGCCAGTAATTTCATAAACTCCAGCAGTAAGTTGTTCTCCGTTCCCAAAAACTGCTGCATGATCTGTAACGGTAGCAGCGGTTGCAAATAATTCATTGTACGCATTTAATACATCCGTAGCACAAGTAGCGGTAAAACTATCCGTCGTATACATGTTGTTAGTTACGGTTCCAAAACCTGTAATGGTACCACTATTAGTCCCAATATTTCCTGAAAATTGGGTGTTACCCGTATTACTGATAGTTCCATTTGCAGTAAACAAGTCAAATGCTGCCGCTGCACTTAGAGTGGGGGCTTGGGCATTAACGGTAAAAAAAGAAGATAAGAAAATGATTGATAATCCTAGAAAACATAATTTTTTATTCATTATGATTTTTTTATCTGCGACAGAAATATCGCAACAGCTATGTATAAAATTTTAAGTCAACTCTTCCAAATTTTTTGTATCGGAGATAAAAGTCGTTTTGTTAATTTTATACGTCAATGGTAAACCTTTTAATCGATTAAAAGCAAATTAATCGGATTAAATGTCGTTTATTGAGTTTTATAAGGTAATAAAGCTACAAAAAATACATTATAAATCTTTTATTTTGTAAAGTCATTATCTGCAATAAATTCAAAATAGATGTTACTTGACCGCTTAATTGGTTGATTGTAGATAATTAGTATCAATGTACTTTATTACAAACTAAGTTCGCATTGTAAACGACCCTAAATTGTTTAATTAACAATCAATTATAATGGACAATTGATTGCGGAAAATGGCATAAAATGCATATTTAAGGATCCTCCTTATCGCATTAACTAGATTACCCAACCCCATTTCAATCTTTTATCATGACGAAAAAATTATTATTTAGTGTAATAGCTATGATGCTATTATTATGCTCAACGATTACTGTAAGTCAAAATCTTAATTTAGGAACGCTTTCTGGCTTTGCCGCCTATTCAGGTACCGGAGCAGTTTCTAATATCGGAGTTTCAGTGCTTACTGGAGATGTTGGTACCAATGTCGGAGCCGTAAGCGGATTTAATCTTCCAACAACCTTAAATGGTTCCTCGCAAAATGTAAATGCATTAACGGTTCAGGCAAAAATTGATCTTCTTAAGGTTTATATACACCTTAGCGATTTATTTGTGACCAATACGACTCATGCAGCAGCCTTTGGAAGTGGTGAAACCATTACACCAGGGGTGTATTCAGTTGGTGGAGCAGGATCTTTAGCAGGAACTATTACTTTAAATGGACAAGGAAATCCTAACGCAGCTTTCGTAATTAAATTTGAAGGAGGTTTTACAGCCGCAGCCGCATCAAATGTTGTTCTAAGCAACGGAACGCGTTCTTGCAATGTTTTTTGGATTGCTGAAGGTGCAATTACTATTGGCGCTGGTAGTACTACAAAAGGAACATTACTGGCACATCCAGGAGCAATCATGGTTGGAGCTAATTGTAATTTAGAAGGAAGAATGCTTTCTTCAGAAGGTGCAATAACTTTTGGACCTGGTATTGCATCGCTTCCAGCAGGACCAATTACTATTCCTATAAATTGTGTAGATACATGTGACAACGCTATTTTAGGATCTGTTGCAAATTTTGCACTATTTACAAGTGTTGGTGCTGTAGCAAATGCAGCTACATCTGGAATTATTGGCGATATTGGATCAAATGCAGGAGACATTAGCGGATTCTTTAGTTCTACTGTTGCAGGTTCTTTTTATAACGTAAATGCAGTTACCGTCCAAGCCAAAATCGATTTAGATGCCGCTTACATTCAGCTACATAATACTCCAAATACGAATACCACACACACGCCCGCTTTCGGAAGTGGAGAAACCCTTAACGCAGGAGTGTACTCAATTGCAGCTGCCGGATCGTTAGCAGGAACAATCACATTAGATGGTCAAGGAAATCCAAATGCATTATTTATCTTTAAATTTAATGGAGCCTTTACAACCGCAGCACAGTCAAAAGTAATTTTGGCAAATGGAACGCGCCGTTGTAATGTTTTCTGGATTGCTGAAGGTGCCGTTTCTATGGGAACTTTTACGTTCATGAAAGGAACACTTATCGCCCATAATGGAGCAAATACAATGGGAGCTAATGGAAATCTAGAAGGAAGAATGCTTTCAACTACAGGAGCCATCGGATTCAGCACGGGTGTAATCTATAATAAAACACTTTGCTTTGTTGAACCGTCAACTCCAATTATTGCTAATGATGACAATGGAACTGTTGCAAGTGGAGTACTAGGAGGAAGAGCAATAAACAATGTATTGACTAATGATGTTTTAAATGGATCTACTCCTTTAATGTCTAAAGTTACTATGCTACATGATTCCCATGAGTTTTTAACATTAAACGCCGACGGTTCTGTAGATGTTTTGCCAAATACTCCAGCAGGTAATTACGTATTTACATACCAAATATGCGAAAAAGCTAATCCAACTAATTGTGATTCGGCAATAGTAACTGTTATCGTTCCTTGCGGACTAATAGAAGCACCAACAGTTTCGGTTATTCAGCCGTCATGTACTACTGAAGGAGGGAGCATAACAATAACATCTCCAACTGCAGAAGGTTCAACGTTTAGTGTTAACAACACCACCTACGAATACAGTAATAATTTTACTGCTCTTACGCCTGGTACCTACACTGTTACTGTTGAAAATAATGGCTGTATCTCAAGCGTAGCTATTGTAGTAATAAATGCAAGACCAGAATTACCGGTTGCGCCAACAGTTTCAGTTACACAACCAACGTGTTCAGTAACTACCGGAAAAATCACAGTATCAGCTCCAGTGGGAACTGGTTTAACATACAGTATCAATTCAATCAATTTCCAAAGTAGTGTGATTTTTTCGAATCTTATCGCAGGTAATTACACAGTAACAGTGAAAAATGCCAGTGGTTGTATTTCAACAGGAACAGTAGCTTTATTAATCGCACAACAAAAACCAACTACCCCAGTAACTTCTCTTACTCAACCTACATGCTCAGTAGCAACTGGAACAATCAAGATTATTAGCCCTACGGGAACTGGTATCACATATAGCATCAACAATGTTACGTATCAAAGTGGTACTATTTTTATGGGTCTTATTGCGGGAAATTATAATGTGACTGCAAAAAGTGTAGGAGGCTGTGTTTCAGTGGTAAGTTTAGTGACCATTACTGCGCAACCCGCTGCACTTGTTTGTCCGATAGTATCTGTTACGCAACCTACACGTAATTGTGGTACTGGAATTATAAAAATTACAACTCCAATCGGAACCGGTTTGACTTATAGTATAAATAGTAGTACTTATCAAAGCGGTACAGCCTTTATAGCTGTTGCACCTGGTACGTACAACGTGAGAGTTAAAAATGCAACTGGCTGTATATCTAATGCAACTGTAGTAACAATAATGAAACAGAATCTTGCAAAAAAAGCACCAATACCAAAATCAAATTTGATTGTTATTATTGCACCAAATCCGACATCATTTAATTTTGGATTGAATATCAATACTGAAAGTGACGAACAACTTTCCATTAGAATAATTGATATCAACGGAAGGATTATCGACCAGTTCACCTCTAATCCTAAAGATACTATTGACTTTGGAAATGACTTAAGTAAAGGATTGTATTTTATAGAAGTTAGTCAAGGAAATGACAGAGTTGTAGTAAAAGCTCAAAAATCATAACTGAAAGAATAAACCTAGAACCGAAATAGTAACTTTTTGATTAGATTATTTTTAGATTATATTTCCTTAAAGCCTGCAAATTTTGCGGGCTTTATTTTTTATAATTTCACAACATAACATAAAAAAATTAAACCGCCTTTTTGGGCGGTTCTAAAAAATAATATTCAACATCTTGTTTACTCTTTAAATTTCTAAATTTTAACGAAAGATGAGCGCGAAGTTACCATTCCACTACAGCTTTCAAAATTTTAATTATTTGATTAGTTATCTAAGTAGTGGAACACATTTAAAAAACTATAATGAATTAAATTTTTTTGACAGAAGTGTCTTCGGTTCAGATTTAAAATTTATTATAGAGGTTATAAAAAAAAACACCAACTTCTCAGTTGGTGTTTTTTATAATTGCTATCTAACACTTCCTTTTTCAGCTTGATAAGTTTGCGTTATTTGGATTCCCACCTTCGCGAGACAGACAAGTAGGAAGTTACTCTTCCAGCAACACCTCCAAAATACTTATCGCCGCCTCAGCTATCTTAGTTCCAGGACCAAAAACGGCAACGGCTCCGGCATCAAAAAGAAATTGGTAATCTTGTTTTGGGATCACACCACCTACAATTACCATAATGTCTTCGCGTCCGTATTTCTTTAGTTCTTCAATTACTTGAGGAACTAAGATTTTGTGTCCGGCCGCTAAAGAGGAAACACCTAGGATGTGCACGTCATTTTCAACTGCTTGTTTTGCAGCTTCGGCTGGGGTTTGAAATAGGGGGCCAATATCAACATCAAAACCAACATCGGCATAACCCGTAGCGACTACTTTGGCACCACGATCGTGACCGTCTTGTCCCATTTTGGCAATCATAATACGAGGACGACGCCCTTCTTTAACAGCGAAGGCATCGGCTAGTTGTTTTGCTTTTTCGAAGCTTTGGTCGTTTTTTATTTCTTTGCTATACACGCCGCTGAAGGATCTGATTTGTGCTTTGTATCTGCCAAAAACTTCTTCTAGCGCATCACTGATTTCTCCTAATGTGGCTCTGTTTCGGGCAGCTTCTACGGCTAAAGATAACAAATTTTCATCCGGATCACTATCAGAAACTGTTGAATTATTCATCGAAGACTTTGCGCAATCGGTTAATTTTGCCAGACATGCTTTTACTTTTTCGGTATCGCGTGTTGCCTTAATGTGTTCTAATTGCTCAATTTGTTGCTTGCGTACCATTTGGTTATCCACATCCAAAATATGCAACGGATCTTCTTTGTCCAATCGGTATTTGTTCACACCCACAATAATATCTTGACTACTGTCAATTCGAGCTTGTTTACGCGCCGCAGCTTCTTCAATACGCAGTTTCGGAATTCCGGCTTCAATGGCTTTGGTCATTCCACCTAATTCTTCAACTTCCTGAATTAAAGCCCAAGCTTTTTCGGTAATTTCAGCCGTAAGTTTTTCTACGTAGTAACTTCCTGCCCACGGATCCACCGTTTTCGTAATCTTAGTTTCTTCTTGTAAAAATATTTGGGTGTTCCGTGCAATTCGTGCTGAGAAATCGGTTGGCAACGCAATAGCTTCATCTAAAGCATTGGTATGCAAAGATTGTGTTCCGCCGAAGGCCGCAGCAGTGGCTTCAATAGCGGTTCGTGCCACATTGTTAAAAGGATCTTGTTCGGTCAAACTCCAACCCGAAGTCTGGCAATGCGTGCGCAAAGCCAATGATTTTTCATCTTGCGGACTGAATTGTTTTAGGAGTTTTGCCCACAACATTCTTCCGGCACGCATCTTGGCAATTTCCATAAAATGGTTCATACCAATGGCCCAAAAGAACGATAGGCGTGGAGCGAATTCGTCTATTTTCATTCCGGTTGCCAAGCCCGTTCTGATGTATTCTAATCCATCTGCTAAAGTGTAGGCCAACTCAATATCGGCAGTAGCTCCAGCTTCTTGCATGTGATAGCCGGAAATAGAAATCGAGTTAAATTTCGGCATTTTCTTGCTCGTATATTCAAAAATATCAGCAATAATTTTCATGGAAGGCGTAGGAGGATAGATGTACGTATTACGCACCATAAACTCTTTTAAAATATCGTTTTGTATGGTTCCCGAAAGTTTATCGGCAGCAACGCCTTGTTCTTCAGCAGCAACGATGTAGAAAGCCATTATAGGTAAAACTGCACCATTCATTGTCATAGAAACCGACATTTCATCTAGCGGAATTTGGTCAAATAAGACTTTCATATCTTCCACCGAATCGATTGCAACGCCTGCTTTTCCGACATCACCAACCACACGTTCATGATCCGAATCGTAACCACGGTGTGTAGCCAAATCGAATGCCACGGATAATCCTTTTTGTCCCGCAGCTAAGTTTCTACGATAGAAAGCATTACTTTCTTCTGCCGTTGAGAAACCTGCATATTGCCGAATCGTCCACGGTCGACGTACATACATCGTACCGTAAGGACCACGAAGGTTAGGAGCAAAGCCTGCTCCAAAACCAATGTGCTCTAGGTTTTCAATGTCTTCCTGAGAATAGGTTGGTTTCAGCTCGATGCCTTCTGCAGTTAAGAAGTTATTAGCTATCAGCTTTTGACTATCAGCTTTTGGCTGACTGCTGACTACTGACTGCTTTATATTTATATGTTGGATGTTTTTTCTCATAGTTTTAAAAACTATTTAGGGAATTTTTTTGAATTTTTTGAAGTGTGGAAACAAGATAGTACTTTTATTATTTTCTTTTTTTCGTCGCAAACATAGAACAATAAAAAAGGAAATATTTTTAATGGAATTGCTCTGTAATTTTTATGTCTAATTTGATAAATTGGATTTAATTCAAGTCTTTTATAAGTCTCTGTTAGCTCATTGTAAAATCTTAATGCAAGATTCAAATTTATTTCTGCATAATATTCGGTTGCATTTTCAATTTCATTCTGTGCTTTTTTAGAAACAATAATATTAAAACCCATATTTTTCTTTAATTCTATTTAAAGATTCAGATGATTTTACGTATTCAGACTCTGGCTCATTTACTCTATCATCGAGAAGTTTTATTTGTTCATCAGAAAGCTGAAATTCATTTTCATTTTTTGCAATGATAATTACTTCTACTTCATCTGCCATAAAATCTTCAGGTAAAGTTATATTTATCTGATGATTTTTCACTTTTACAAATTGTCTAATAGCTTCCATTTTTATCTTTTTTATAAAGGTATAAATTATTCGATGCTCAATCTTTCTTGTTCTAGTTTTTCTGCCAAACGCTTTTCAATAACTGGCGTAATCAATGTTTTTCGCGGATTTTGTTTCACAAAGGGATACAATTCCAAATCGTGTTTCATTTTGTCATTTTTGTTCGGATACTTATTTGTTCCTAACAATATTTCTTTACCGCTATCAAACAGTTCTTGTTCTTTGGCCGCGCTTTCGCTAATTTTCTTTTGGATAGTTCCTTCGATAAGTTGAGAAACAAATCCCCCTTTTTCTTCAATTTCCTTGAACAACAATAATGCTTTATCAGCGAGTTGTTCAGTTAGAGTTTCGATATAATAAGCACCATCAGCAGCATTATTGACTTTATCAAAATAACTTTCGTGCTTCAATACGAGCAATTGATTGCGCGCAATTCGGTCACCAAATTCATTGTCCTTATGGTATAAAGCATCATACGGAAGATTTGCAACAGCATCTGCACCGCCTAGAATTGCACTCATGCATTCGGTAGTGGTACGTAGCATGTTCACATTATAATCGTATAAAGTTTTGTTGCGTTTGGTTGGTGTTGCGATAATATGACACTCGAAATTGTGATTGTATTCTTTTGCTAAAGTGTTGAATAAAATACGTAGTGCTCTTAATTTAGCAATCTCAAAAAAGTAATTGGTTCCAACAGCAACTTCGATAGTTATTGGTTGGTTGATACTTTTAATTCGGTTAAAATATTCATTGACATGCGCCAAAGTGTACGCGAGTTGTTGTACTATATTGGTTCCTGCATTTTGATAAATTCCGGCATTGATCGTTATAAATGGAATTGAAGTTGTACTGGCAATTGCATTTAATTTCTCAAAGTCTTTATCTAAATTGTCAAACCAGTTTCCATCCTTTACCAGTTGTCCAATTGGATCCACCTGAATAAAAAATTTGGCATTATTAGTAGTTGCAAAATTATTTATATTAGCCACGCAGCCAGTTGATAGAAAAGGGAAATAAAAGAAATAAGCCGTATTTTCTAAAGGAAGATTCCGCATTAGGTTAGCTATGTCAATAGTCTCATTTTCAAATGTAAAACGAATACTTTCAGCACCACGATTTAAAGTATCTAAAGCTCTTTTATTCGATAAGGCAACATCATGAACGTAGATGTTTTGTAGTATCAAAAAAGGCGTCGTATTTTCTTTTAAAGTGTACTTGACTTCCGATTCATCGTTGTGATAAAATGGTCGTACTTTGATTCCTTCTGGACTTTCCCAAACCAAAGTTTCGTTATAATCAGCACCTTTTAATTCGTACTGAATCTGCTGTTTCCATTGTTTGGATGAAACGGGTTCAAATGCATCAAATAAATTCTCAACCATGGTTTGTATTTATAAAGATTTTGATTTAGTCACTTCGTCTTTTATAGAATCACCTTCAAATTCGATGATGTAAATGTCTTCACTATCCCGTTTCATATAGTATTTTTCGCGGGCGTATTTTTCTATCTGGTCTGGATTTTTAAGCTGCTTGATGTTCTCGTCATCTTTTTTTATCTCGTCCTGATAGTATTTTTTATTGTCTTCGAGTTCGTTCAACTGCTTGTTCAGAATTCGATGCTCCATGTACGAAGTGTTATCCAAGAAAACCATCCATACGGCAAAAAAAGCCAAAACGAGTACGTATCTGTTTCCAAGAATTTTTAGAATAGGATAGGAATCGGTTAGGTTTTTAAAGAAACTCATAGAAGTATGATTTTAAGTAATTCTCTGGTTGATTACGGCTCTCACTACATCAATGGCAACCGTATTGTATTTGTCATTTGGAATAATAATATCTGCGTATGCTTTTGTTGGTTCAATAAACTGTTGGTGCATTGGTTTTAAGGTCGTTTGGTAGCGATTCAAAACTTCTTCCATATCACGACCACGTTCAGCTATATCTCTTTTTAAACGACGGATTAATCGTTCGTCAGAATCGGCGTGAACAAATATTTTTACGTCAAACATATCACGTAATTCAGCATTAGCAAGTATCAAGATTCCTTCAACAATCATAACTTTTCTTGGATGTGTAATGATGCTGTCATCTGTTCGGTTGTGTGTTACAAATGAATACACCGGCTGTTCAATGATTTCCCCTTTCTTTAATTCGGTAAGATGGTTTACCAATAATTCGAAGTCGATTGCACGTGGATGATCAAAATTGATAAGGCCTCTTTCTTCAAAACTCAGGTTATTATTTTCTTTATAATACGAATCTTGAGAGATTACACCAACTTCTGCTTCGGGTAATTCATTAATAATCTGTTGGACAACAGTTGTTTTTCCACTTCCAGTACCGCCAGCGATTCCAATAATTAACATATAGTGTTGTGTTGTTTTAGTTTCAACAAAAATAGAAATTATATCCGCTTTTTTTGTTTTAAATTTTGAATTTTACATTTAAAATTGAAGAGAAATTAATCTGTAGATAAAAAATATAAAAACCTTTTGTTTACTAATTAATAATTCTATATTTGCACTCGCTTTCGGGGTGTAGCGTAGCCCGGTTATCGCGCCTGCTTTGGGAGCAGGAGGCCGCAGGTTCGAATCCTGCCACCCCGACCAGTAAATCCTTTCTGCTTTTGCAGAAAGGATTTTTTATTTGAAAAAAGAAACGAAGTTCACTTCGAATTTCTTTTTTCAAATAAAAAATACTCGCAGTTTGCAAAACTGCGAAAGGATTTATTTTTGATAGAG
>NZ_JAQSDH010000034.1 GCF_029945805.1 Flavobacterium sp.
GGAAAAGCGATTCCTTATTCTATCGATAAATTACAAGATCGTGGTAAATTCTTCGTTAATCCAAATGACGAAATTTATGAAGGTCAGGTTATTGGAGAAAACTCACGTAGCGATGATATGAGTATTAACGTTACTAAGATGAAGAAACAATCTAACGTTCGTTCATCAGGAAATGATGAAAAAGCGAGAATTATTCCTCCAATCATTTTCTCTTTGGAAGAAGCTTTAGAGTACATTCAAAAAGATGAATATGTTGAAGTTACACCGAAATCGATTCGTTTGAGAAAAATATATTTAACAGAAAACGACAGAAAACGTTTTAAAATGTAAATTTTTATTTTTCAAGATATATACAAACCCTTTCAGCAATGAAAGGGTTTTTTTATTAAGGTGGATTCGGAATTTAGTTCAGAAGCTTATCCGGCTGTCCGCTATATCTTTTATACCTGTCAGGTTTTAAAAACCTGACAGGTATAAAAGGATGCCGCTACCATCCGGGCTAGAGCTATAGTTTAGTTGGGAAATTTATCTTTTCAAAGCAAAATGACCCTTGGCAGTGCGTCCATCTTTTAACTCAATCACAAACCAATAATCATCGGCAGGCATTATTTTCTCGTTGTAAATTCCATTCCAACCAACACCACTTGCGCTTATTTGTTTCATTAATTTTCCAAATCGGTCGAAAATAGAAATTAAAGAACTAGCATTTGAAGACATTGGATAAACGCCTTTTAAATTCCAGTAATCGTTATATCCGTCACCATTGGGTGTGAAAAATTTCGGAATTTGCATCAAATAAAACTCTTGTGAAATAGTGCCACAGCCTTTTTTATCCCTAACATAAGCGGTGTAAATTAAACCACTTAAATTGGTGAAAATCGGACTTGTTTGAAAATTTGATCCATCAATTGAGTATTCATAATCGCCACTTCCAGCAGCACTAATTTCAATCGAAGCGTTGTCATTTAAATCATTTACAATAATGTTAGTTATGGTAGCAATTTCAGAACCCAGCACGGAAAAGGTTTTTACTTTGGTACATCCATCAGCATTTTCAATGGTAACGGCATACGTTCCTGAAGTTGCAACCTGAATCGATTGTGTAGTTTCACCCGTAGTCCAAGTATAGGATTGAAAGCCTGAATCTGCTGTCAAATTTATTGGAATGTTGCTGCAAATACCAACAGTTACATCCGCAATAATAGCTGTAAAAGCATTGATATTTATCGTTACCGGAATGAGTGCATAACAATTGCTGTTGTCAATTTTGGCATAAATAATTTGCTGAAAAGCTGAAGTTAGTATAAACGAATTGGGCAAAGCCGTTACACTTGTTGGACTGCTGTAAAAACGAACTTGATAGGTTGCAGGCAAATTTGTAAACAGTGTTGGAACAATATCACTCAAGGTAATAGTTGAAATTCCGTCCTGAATTGCATCGCTGTCGCAATAGGTATACGTTGTTTGATTCGTTACGAGTTGCGGAGCAAAATCTAAGTTTATAGCGCCAGTTGTCGTCGTACACGTTGGAGAGTAAACTGTGGTAAGAGAATAACTTCCGTTTTGTGCACTTGTATAAGGTGGAATAAAATTCAAGGTTGCATTAGTTTCTCCCGAAATTGGATTTGAATTGAAATTCCATTGGTAACTAATCGCGCCAGCTGATGTTCCGTTTAAGCTTAAGTTTTCAGTTGGACAAACCGCATTATTATTAGCAAATGTTCGATCTGGACCTAAATCAACTCCAAAGGAAAAACTGCTTCCTTTTAAAAAAATAGCCGAATCATATCTAAAGTTTCCTTCATCGGCAATAACTAATTTAATATGGTAGGTTCGTCCCGGAATTACGACAGATTGCGCGGTTAAAACTTTGGTTTGTCCATTAAAATTGGTTGGGTATTCTGTGGAATTAAAAGCATCAAAATACTGTTCGTTTTCAGCGGGACAAATTGTTCCTGAACCCCGAACAGTATTCACTTTGACAGGAATAGTTGTATTTGGTATTACCGCTAAATTAGTATAATTTAAACTTGATGATTCTTTTAATAAAAAAGCAAAACCATCAGTAAAAGTACATTGATTTGGATTAGGATTGGTTAAATATTGTTCGGAAGAAAATATGTAATCAAAGCTAATTTGTGTACCAATAGGAATAAAATCAAATTCTAGGATAGTTGCATTAAAAGTATTGTTTAAACCTAATGCTTGATCTAAATCGGAATCGCCAATCCAACCCATTCCGCCACCATCATCAGAAATGAAATCATTTGGACCTTGTGCATTAATAATTTTTCCAGTACTTAAAATTATTCCATCTGCAAAAGGAAAAGTCGAACCATTGGCATTAAAATAGCCATAGCTTTTTTCGCCAGAAGCAAAATTTCCACCTGATACCGAAACATTAGAAACAGAAGCACATCCCGAATTAATTAAAACGTTTTCTATTAGGTGAAGCGGTGTTTGCGTTTCATCAGTAGAAATGTATTGGCCGAAAGTTGTACCGTAAATCAGTACAATTAGTAGGTTGTATTTTTTGAAAAGCATGATTTTTATTAGCGTGCAAAGGTACTACTATCTTTTCAAAGTAAAGTGTCCTTTAGCATTTCGTCCGTCTTCAAATTCGATAGTATACCAATAATCGTCGGCAGGCATTGGTTTCCCGTTGAATGTGCCATCCCAACCTACACCTGTAGCTGCAATTTGTTTCAGTAATTTCCCATAGCGATCAAAGATGTAGATAATTGAAAGACGGTTGGATTGCGAGCTGACTCCTTTTACATTCCAATTATCATTGAAACCATCACCATTTGGCGTGAAATAATGGGGAATTCCGAGTACTGGAACCGTAATGGGTCCAACAGTGCCACAGCCATTTTTATCTCGGACATAAACTACATGCATTCCCATTGGAACATTGTTGAATAGATTGGAATCTTGATAAGGTCCATTAACATCATCAATCGCAAATTCATACGCACCTTGACTGCTGGCATTGACAATGACCGTAATTGTATTGGCTATGCCATCCGACAACTCGACTACATCAATAGATTGAATTGTTGCTATTTCAGACCCCGTAACTGTAATTACTCTTGTTTTAGTGCAGTTAAAAACATTGGTTACATCAACACTATAAACGCCAATTGTATTTACTGTTAAAGTTGGTGTTGTTGTTCCATTCAAAACGCCATTGGTGTACCATTTAAATTGATAATTTGAAGTTGGTGAACCATCTAGAATTCCGGCATCAAGTAATGTTTGAGTTGCTGGAAGGCAAATAATTACATTTTCTTCTAAATCAATTTTTGGTGTTGGATTGACAACAAAGGGAATGATTGTCTGAGCCGTACAAGTTGTATTTATCGGATTTTCAACAATAACTTTTACATTTTGTGTTCCTGTTCGAAACGGATTTGGTAATTGGTTTGGTAATAAACTTGGAATAAGCACATTGTTTTGATCGTAATAGCGCACATTTATTCCAGTTTGATTTCCTATAATTGTAGCAAGGAACGTTGAAGTATCAAAATCATACATTCCGTCTTGATCAACAGGATTTGATTCGTCATCGCAAGTTGTAGTCAAACTTGTCGCAATAGGAAAAGTTTCTGGCAAATCGTCTACGACAAACTGCACTGTTTCCTCGTCATAGCATGGAAGTCCGTTGGTTTGCGTTGTATTATTGAACACACGAATCACTATTGTTTCGGTTCCAGTTACAGTAAACGGATTTGGTAAAGGATTAATCGGAGTACTGCCGTTAGCTCTGAAATACTTGACATTCGCATTCAACTGTCCATTTAAAATAGTGGAGGTCAGTGTGGAACTATCAAAACCATAACTTCCATCTTGATTATCATCGCAATGACGAATTACGTTTAATGCATTTACGGGATTTGCAAAAGGTAATGCTTCTACAACAACGTCAAAAGTTTTGAATCCGAAACAAGAATTGTCTAACGTACTTTCAACTCGAACCCAAATGGTTTGCGTGTTTGGATATCCAATATTTCTGTAGTTTGATGGATTTTGAATCGCCAATGAATTTCCAGAAGCATCAGTTTCAGCAAGGAAATCGGCTTGAGTTTTGTAGTAGCTAACCGTAACATTTGCTGGTAAAATAGCTAATAGACTTGTTGTTATCGCAGTGAAATTAAATGTTGCAATTCCATCTCGATCATCATTTGCCGCGTCAACATAATCATCGCACTTATACTGATTTTGAATGATAAAATTAGGTGGAATTTGAGTTACAGAAACCAATAAGTCAATTCGGGCAATTCTAAAACACCCATTCGAATTCACAATGCGAGTATAAATACTAGAATTTCCAGAAGTATACGCGACAGGATTTGCGATTAAAAAAGCAGCATCTTCCGTATTTGCGGCAGCTTGTGTGGTGTAATACGTAAATGTTTCTGCAAGATAATTAGCCGAAATCACATCGTTTTTTTGTGTTAGATTGAAAGATGAAATTCCATCAATATCTGAGTCACATTGTTTAAGCGTTATAGGAGTTGTAATGACCGGTAGAGCAAATGTTGTTAAAATAGCTGTAGCTGAAATTAGGCCGCAAGTATTTCCGTTTTTGTTTAAAAACACACGGTATTGATACCCACTCAAGGTTGGAGAAACACTAGAAATAGATAAACTTGCTGTGGTTGCTCCAGAATATATGGCATTATTGAAAACAGTATTCCAAGTTACACCATTATCAATTGAAATTTGCCATTGGTAGGATGAGACAGTATTTGAAGTGACCGTAAAAGTGGCACTTTGTAGTTCACAACTAGTAAAATTTTGGGGTTGTGTTGAGATGGTAATTGGTGCTGGTGTAATGTAATTTACATTTGGATTTCCATATCCAGTTCCGCTTGTAACTAGTCCGTTATTGTTGACTGCTGGTGGAGTAATTCCGCCTAATATTCCGTCTAGATTACTATCTAAATAACCGGCCTCAATAACATCAGTACATAAATCATTGTCGCTGTCCAATTCAATGGCGTTATAAATTCCATCTCCATCTGTATCGGCAAGAGTGTAAGTTGAATTTAAAATACCACTATCTGGAAAAGTTTCTAAAGCGTTCCAAAGGCCATTAGTACCAAAAGTAGCACCATCAATGACACCATTATTATCAGCATCAGCTAAAATAAAACCACTTTCATCAAGATCGTGAATTCCATCGTTATCTGAATCTAAATCTAAATAATCAGAAACTCCATCATTGTCTGAATCTGCCGGAATTATTCCGTTACCAAAAGCATCATCAATACCATCGCCATTAGCATCAATATTGGATAAAACCACGCTGTTAATTCCTTGAGCTTCTATAAAATCGGGTATTCCGTCATTGTCACTGTCAGCATCATTTTGGTCAGCGATGCCATCACCATCAGAGTCTTTCGGAATGCAAGTTGCAATTAGTTTTAAAGCTACTCTACTCGTGCTGCTATCGGACAAATTGATATTAGTAATTATAATGGAATTAATCAGATTTCCTTTGATTGAAAATGTTCCGGTTCCAGGGGGCAATGAAATACTGCTGTTTAATCGGATGCGAACTTCAAACGACGAATATTCAGTTATACCGCTTTCAAAAATTCCGTCATAATTGGTATCGACTAGTAATTGATTATTTGGATTTAAAACGGTCAATGTTTTATTTACGGGACACGTCAATCTAAGTTCTGTCGAAGAAGTAAATAAATCGGTTGCATTTGCAATTGAAGCGTATTCGATTGCTAAACTTATTGGCGAAGTAAAATTGGAAACCGTATACGTCACCGAATTATCTTTACCATTGGCTGCTTCGGTTACAAAATTACCATCAGGAGTTCCGGTGATTGGTGTAGTCGAAGGGGTTGCTGTTCCTGCAGTAGTTATAGCACCGGTATAAGAATTGGAATAAGGACCTACCGCAATTGTTCCGTTAGTAGTAGTGGTAAAATTGAAATTCTGATTGCCAAACGATTCGTCACAATTGGTCATTCCGTCATTGTCATTATCAAGATCGGCATTATCATTTATTCCATCATTATCCGAATTGGCGGCACACGAACTCACCGGAATGTTATCTGAATCTTGTGGCGCTGTACATCCGGCAATGGTAGCCGAAACAAAGTAATATCCCGAACCTAAACCAGGCGGTGAAGCGTTTGTTTCTGTGGGTTGGTATACGTTATTCGTTGCTCCAGGAATCAAAGCACCGTTAAAATACCATTGGAATACATCAAAAGGACTTAGCGAATTTACCTTTAAAATGGAATTTGGAATACATCCTAATTGGCTCACATCATCTAGGTTGAATGAGATTTCAGGTTTGAAGGTGAATCCCGAATAAAAACCACCAAAGGTAGCAGCTGATTCGGATCCATAAGCCGCTAAGTACAATTCGCTAGTAGAAAAAACAGATACATTGCCTGTTACTCCCGTAAGTACATACGTTTCATAAGCAGCGTTGCCCACAACTGCAATTGGACCGTCAACTGTTATTCCAATTGAGGTGAGAGCCGATAAGCTATAATCGATACCATCAATAGTAAACGTTAAGGTAGAACCTGTTTTGGTAACCATTGTAACTCTTCCGATAAACTGTCGGTTACCAATAAAATCAATTAAAGGAATATTATCAATAACCCGTGGCGTTTGACAACTTAATGGCGGTACAAAAAATAGCTCCTGATTTCTTTGGTCGACTGCGCTGTCATCTCCGACAGACTGATAAGCAAAAACTTTTTTATTGGCGCTTACATATAAATTTCCATTAACGCTAAAATCGTTCCCAGTAAGTGATAAATAGTCTCCTGCGCTTAAAGTAAAAGTAGGAGCTGAACCATTCAGGGTTACTACAGTATTATCTTCGTCTGCTACTAATAGTATTTTTTCGACGTCATCAATACCAGTACTTTTGATGAAAATATAATCATTGCTGGTTATTCTTTCGGCAGGAACAATTTGGTCAAAACCCAAATCTAAATTGCCAACAGCATTGGACCCACCAAACGAACCACAGTTTAAAGCTATAGGTTTATCCGCGGTTACTAATGTTCCAATTAATCCATCTCTATTTTCATTGGTTGGACCTTGAACCGCCATGACATAACTTTCGCCTCGGTTGAGTGTGACATTAAAAGGAGTATTTCCTGTTGGACTATTTACCAATTGCACTCCAGTTTTCATACCACTAAAAGTGACCGTAGTATTATTTTCCGTAGCTAAAACAGAAACAAAAGTATAATGGATCTCAAAGTAATTCTGAACCAAAGTATTGGTAAAAGCGCCAACTCTAAATCGAAGTCCAAGTGCGGCTAAACCTTTGGAGACTAGCGCTCCTGCCTGATTTCCAGAGCCCGCCGTTACTCTCGCAGCAACATAAATTAAATCATCGGCTTCAACAATATATCCTTTGTTACTTAAAACGGAACTGGTTATTGTACCGTCAACATGTAGTTGTGTATCATTTCCAAAACCAACATTGTAAACATACGGAACATTTCTAGAAACGGTTCCAATGATAGTATTTCCACCAAGTTCGATAATCCTAAAATTGACCGGATTTACATTAGGAGTCGAGATATAAATAAATTGCTCTTCTGAAGTTACACTTGTGGGGCCAGAAAGTGGCGGGATGTAATGTGTTTTACTGAATTGCGAGAAACAATTCATCGAAAATAGTAAAGCAAAAAGTATATAATGTAACCTATTTTTCATTTGCTAAAATTAGCAAATAAATAAGAAAACCTAAAAGAACTTACTCGATTTATGTTTTCTTTAAGAATTGATTACATATTGAATTACAAATCGCGTTTTTTGATTATTATATAGGAGGAATAAATGAAGATTACTGTATAAATTAAAACTATTAGAATCGATGACAAATGAATAGAATAATCATAATTCATATCAAATCCAGCTTGATTTCCAGCAGTTTTTATTGCAGAAAGTCTTCTGGAAGGTTCTGCAATTAAATTTGAAATAGATTGCAACGGAAAATACCCCAAGGCTTGATATGATTTTTCCCAAGTATCAAATAAAAGCCATTTCATTGCAAGATAACATATGCCTTCAAACAATTTCCAAATAAGCAAAAAGCCTAAAGCAAATGCTGATTTACGAATTAATACCCCTAAGAATAAACAAACACTGAAAAAGCCTAACAGCTCAACAAAAAAGGCTAGAAGGTATTCCATTTGAGAAAATACGATTCCAATTTCAGTGTAGGATGAAAACGAGTATCCTAGAATTAATGTCATTATAAAAACAAAAATAGTAGAAGCAAAAGCAAATAAAGCCACAGTGAAGAATTTGGAAAGTATAAATTCTTTTTTACTCATTCCGTCAATTAGGTTTTGTTTTAGCGTTCCGTAAGTGTATTCGTTTGACATCATGGACACAATAATAACAGCCAGAAATAGTTTAAACCAACTTGCAAAAAAAGTATTAAAATGCCATATGTACGGGAAATTGAAAATACCCATTTTTACAATGTCAAAATGTATTGGTCCGAAATCAAACTTTAAAGAGGCAATCAAGGCTATGGAAGACAGCAATGCAAAATAACTAATAGTGAGTATTCTGCTGGCGCGGTTTTTCCATATTTTTTGTAATTCAATGGCGAGTAATCTATTCATTTTGGCTTTTATTTGTTGGTTAATTCTAGAAATTGCTCTTCCAAACTCATCTTTTTAAATACCAAATGATTCAAATAAATTCCTTTTTCTGTCAAATAACGGTTTAAAAGTGATGCTTCAAAATCGCTTTTGAAATGCACAATTACTTTTCCTTCTAGTTCCGAAATTTTTTCAACTTCAGGATGATCTTGAAGCATTTCTATTAGTTTGGAATTATTTCCTGCTTGCAATTCAAAAAATCCTGTCTGATTGGATATTCCGTCGACAGTTCCGCTGTAAAGAATTTTTCCAAGACGTAAGACTAAAACATGACTGCATACTTTTTCAACTTCGTCTAATAAGTGAGATGCCAGTAAAATTGTAGTTCCTTGAGAAGCGATCAAACGAATAATATCTCGAATCTGATGAATTCCCTGCGGATCCAAACCGTTAGTTGGTTCGTCTAGAATTAATATTTCCGGATCATTTAAAAGTGCAGAAGCGATGGCTAAACGTTGTTTCATCCCTAAAGAAAAAGTTTTAAACTTGCTGTCTTTTCTTTCGATAAGTCCAACAATTTCTAGCTTTTCAGCAACTTTTGAATGATTGATATTTTTGATTTTACAAACCAATTCTAGATTTTCTTTGGCCGTCATATAAGGGTAAAAATTAGGTCGCTCAATAATGGCTCCTACTTTTTTCAAAGCTTCATGGGTCTCGGTCGTGCCACCAAACCAACTGTATTCACCAGAAGTTTTATTAACTACATTAAGTACAATGCCCAATGTAGTTGATTTGCCAGAACCATTTGGCCCCAGAATTCCATAAACATTACCTTTTTGTATTTCGAGGGAAACGTTATTTACAGCATGAATTTTACCATAACGTTTGTGTAAGTTTTTAATTGAAAGGATTGATGATTCCAAAGCTTTTTCTTTAAAGTTTTAGAATAGGACGTTTGAACTCTTAATTTGTTACGAATCTTTTCCGAGGTAAAATTTTGAGAGAAATTGTTTTTTTAAATTAAGGTAAAATAGGGTTTCATTAATATCTTTAAGTTTTGATGTCAAAGTGATTTTATGACCACGGGTGTCATTAGTAGCTTGCATTTTACATACAGAACATTCAAATTCACTGAAGTGAAAATTCACTTTTTTAGTTTCTACGTAATCATGGCCTAATAAGGTGCAGCGATAATTTTTTTTCACCGTTTCTTCTGTTAAGTAATTAGTTTTCATAGGATAAGGTTTTTAGTTTACTGTATTAAACCTATAAAAATATCGTTAAAACACCAAAATTAATCGTCTAAATACATTTTTTAATTTATTTATAGTAGTTTATACTTACAAATAAACTTAATTATAAGGAACAATCAGTGGTTCACCAATTTGGAACTCGGGTAAAGAAAGATCGTCGTTTTTAAATGTATTGGTTTTGAATACATTAGTTCCTTGAAAAGGAATTGAAGGATAAAAAGAAAAGGAAACTTGGAAACTATTAAATACTAAATAATCATTGTTAATCAAAACACCCAAACTAAAAATTGAATATAACTTATCATTAAATAGTTTATTAGAAGAATCTCCAAGAAATCCCATTGTCATGTTGAAAAATGGACTAAAGTGAAATCCGTGCCAATTTCCCGGTACATACGACTGCGTTTGAAAAGTGGTAAATAATTTTCTAGTGCCATTAATGAGTGGATTATCAAAACCTGAGATTCCGTTGCCTTCCATAATTGCAACTCGGTCTGCAATAGTTGCTGCTCTGTGATTTCCTAGTACAAATCTGGGTTTTATAAATTGTCTAACTCTCCAACTTCCGATAGATAATAAATTGGTAAAATAATTGGCTTCTACACGTAAAGTTGTTTCTTGTGAATTTCCTGCATCAAAAAAACTGCCCACTTCAACATTTATGCTAAAATAGCCAACTGGAAAATAAGTTCCATAAGCAACACGTCCACCAAAATATGTTCGTCTTCTGTTATTTTTATCTTGAAATCCAGCAGTGAAGGAATAAACTTGCCCATAAGGAACGTCTTCAATAATTCCGAAGTTGAACAAATACTTATCCTGCGAGAACTTTCGTGTATTTAAGCCTATAGTAGTCAAGTACAACTTTTCGGAAGAAAAAAATTGCGTCGGATCATAAGCTAAAGATGCACTAGCTTTATAAGAAACATTTTTATACCCAAAAGTCGTGACCAAATTAGTACTTCTGAAATCTGTAGTTCTACCCTTAAAAATTTTAAAAGAATGACCCGCCCAATATTGTTGGGTTTCCAATCTGAAATTCTGATTGGTAAAAACACCACTATTATCGGGTAACGAATCAGAATAAAACCTATTTTCAAAGTAGGCACCGTAAGCCAAGCGTGTTAATGGAGAAATGAATTGTCTTTCCAAGCGAGCACTTCTAATAATATTGTTTTGTAAATCATTAGCATAGATGAAAGTGGTTTTGATGAAAGTATTTCTGATGTTGTTTATAGTATATTTAGCAGTATGAGCCCTTCTTCCATCACCAAAACTCGTTGTAAAATTGTTTTCTACTTCATGTCCTAAACCCAAAAAATTGCGTTCCGTTATATCAAATCTGACTTTTGAACCCGAAATAGCGCCAGTTGGAATCAAAGTCCATGAATCTAAAACACGAATAGAAACATCGATAGAATCTTTAGATCCTGGAATCTCCACAGGATTTATAATTACACTTCTAACATAGCGTTGTTTTCTAATTAAACGTTCTGATTCTTGGACGGATAATGAATCTAAAGGTTCATTTTTTTTGAATAAAAGTAAGTTTCTGATTGTCCAATTTTTGGTCTTTAAATGCAACCGATTACCAAATTTTTCAAATCCTTTATTAGGTTCGTCTTTATAATTACTCACAGAATATCCAAAAGGATCCAAAGTTTCAATTTTAATTTCCCTAATTATTTTACCTTCATTTCTTTCAAAGGATTTTTTGATAAAAAACTCTTTCCGTGCATTTTTCTGCGATTTTGTATTGCTTCGTTTTGATTTAAAAAGCATGCGATAAACCATCTTTTTAAAGCCGCTAGTTTTGGAATACGTTTCAATTTTTTTATAAACTTTAACCGAATCGTTACCACTATTTTTTTTCTCCTGCGCAAATGAAACCTGGCAGAAAAAAATTAATAGAAAACAGTAATAAAAAAATTTTAATTTCATAGGTTATCCTCTAATCAAACAAATATAGTTGCTTTTATTAATCTTAATTTACACAATTTTAAGTTTTATTTATTTGGTACAAAAAAAACCCTAATAGTTTTTAATCATTAGGGATTTTGGGATTTACAAAAGGTAACTTCGTATCTGTACTTCTGTATTAGCTCTTTTGTTCTTTATTGAAATATACTAAATAATAATACATTTGTTTTTCCTCGTCCCAACCTTTTTCTATAAATTTTTCGGCTGTTTCCGGATTTATGAAATCTAATTTGATTTGAATGTTAGTATCCAAATTGATTACATTTTTAATTGATTTTCTTGCGTCAGAAACTGCAGCATTAGCAATTGGAAAATTAGTAACGTCCTCTATGCTATATTTTTCACCTTTGTCTACTTTATAGTTTTTAAATTCCGGAATTAAATCAGGATTATCCAAAACTTCGTTTAAGAAATTAGTCTCTTCAAACTGATCATTTTTAGCAAAATAATTCACCGAACGATTCATAAACATTACTTCTTCTTTCTTGTCTTCCGCTGGAAAAACAACGTCTTTAGCGAATCCTTGACAGAATTTTAAATATTTTTTAGTGATGAAATTTTCATCTTGAAAAGCATCCACAGAAAGGAAATGTTCTAACCAATATCTAGTATCATACCGATTACTATCTACAGAAAGAATTTTATAACCTTCTTCTTTTTTATAATTGAAAATTAAACATCCTTTGTCTAATTTATTTAAATTAATTCCTTGCTGCAAAATCATTTTTAGCGTAGTTCCTTTTTCTTCAAATTGCATGAAATCGGACATGATCTCGCTTTTAAAAACACCAATTGCATCTACGATATTATTGTCAATATTTAGATTGGTTAAATACGTAACATAAACTTCTCCATTTTTGATATGAGGATGATTGGATTGCTCAAAAAGATGTGTAGTTATCTTTTTTGAAACTTCATGAATCGAACTAGGATTAGTGAAAATTTCAGTAGCTAAATTGAACATATCATTATATTCCAAGTCAACTTCGTGCGCAAACTGAAAGTAATTTTCTTCTTTCTCTCTAAATGATTTAAAGAAATATTCCTTTAATAATGGAACAATTTCGTCATTCAAATTATACCCTTCTTCCGAAAGAAATTGCGTTTCGTTACGGCTTTTGTTTCCGATTCTGTGAATCGATAATGACTCAATGTGCGTGTTAAATAAGTTAATCATATTTTTTAGTTAGCAGTTAGCTATTGGCCTTTAGCTGTTTAATATTTAGGTATTGATGATATATTTAATCTGTAAGCTAAAAGCTGACAGCAGTTGCATAATTAATTCCAATTTTCTTCAAATCCGTAATCCTCGAAGCTGTCATCACCAAAACCATCGAGATCATCTTCATCGAGATCATCTTCAAATTCCGAATAAAAATCGTCTCCTTCAGCTTCAAATTCCTTTTCGGGAGCTATGGCTGGTAATTCACCGTGAGAGAATAATAAAGTTGGATACGTTTCTCCGGGTTCAGCCTCTTCAACTGCAGCAAGTTCTACTAAAAAGGTCCACATATTGATAAAATCGTACACATAAATTATCTTAGTCTGCTCTTTATCAAGTAAATCATTCAGTTGGTAATCACTCATTGTTTTTTGTTCGCCAGCAATATCGCCAGTGTCAAACATCGGGATTTCATCTTCCTGATTCCAAGTATCATCGCAAGTATAAAACGAAGCAACTTCCAATCCATCAAATCCAAAAGCGTTCACTAAGGCGTTGTGTAAATCTTCTAAAGTATCGTCTTCCTGAATAGCAATATCTCTGAAGACATCTTCTTCTGCATCAACTATTGCTCTGAATTTATAAATCATATTCGAAATTTTAATAAGGGCACAAAGGTAAAATTTAAATTATGAATTATGAATTGCGAATTGCGAATTGTTGAAAAGATTTATATTTTAAAACCTAGTCGAATTCCGCCCCATTTATGAACATCTCCATAACTAAATTCGCGAGTAAGCAGCGTACGAGAATATTCAGCATAAAACCAGCGGTATTGTACCACGATTCCGTAGTTGTTTTGAAGTGTAAAACGTTCCATATCATTACTGCTTATCATGTAAACACTTTCACGATTTAACAATCCGCCTTGAAGTGTGGCATCGTAACCTATTGCGTTTAGTAAGGGTTGCGTGTATAAATACAGTTGAAATTTATTTTTATCATTTACTGATGTAAATGGCGAATTGATTAGCCCTAAAGTTGCATTCAATCCAACCGAAGCATTCGTAAATAATGTTCCCAATCTTGCTGTTACTGTGCTTTGTAATGTAAAAAAATCATGAAAACGCAACAATTGTTTTTCGTACGTCAGTTCATAATTTAAAACGACATCATTCTTAATTTGATTATACCAGCCCTTAGGTATTGTATTTCCTGTGGCTTCGTGAATGGCAGTTTGCATATCGCCTCCAAATGCTCCGGGTCCAATTATTCCTAAATTAAAAGAAGAGACAATTCTCGTTTTTTTGATAGGATCTGTTGCGATAAGAAAGCTTTTTAGCATGATGGCTGCAGCAAAGGGTCGGTCATCGTACTGAATTTGTTCGCTCGCAATATGATCTGCCGTAAATCCAATGTGTTCTATAGAAATCCCATACTTGAATTCACTAGATTTGGGTTTGATAAAAAAGTAATTAAGTGGGTTTTTAATCAGCTTGGGCGACGTTAATTCAAAATTATACCCTTGTGTATATTCCTTATCGGTTGAGGTGAAATAATCATTATCGTAATGAAAGCGGAAATAATTGGTACTTTTTATATCTTTAAAAGATGCCATATTATCGATTTTCTGGGATAATGCAATTGATGGAATACAAAACAATAGTAGCAATACTGGTTTTAGTTTTTTCATACCATTAGCTACGAAATATTTAGCACTAGAGTTTAAATGAAATTGCTAAAAATAAATAAGGCTCTGAATATTAAAAAGTAAAGTTTCTTAGTTCTTTGACAAGCAAGTTACTACAATGCAATAGAAAATTTCTTTTAATCGGTGTAATGCTTTTTTTATTTCTTCATCCAAAGCATCCTGATTTACTAAATCATCTACCAACTTCGTTTGATTTCTTAGCAATAGCAAAGATTCTATTGTTTTTGGGTTTCGATATTCTGCGGGAAGATTTTCCATCGTCAAATCATTGGCTCTATTCAATAAAATAAAGGAATCAGCTTTAATGGCTTCTAAATTGCCTTTTTCAGCACCATGCAATGCTTTTATGAGGATTTCATAGTAAGCTTTTATTTGCGGACAATTTTCTGTTAGAGATTTTGCTGCTGCAAATCTAATGCAAATGATCTTTCATTAGCAAATAACGATTTAAAAAATTTCATTCTAGTAGGTAAATTTTGGTGCGGCAATGCTACTACTTTTTTATTTGTTTAACTGTTAAAATCTAATAATTTTTTAGGTGTATTTTCGATTAATTATCCAACATTTTGAATATTAGTCATCTAAAAAGCATCGATTAAAAGCATTAAATTTCAACTAAACGTAAGTCTGTCGAATATTGGAGTAGTTTGTCGATTAAGTTAGATAGAATAAATCCGAACAATTAATTTAGCCGTAGATAATTAGAGAAACAACAAGAGTAAGACTAGTATTGATTTCGCTCTTTTAAAGATAAATATCCTGTCAGATAATTAATAATTCAAACTGAAAATAACCTGTTCCTAATCGAACAGGTTTTTTTTTGCAGTTCATCACCAAAAAAATACAGTTCGGTAATCTTAAATTGTATAGATTTAGTTCTTGATGCACTTTTGAAGTATCAAAAACAATACAAATGAAAACTTTTTACACTTTTACCCTTTTAGTGCTTTCTGTCATCTGCAATGCTCAACAAAGTGTTTCCGGAATTGTGGTAACCGAAAAAAATGTACCAATTGCTGGCGCTAATGTTTATATTGACGGCACTTACGACGGCGCTACTACCGATGAATCTGGAAATTTTAATTTTACTACAGATACTTCTGGAAGTCAAACATTAGTAGTTACTTCACTAACTTTCGAAACTTCTAAAATACCAATTGACGTTGCTAATTGTAAAAATCAAACATTTAAGTTAAAAGCTAGCGAAAATACTTTGGATGCTGTTGTGATTACCGCCGGAAATTTCAGTGCTGGAGATAAAAGTCGTGTTTCAGTTCTCAAACCTTTAGACATAGTAACGACTGCTGGATCTGCTGGAAATATTATTGCAGCTCTGCAAACATTACCTGGAACCCAAAATGTTGGTGAAGACGGAAGACTTTTCGTTCGAGGTGGCGAAGCAGATGAAACGCAAACCTTTGTTGACGGAATACGCGTAGCACAACCTTATGGTGCAACGACTAATAATTTACCAACCCGTGGTCGATTTTCTCCCTTTTTATTTAGTGGAATTTCTTTTTCAACGGGTGGTTACTCAGCGGAATATGGCGAAGCACTGTCAAGCGTTTTATTATTGAATACGCAGGATGAGCCTGACCAAAATAAAACAGAAATTTCATTTATGACGGTGGGTTTAGGTTTGAGCAACACTCAGAAATGGAAAAAAAGTTCGTTAAGTGTAAACACTGCTTATATTGATTTGGCACCTTATCAAGTTGCAATTCCACAAAATGTAGACTGGAATAGAGCTTTTCAATCGTTGTCTGGTGAAGCTGTCTATCGCTATAATTTCCAGAATGGAATTTTCAAAGCCTATGCCGCATTCGACGCATCGCGATTTGATTTGAACCAAGAAGATATCAATCAGCCACAAAAAATCAGAGTAAATTTAAATAACAATAATTTTTATTTGAACACATCTTATCGTGGTACTTTTGCTGGAAATTGGCAAGTTTTTACCGGCTTGAGTTACGGATACGGACAAAATAAAATCAACATCGATGTAAATGATATTAATAACACGGAGCATGCTTCACATTTGAAGTTTAAAATCACTAAAAAAATTTCTAATCGTATAAAATTAAACTTTGGTACTGACTATTTCAGTACTAAATTTGATGAGCGCTTCAATACCAATTTCAAAAGTGGTTATGAATCGAGTATTGCGGCCGTTTATACGGAAGCCGATATTACTTTTTCGAATGACTTTGCTATACGATTAGGCGTTAGAGGTTCAACTAACGATTATATCAGCGAAAAAAGTATCTCACCAAGAGCCTCATTGGCGTATAAAATTTCGAAAAAAAGTCAGTTTTCATTCGCCTACGGAAACTTTGAACAAGCCCCGCGACAAGAATACTTGAAATATTCAGATGATTTTAAAACGGAAAAATCAGCACATTACATTCTGAATTACCAATATGTAAAACACAGTACTACTTTCAGAGCTGAGGTGTATTATAAAGGCTATTCTGATTTAGTAAAATACGATACCAATTCGGTGCTTCCCAATTCTGTTTTTTCTAATAATGGAGAAGGTTTCGCTAAAGGAGTTGATCTATTTTGGCGGGATGGCAACAGCATCAAAAACTTAGAATATTGGGTTTCGTATTCGTTTATCGATACCAAAAGAGATTACCAAAACTTCTCTTCTGAAGTAACACCAAGTTTTGTGGCTTCCAACAGTTTATCATTGGTTACAAAATATTGGATATCCGATTGGAAATCACAAGTTGGTTTTACGCACCAATTCAGTTCAGGCAGACCCTATAACAATCCAAATGAAACTGCTTTTATGAACGGAAAAACAAAATCCTTCAATAATTTAAGTTTCAACTGGGCGTATTTAGTAACGCAACAAAAGATTCTGTATTTTTCGGTTTCCAATGTATTAGGAACTCAAAATATTTTTGGATACAATTATGCCACTACACCAAATGGAAATGGTATTTATGACAGAAAAGCAGTAATACCAACAGCAGACCGATTTTTCTTTGTAGGGTTCTTTTGGACTATTAGTGAAAACAAGAAAGACAATCAGTTGAAGAATCTTTAGGAAAAGGGAAAAGGGAAAAGGGATCAGTTTACAACCTTTTCCCTTTTGAACAAAAACAGTTCATCCCTTAAAAACTACAATTCAGTAAGTATAACTTTCGTAGCAAGCATAACTAGAATATTTTTACATCAGAATTAAAAACAAAGTTTTAATCATCATCAAAAACAAAAATCTAAAAAATTTAAAATCATGAAAACAATTATCACTGCATTCGTATTTTTTATCTGCTCACTTCTTTCAGCACAAACCCAATTTGAACAGGGAATGGGAAAAGCAATGCAACTTTGGGGTTCTGGAAAAAGCACAGAAGCTATTGCCACTTTTGAACGCATTGCTTCAGTAGAAAAAGCAAACTGGTTGCCGAACTATTACATCGCCTTTATTGGTACTATTAACGCCTTTGATACTAAAGACAAAGTTGCAGTTAGTGCTCTTATAAACAGAGCGCAACAAGCCATCGATGATGCAACAGCAATCAGCCCGAATAATCCGGAAATTATGGTAGTTCAGGCCATGCTTTATACCGCAATTTTGGTGCAAGATCCTATGAATAACGGACAGAAATACAGTCCGTTAATAATGGAACAATACAATAAAGCAATTGCAATCAATCCGAGTAATCCTAGAGCCGTATTTTCAAAAGCCGAATTTGAAATTGGAGGAGCAAAATATTGGGGAACGGACACCAAACCGATGTGTGCTGCCATAGCAAAATCAATTGAACTTTTTGCTAACTTTAAACCAGAATCACAATTTCACCCAAATTGGGGTGCAGACAGAGCGCAAGAAGCCTTAAAAAATTGTAAATAGACCCGATTTAACTACCGATAAGATTTAAAGCGTATGAAATTCACCTTAAAAGAATTGTTAAGATCATTAGGAATAGGCCTTGCTATTTTTTTAGTAGTCGTTGTATTAAACCTTATTTACGGTGGTAAACTTGAATTTAATAGCCAATTAGGAAAAACTTTTTTATATACGATTTTGTACTCTGTTACTTTGGGATATGCTAATCAATTAGTTTTTGTTTATTTAGATAAAGTATTTGTAAACGAGCGATTTTCGTTAAAAAGAATGGTAATTGGTTTTGTAAGCTCCTTTGTGGTTACTCTAGTACTAATTTTTTTATTGCGCATTTTTATACAAGTAGTAATTGACAGAGAGACTTTTGAACATTATTGGGCAAATGAAACCTTAGCCGATTATGTTTTTGCGATTGTAATGACTTTTATTGTAGTGCTATGTTTTTATGCATTCTATATTTATAAAACGTACAGTGATAGTAAAGTCAAAGAGCAAAAGATAATTGCGGGAACGGCAGCAGCAAAGTTTGAAAGCTTAAAAAACCAAATCGATCCGCACTTTCTGTTTAATAGTTTGAATGTGCTAAGTTCATTGATAGAGGAAAATCCAGAAAATGCTCAGCGATTTACGACTTCATTATCTAAGATTTATCGGTACGTTTTGGAGCAAAAAGACAAAGAATTGGTTTCGGTTTCTGAAGAACTGGCTTTCGCTAAAACGTATATGAATTTGTTGAAAATGCGTTTCGAGAACAGCATTACCTATGATGTTCCGGTAGATTTTGATTCCGAAGCTAAAGTCGTTCCGTTATCCTTACAGCTTTTATTAGAAAATACCATTAAGCACAACATCGTAAGCGAACAAAAACCGCTGCACATCAAGATTTATATTGAAAACAATTATTTGATTGTTGAAAATAATCTCCAAAAGAAAGAAGTACTGCAAGATAGAAGAGGCGTTGGCTTACAAAATATCGTCAATCGCTACGCATTGATATCCGAACGAAAAATGCTAATTGAACAAAACGAAAATTATTTTAAAGTAAAAATTCCAATATTAACAAAACAAATTTCTTTTATGGAAACTCAAAATATATATAACGAAAATATGGCTTTTATGCGCGCCAAAGAAAGAGTCGAAAAACTCAAAGGCTTTTATGGCAATCTGATTTCCTATTGCTGCGTCATTCCAATATTGATATTTATTAATTTACAATCTGGCGGATTTCAATGGTTTTGGTTCCCAATGTTTGGATGGGGAATGGGAGTCACTTTTCATGCAATTGAAACTTTCGGCTACGGAAAATCTTGGGAAGAAAAGAAAATCAATGAAATTTTAAACAAAGACAAACAAAATAAATGGAATTAGCCATGGAAACAAATAGCAACGATTTTGATAGATACCAGCGCGCTCAAAAACAAGTCGAAAATATCAAAGGATTTTACGGTCATTTAGTTTCATTTGCTTTTGTAATGTTCTTTTTAGTAGTAATTAATTTAAAATATTCACCGAGATATTTATGGTTCTTTTGGCCCATGTTGGGTTGGGGAACCGGATTGTTGTTTCACGGATTAAAAGTGTTTAACCATGCGCCATTCCTAGGAAAAGATTGGGAAAACAGAAAGATTAAAGAATTTATGGATAAAGAAAAACAAAACAAATATGAATAATAGCAATCTAACTTTAGACGAAATAAAATACAAAGAAGCACTAAAACGCGTCAAAAAAATCAAAGGATTCTACACGCATTTACTGGTTTATATTGTAATTAATGCTAGTCTTCTTATCGTCAAATATCAAAATCTGGATGTAGGTGAAAACTTTTGGAGATGGCAAAATCTTAATACTCTTTTCTTTTGGGGAATTGGTTTAATTGCTCACGGACTTTCTGTTTTTCTACCCGTACTTATGTTAGGAAAAGATTGGGAACAAAGAAAGATTAAACAATTAATGGAAAAAGAAAAACAGAATAAGTGGGAGTAATGCAGTTTTCCAAATAACCAAATCATCAAATCACCAAATGGACACATTATTCAAAATGGTACTCAGCATCCACATCATCGCCGGAAGCATTGGACTTTTTACCGGAACGATTAATATTATTCGTAAAAAAGGCGATAAGCAACATGTTTTAGTTGGGAAATTCTTCTTCTACGGAATGATACTCAATGCCATTGCGGGTTTTATAATGTCGATCATGCATCACAATATATTCTTGCTAATCATTGCAGTTTTTTCTTTTTATCTAACAGCAACCGGACAACGTTTTTTATCCTTAAAGAAATTAGACAAAGGTCAGAAACCAAAGAGTATCGACTGGATCCTTACTTCAACCATGATCTTATTCGCGTTATTCTTTATTATTTATGGAGTTTTATTGATGATAAGCCACAACAATTTCGGAATCGTATTATTAGTTTTTGGCATGATAAGCTTATTGATGGCACGAAAAGATATTGCGTTGTATCGAGGTAAAATCAAGTTCAAAAATTATTGGTTGCTACTTCATATTCAACGCATGATTGGTGCGTATATTGCAGCTTTAACCGCTTTTTTGGTTGTGAATAATACGTATCTTCCATCAATTGTCGCATGGCTGATGCCCACAGTAATCCTAACGCCACTAATTTTTTATTGGTCAAGAAAGTACGCAATTCAAAAGTCAGTTAAAATAATTACCGAATAACCAAATCCACAAAAAACCACATGAACATCATTATAATAGAAGACGAAAAACCCGCAGCACGATTGCTTCAACGGAAAGTGGAAAAGCTAGGTTTACAAGTGAATACACTTTTGCATTCTGTGGAAGAATCTATCAATTGGTTCAATTCGAATGCACATCCCGATTTAATTTTTCTAGATATTCAATTGTCTGATGGTTTATCATTTGAAATATTTGAAACGATAACAATCAAGAGCGCTGTGATTTTCACGACAGCTTACGACGAATATGCCTTACGTGCGTTCAAGTTAAATAGCATTGATTATCTACTGAAACCAATTGATGAAGAGGATTTATCAATAGCAATTTCAAAATTTAATACTCAATTTCAAAAAAGTTCTATTGCTACTTTAGACTTTGAAATGATAAAAAAAATGCTGGTAAACCCTGCTGATAAAAGCTATAAAAAACGTTTTACCATAAAAATGGGACAACAATTAAAGATGATATCCATTGAAGAAGTAGAATGTTTTTACAGCGAAAACAAAGGAACTTATCTACACACTTTTGATAACCGCGATTACCTTTTAGACAACACGCTCGAACAACTTGAAACCGAGCTTGATCCAAAAGATTTTTACCGCGTTTCCCGCAAATTTATTGTGCCGATGAAAGGCATTAAAGAAATCCAAATTCATAGCAATTCCAGATTAAAAGTTATTCTTCCAACCTACAAAGACGATGAGATTATCGTCGCTCGAGAACGAGTGAATGATTTTAAGGATTGGTTGGGGTAGAAATAGCTTTAGATTTTTATTATAAAAAAAACTCTTAAATAATTTTAAGAGTTTTTTCAATTTAATTAATTGTCTTGTCCTGAAATAGCGATACACAAAAAAGTATCCTTATGGAAAAACATGA
>NZ_JAQSDH010000035.1 GCF_029945805.1 Flavobacterium sp.
GTCCAGGGAAAAACTATAATGTTTCTGTAGCTATTAAATTGAACGGTGTGTTTGGAGATTATGATACACCTTGTGATTTGTTCACCGCTGCAGCGCCAAGAACAATTAAACCGGAGTTCAAAGCTACCGCTTATCCAAATCCATTTGCAAATAACTTTATGGTTGATGTTAAAACGTCAAGCGAATCAGTTGTTACAATGAAGGTTTACGATATGGTTGGAAGATTGATTGAACAAAGAGAGGTTCGTGTATTAGACTTAGAAACAACAACCATTGGAGATCGTTATCCGAGTGGTGTTTACAACGTAGTTGTATCACAAGAAGATAGCGTTGAGACGGTTCGAGTGGTTAAGAGATAAGACACTGATTTTTAATAAAAGAAAGAGCCCTCGAGAAATCGAGGGCTTTTTGTTTTTATTCCGAATCTGTATTTAATTCAAGATCGTCCAAATCTCTTCTGTCTTTTTTTGTAGGTCGACCTGTTCCTGTCTTTCTGTAATGTTCTTTAGATAATTTGAGTAATTCTAAATGTGCAAAAGTCTCTGGCGGCGTATCATCTTTTCTATAGATGTCAACTAATTTAGCACCTACTCGATTTTGCGGAATATCTAAAACGGTAATTTGATAAATAATCTGATCTTTTCTAAAAGTAACTTTATCCGTTGCAAAAACCTCTTTGGATGGCTTCGCAACCTGACCGTTAACGGTAATATGATTTTTTTTGCAAGCTTCAGTTACCATGTTTCTAGTTTTGTAATATCGAACACACCATAAAAATTTATCTACTCTCATTTTTTTTCCAAAATCAACGTTAAATTGTTTACAAAAATAAATCAATATTGTATCTTGCGCGCTTAAAATTCAAACAAAAATGAATAACTTTTTGAAAATTGTACTACTTTTTATTTTAGGAATTTCAATCACTTCTTGCACAAAAGACAAAAGCACCGTAGAACCCTTACGCGAATATGCTGCACAATATGCCACAGATTTAGCGAATATTGAAACTTTTATGCAAACACATTATATGACTGTTGCCAATAGCCCGGGGAATACTGAAGATATGGATGTTACCTACACTTTAATTACCGATCCAGGAACACAAACTTCAATTTGGAATCAAACAACATATCCTATTCAAACACGATTAGTTACAGTTAAACAAGATAATGCTGATATTACTTATAAATTATACTATTTGAAACTAAGAGAAGGTTCAGGTACTACAAGTAAATCGCCGTGTAATGTTGATCGTGTGTTAACTTCATATAGAGGAGAATATATTTTCCCTAGTGTAGAAACGGTTGCAAGCGCAGATGTTACTACAATAAAAGGATTTGAATTTGAAGAATCCATTAATCCGGAAACTTTTTTCACTTTGACTTCAGTAATTAGAGGTTGGAGTGAGATATTCCCGCAATTTAAAACAGGAACTTACACAGGAAATCTTGATGGAACAGTTTCTTATGATAATTTTGGAGCAGGAGTAATGTTTATTCCTTCTGGTTTAGCCTATTTTGGACTTGCAAGAAGCGGTATTCCAGCTTATTCGCCACTTATATTTAACTTCAAATTATATGAAATCCAAAGAGTAGATAATGATGGAGATGGTATTGATTCTTATTTGGAAGATATTGGAAGCATTGATAATCCTAGTACTCCTGATGGATATGTAGTAACGTTGCCTACAGGAGTTTTAAACCCTGATGATACAGATGGTGATGGTATTCCAAATTTTCTTGATGTAGATGACGATAACGATTTCTTTACAACAGCAAGTGAAATTAAGGATCCTATAACTGGCATTGCTTATCCTTTTGCTACCATTCCAACTTGTGGAGGAACAGGAAATGGAAAGAAGAAGCATTTAGATCCATCATGCCATTAAGCTGTAAGCAACAAAATAATAAAATCCCGTTCAATCTAGACTGAACGGGATTTTTTTTTGATACTAAATTGAGTATTATTTTCTCTTAATTACTCTTTCTACAGCTTCAACAATCGCTTGGTTATTTAATTTGTATTTTTCCATCAATTGTTCTGGAGTGCCACTTTCGCCAAAACTATCGTTGACAGCAACAAATTCTTGTGGTTTCGGATTGTTTAATGCCAATACTCGTGAGACGCTTTCTCCTAATCCGCCAAGGAAATTATGCTCTTCTGCCGTAACTACGCAACCTGTTTTTGCAACCGATTTCAAAATAGCTTCGTCATCCAAAGGTTTAATCGTGTGAATATTGATAACTTCTGCCGAAATTCCTTTTGCTTCTAATGCTTCTGCAGCAATCAGCGCTTCCCAAACTAAATGTCCGGTAGCAATGATAGTAACATCAGTTCCTTCGCTTAACATAATTGCTTTTCCAATTACGAAAGGCTCGTCAGCTGGAGTAAAATTTGGTACAACCGGGCGCCCAAAACGCAAGTAAGCTGGACCATGATGATCCGCTAAAGCCAAAGTTGCCGCTTTAGTTTGATTGTAATCGCAAGTGTTGATCACAGTCATTCCAGGCAACATTTTCATCAAACCGATATCTTCCAGAATTTGGTGTGTTGCTCCATCTTCACCTAAAGTTAATCCAGCATGAGAAGCACAAATCTTCACATTTTTATCTGAATAAGCCACCGATTGACGAATTTGATCATAAACTCTTCCCGTAGAAAAGTTAGCAAATGTTCCTGTAAACGGAATTTTACCGCCAATAGTTAATCCCGCAGCAATTCCGATCATATTTGCTTCGGCAATTCCAATCTGGAAAAAACGTTCTGGATGATTTTTCTTGAAATCATCAAACTTTAACGAACCAATTAAATCAGCACAAAGCGCCACGACATTTTCATTTTTTTGTCCCAATTCGGTCATTCCTCCACCAAAACCTGAACGGGTATCTTTACTTCCTGTATTTGTATATTTTTTCATATTTTGTATACTATTTGTTCCGCACTAATTATAAGTGAGGTATTTATTTTTAATTTTTTCTTTAATTTAATTATATCAATAATTCCGTTGTTATAATCGAAAGTAACTTTTGTCGGTAATTTGTTTTCAATAAATGAAAGTTCTCTATGATCCAAGAAATGGTGTCCAAAATAGACTAATAATTTTGCGGGAAATAAACCTCCATCATTATCATACTCTAATTCAATTTTTCCTCTAAACTTCTTTTTTCCTTTCTTATTTACTTGATTTTTTGTTACAATAGCTTTGGTTTTAATTGAATCAATATCTTCTGTAATAGCATCATATTGCATGTTTTTTTCAAAGTAGGAATAATCAGAAAGCTTAATTTTGTTTGAAGATAAATAGTTAAACTGTAATGAGTTTTCAAAATTTAGCACTTCAAAATTATGTCTTACCATTCTTTTATTGTCATACAAATAACCCCAAATAGCTTCGTTATCTCTTCTGCATGTAAAATAATAATTATCATCATTTGAATTTATCATAACGGCAACAGTATTATTGTTGTCAAATTCATAATAGTAATCAAAAGTATATTCTTGACAGAATAGATTTTGACAAATAAAAAGAACTACTATTGATAAAATCTTTTTCAATGATTAATAATCTCCCAAAGTTGCAGGATTCTGCTCCAATGCATTGGTCAATTGTTCATCATTTGGAGCTTTGCCATGCCACGCATGAGTGTGCATCATAAAATCAACACCGTTCCCCATTTCGGTATGTAGTAAAACACAAACGGGTTTTCCTTTTCCCGTTCTGGATTTAGCCTCGTTCATTCCAGCAATTATGGCCTCAACATCATTTCCTTTTTGGATTTCTAAAACATCCCAATCGAAAGCTTCAAATTTGGCGCGAATGCTTCCCATTGGTAAAACTTCATCAGTAGAACCATCAATCTGTTTTCCGTTCAGGTCGATGGTCGAAATTAAATTGTCCACTTTTTTGGCAGACGCGTACATTATCGCTTCCCAATTTTGACCTTCTTGTAATTCGCCATCACCATGCAACGAGTAAATTAAATGGGTGTCACCATTCAGCTTTTTAGCCTGAGCAGCTCCAATGGCAACTGACATTCCTTGCCCTAATGAACCCGAAGCAATTCGTACTCCTGGCAAACCTTCATGCGTTGTTGGATGTCCTTGCAAACGCGTGTTTAATTTTCTAAATGTAGCTAATTCTGCTACCGGAAAATAACCACTTCTAGCCAAAACGCTGTAGAAAACAGGTGAAATGTGACCGTTAGAAAGGAAGAAAAGATCTTCGCCAATTCCATCCATGTCAAATCCAGGCTTTCTGTCCATCAGCTGTTGGTAAAGCACGGTTAAAAATTCGGTACAACCCAATGAACCGCCAGGATGCCCTGAGTTCACAGCATGCACCATTCGAAGAATATCTCTTCGAACTTGTGTAGAAAAATCTTGTAATTGTTGTGTGTTAGACATTTTTTGTAGTTAAAATTAAATGTGTTCAAAAGTAATTCTATTTTTTGCACGCCGCAAAAGTTTTTATAAATTAGTTATAAAGGTATTAGTAATATAAAATTCCAAGTTAATTTTAGTTTATAAAATTGAAGGTTTGTTTGGTAAATGAATTGAAATTATATAATTAAGGTAGGAAATCTTGTAATTCATTCAGCTTCTACATTAGTTAAATTGCAGATCTAAATCTACTACTATGAAAAAGGCTAAAACAATTTATTATTTGGACGATGACCATGACGACTTAGATTTTTTTAAAGAAATAGCTGAAGAGTTAGGACATTTCGTAAAAGTGTTTACTGATGGAAGAAAAATGTTATTGGTTCTGGATATTCAACCGGAAAAGCCTGATGTTATCTTTTTAGATATTCACATGCCTGTGCTAAACGGTGAAGAAATTTTGGAAATAATTAAAAAGTCAGATGATATGAAAGATATTCCTGTTGTAATGGTATCTGGCGCGTATCCCAAAAAATTACTTCAGTATTGTGCAGCTATGGGAGTATCCTGCTTAGTAAAAAGACATAATTTTCAAGAATTTAAGCAGAATATTGACAAAGTGATGAGCGCAATCCATCCTAAGCAAAAAGCCACTGGGTAATACAATTTGAAGGCTTATAAATTCATCTTATTTACGATAATTCTTTATGTTAAATAAATTCATATTTACCAATTCACATTTGACAATTCTTTTATCTTTGCCATCCCAAAGTATTGGGAACTAAAAGAAGAAAATGAAATTTGAATTAATACAAAAAGATCCAAATTCAAAAGCGCGTGCCGGAAGTATCACAACCGACCATGGCGTGATTGAAACTCCCATATTTATGCCTGTTGGTACTGTTGCATCGGTTAAAGGGGTGCACCAACGCGAATTGAAAGAAGAGATTAATCCCGATATTATACTTGGGAATACCTATCACCTATACCTCAGACCACAAACTGAAATCCTTGAAAAAGCGGGTGGTTTACATAAATTTATGAATTGGGACAGAAATATATTGACCGATTCTGGAGGGTATCAAGTGTATTCACTTTCGGCAAATAGAAAAATTAAGGAAGAAGGTGTAAAATTTAAATCACACATCGACGGTTCAATGCATTTTTTTACACCCGAAAATGTGATGGAAATCCAGCGTACTATTGGTGCCGATATCATCATGGCGTTTGACGAATGCACGCCATATCCTTGCGATTACCGTTATGCACAACGCTCTATGAAAATGACACACCGTTGGTTAGACCGATGCATCAATCATTTAGAAACCTTGCCTTTTAAATACGGTTACGAACAAACATTTTTTCCGATAGTTCAAGGAAGTACTTATAAAGATTTACGTCAGCAATCTGCCGAATATATTGCAAATTCAGGACAACAAGGAAATGCCATAGGTGGACTTTCCGTAGGTGAACCAGCCGAGGAAATGTATGCTATGACAGAAATTGTCTGCGAAATTCTTCCAGAAGACAAACCCCGTTATTTGATGGGTGTTGGAACTCCAATTAACATTTTAGAAAATATTGCATTAGGAATTGATATGTTCGATTGTGTAATGCCAACCCGAAACGCTCGTAACGGAATGCTATTTACTGCAAACGGAACCATAAACATCAAAAACAAAAAATGGGAAGACGATTTTTCTCCTGTTGATGAAATGGGCTACACTTTTGTCGATACCGAATATACGAAAGCTTATTTACGTCACTTGTTTGCAGCTAATGAATATTTGGGAAAACAAATTGCCACAATTCACAATTTAGGTTTCTATATGTGGTTGGTTCGTGAGGCAAGAAAACATATCTTAGCCGGAGATTTCAGAACATGGAAAGACATGATGGTGAAGAATATGAGCCAACGATTATAGGTTATTCGCGGATTTTCTAATCAAATGGCCGCAGTAACAACCAAACACTACAAGATGCTAAAAATAATTGACAAATACATACTCAAACGCTATTTAGGAACATTTTCGGTAATGTTACTAATGTTTATTCCCATAGGAATAGTGATTGACGTATCGGAGAAAGTCAATAAAATGATTGAAAATCAAGTGCCTTTTCTCGCTATTGCTAGGTACTATCTTGATTTCACCATCTATTTTGCCAATTTATTGTTTCCTATATTTTTATTCCTTTCTGTAATCTGGTTTACTTCTAAGTTGGCTAACAATACCGAAATTATTGCTTTACTAAGTTCAGGGATTTCCTTCTCAAGATTTTTACGACCTTATATTATTGGAGCTTCAATTGTATCCCTTTTTGCTTTGATAATGACTGTTTTTTTAGTCCCAAATGCTAGTGCAGGATTTAAAAGTTTTAGATATACTTATTTAACAACTGATGGTCTTCAAGGCTTGCGCGATGATTCCAATGTTTTTAGACAAGTGAGCAATGACGAATATATTTTTGTAAGTAACTATCAGGAAGTTTCCAAAATGGCATTCCATTTTTCGATGGAGAAATTCGAAGGCGATAAACTGAAATATAAGTTGATTGCAAGCAGAATTAAATGGAATCCAAAAGAAAAGAATTATACGTTATTCAATTATACTAAAAGAAAAGTTGGTGCTTTTAGCGATATCATCGAAACGGGTGAAAAAAAAGATACCATTTTCAAATTTGATATAGAAGATTTAACGCCGGTAGTTTACATTGCCGAAACTTTGCCATTAAATGAATTGACGAAGTTTATTGAAAAAGAAAAGGCCCGAGGATCTTCCAATATAAATGTGTACTTGGTAGTTCTTTATAAAAAATACAGTATTCCAGCTTCGGCCTTTATTCTCACTATTATTGCAGTAGCGGTCTCGTCAATGAAACGACGTGGCGGAATGGGAAGCAATCTCGCTATCGGAATTATACTCGCGTTTGCCTTTGTTTTTCTCGATAAGGTTTTTGGAGTTATGGCCGAAAAGTCCTCAGCTCCACCTTTATTAGCAGTATGGACTCCAAATATTGTCTTCGGAATTTTAGCGGTTTATCTCCTTCGAAATGCCAAACGATAGAATCAAAAGTTATTTGCATCTCCATTTTATTGTATTTATTTGGGGATTTACAGCCATTTTAGGAGCGCTGATTTCACTTGATGCCTTGCCATTAGTTTGGTTCCGAATGCTTTTCGCAGTAGGTTTTATTGGAATTTATATTTATTTCAAAAAAATTCCGATAAGAATCAGTAAAAAAGCGCTATTACAATTTACTTTTGCCGGACTTATAATCGCTTTGCATTGGTTTACTTTCTTCAGAGCTATAAAAATATCTAATGTTTCTATAACGCTGGCCTGTCTCTCTACAGGTGCATTTTTTGCTTCGGTACTAGAACCCATTCTGTATGGAAAAAAGATAGTCTATTATGAAGTTTTCTTCGGATTGATTGTTGTCGCGGGACTTTATATTATTTTTAATGTGGAAGTTAATTATTTTTGGGGAATGGTGACGGCGCTCACCTCTGCCTTTCTTTCAGCATTGTTTGCGGTTATCAATAGTAAATATGTTCAAACCCATGATGCAACCGTGATTTCATTTTACGAACTAAGTGGTGGAGTAGTATTCTTTACTATTTTTTTGTTAGCTACTCATAGTTTTTCTGCAGAGTTTTTCATGCTTTCTTCAAAAGATTTTATGTATCTAATGATTTTAAGTTCATTTTGTACCGCGTACGCCTTTATTGCTTCAACAGCCGTTATGAAATTCTTGAGTCCTTATACTGTGATGCTTACGATCAACCTCGAACCTATTTATGGGATTATTTTAGCCGTTTTAATTTTTGAAGAAAAAGAAAAAATGAGCTTTGAGTTTTATGTTGGAGCCTTGATTATTTTAATGACTGTTTTGCTAAATGCCATAATAAAATCTCGTAAAAAATTGAGCTAAAGATGTTTACAACTAATCCGTAAAAAGTGCTTTTTTTCACCATTTAAAATTTTATCTTTGCTATTCGTTTATTAAAAAAACTACCTTATGGAATATTTAGATTTTGAACTTCCCATTAAAGAATTAGAAGATCAACTCGATAAATGCCAAATAATTGGTACCGAATCTAATGTAGATGTTACGGATACCTGCAAACAAATCGAAAAGAAATTAGAAGAAACTAAAAAACAAATCTATAAGAATCTTACAGCATGGCAGCGTGTGCAATTGTCAAGACATCCAAACAGACCTTATACTTTAGAACATATTGCCAACTTAACTAAAGGAACTTTTTTAGAGCTTTTTGGAGACAGAAATTTCAAAGATGACAAAGCGATGGTCGGTGGTTTGGGTCAAATAAATGGTCAGTCGTTCATGCTGATTGGACAGCAAAAAGGAATTAATACCAAAATGCGACAGTTGCGAAATTTTGGTATGGCAAGTCCAGAAGGCTACCGCAAAGCTTTACGTTTGATGAAAATGGCGGAGAAATTCAACATTCCCGTAATCACTTTAATTGACACTCCAGGAGCTTTTCCAGGATTAGAAGCTGAAGAGCGCGGACAAGGCGAAGCAATAGCAAGAAATATTATCGAAATGGTTCGCCTAAAAGTGCCAATCATCACTGTTATCATTGGTGAAGGTGCATCTGGTGGCGCTTTAGGAATTGGAGTGGGTGACCGAGTTTTAATGATGGAAAACACGTGGTATTCGGTAATTTCACCAGAATCGTGTTCGTCAATTTTATGGAAAAGTTGGGAGTACAAGGAACAAGCGGCTGAAGCTCTAAAACTGACTTCAACCGACATGAAAAAAATGAAATTGGTTGATGAAATTATCCCAGAACCTCTTGGTGGAGCACATTACGACAAAGAAACTGCATTCAAAACGGTTGAACAATATATTTTGAAAGCTTATAAAGAACTAAAAGATTTATCAACAGAGAAACTTATCGCTCAAAGGATGGACAAATACAGTAAAATGGGCGAATATAAAGAGTAATTTCGTATAAAAACACTTTAAATCCGAAGCCCTATGGTTTCGGATTTTTTTTTGGTTATTAACAAAAAAAAGAAACTTATAAACAATAGTTTTGCATAACTCAGCGCTAATATTCATATCAAAATAGTTACTTTCGCTTCATGGAAAATCTCAAAAATATTAACCCTATACGAGTTGATAAAACTACGATCATAAATCTAGAAAAGGGCAAGCTACCGCCGCAAGTACTCGAGCTTGAGGAAGCAGTGCTTGGTGCCATGATGATTGATAAAAAAGGAGTTGACGAGGTAATCGATATTTTACAGCCCGATGCTTTTTATAAAGAAGGACACAAGCATATTTTTGAAGCTATTTTTCAGTTATTCACCGATTCTCAACCTATTGACTTATTAACAGTTTCAGCCCAGTTAAAAAAGAGCGGAAAATTGGAATTAGCTGGAGGTGATTTTTACCTTATTCAGCTCACACAAAAGATTTCTTCCTCGGCTCACATCGAGTTTCATTCTAGAATTATACTTCAGAAATACATTCAGAGAAGTTTAATTAAAATCTCTTCCGAAATCATTGAAGAATCTTACGATGAAAGTACCGATGTATTTGATTTATTGGACAAAGCCGAATCAAAATTATATGAAGTAACTCAGGGAAATATCAAACGTAGCTCTGAAACAGCTCAAAGTTTAGTGATCCAAGCTAAAAAACGAATTGAGGAAATTGCGAACAAAGAAGGTTTGAGCGGAATCGCTACTGGATTTGCAAAACTAGACAAAGTAACTTCAGGATGGCAACCTTCTGATTTGATTATTATTGCGGCTCGTCCAGGTATGGGAAAAACGGCCTTTGTTCTTTCGATGGCACGAAATATTGCTATTGATTTTGGACATCCAGTGGCTCTTTTCTCTCTTGAGATGTCATCAGTTCAGTTGATTACACGTTTGATCTCTTCGGAAACTGGTCTTTCTTCTGAAAAACTTCGAACAGGAAAATTAGAAAAACACGAATGGGAACAGCTTTCTACCAAAGTTAAAGATTTGGAAAAAGCACCTTTATATATTGACGATACGCCATCACTTTCGATTTTTGACTTAAGAGCCAAAGCCCGCCGATTGTCTTCACAACACGGCATCAAAATGATTATTGTAGATTACCTTCAATTAATGACGGCTGGTGGAAGCAATGGAAAAGGTGTGGGAAATCGTGAACAAGAAATCTCAACAATTTCACGAAATCTAAAGGCATTAGCCAAAGAATTGGAAGTACCAGTAATAGCACTTTCTCAATTATCACGTGCTGTTGAAACGCGAGGCTCCAGCAAAAGACCTTTGCTTTCTGACCTTCGTGAATCGGGAGCGATTGAGCAAGATGCCGATATTGTGTCGTTTATTTACCGTCCGGAATATTATAAAATTGATGAATGGGATGATGAAGAGCAATCGCCCACAGCCGGTCAAGCCGAATTTATCATTGCAAAACACAGAAATGGTTCTCTTGAAAGTGTGCGTTTGAAATTTATCGGAAATCTGGGTAAGTTTGATAATCTCGAAGAATACGGGAGTAGTTTCGACGATTTGCCTTCCAAAATGAATCACGATGACAATCCGTTTATGACTAAAAATCTACCATCTGCTAATGATGCTTTTGGAAGCAATATCAATTCCAATGACGATGATAGCGACGTTCCTTTCTAAAAACACAATCCCGAGCATTCGGGATTTTTTTATGATTATCTTCACAGTAAATCTAGTATCTTTGGGATAAATAATTTTCAAAAATGCTTTTCAAAAAGTCTCTCTATATTTTTATTTTATTGATTTCCTTCTCGGTTAAGGCAAATTTTATATTGCTGCCGATGGATGAAACTACGCAAAAAAATCATCTTAAAGCTTACGGAATTACCTATTGGGCATTAGACAAACAATACAAAGCGAGTTGGTTGTTAAATTATCGCGGTGGTTCTTTCCTGCTTCCTGATATTCCTGAAATTCGAAAAGAATGCCAAATTAGAGGCGTAAGTTTTGAAGTTCTGTCGGATGCTGAAACGCAATCTATTTTGAATGACATTTCGAGTCCGTCCCAAAATATGGAAACCGTAGTTTTAGAAAAAGCTCCAAAAATTGCCGTCTATTCGCCACCAGGAAAACAACCTTGGGATGATGCCGTAACTATGGTTTTGACTTATGCTGAAATTCCGTTTAAGGTTGTGTATGATGAAGAAGTTTTGAGCGATCAATTGCTTTTATACGATTGGTTGCATTTGCATCATGAAGATTTTACAGGCCAATACGGAAAGTTTTACGGAGCTTATAGAAATGCGCCTTGGTATATCGATCAGAAGAAAGATGCGGAAGCTTTGGCGGCCAAATTAGGATATGCTAAAGTTTCACAGGATAAATTGGCTGTAGCCAAAAAGATAAAAGATTTCGTAATTGGCGGTGGATTTATGTTTGCCATGTGCTCAGCGACGGATAGTTTTGATATAGCATTGTCTGCGGAAGGCATTGATATTTGCGAACCCATGTTTGATGGCGATGATAGCGAAGCAAATTATCAATCCAAAGTTGATTACACCAGAACTTTTGCTTTCAAAAATTTTATTTTGGATAGAAAGCCTGAACATTATGAATTTTCAGATATTGATATGACTGAAAAACGACGTATTCCGTTTGAAAAAGATTACTTCACTTTAATGGAATTCTCAGCAAAATGGGATGTGATTCCAACGATGTTGTGTCAAAATCATACGCAATTAGTAAAAGGGTTTATGGGACAAACCACCGCTTTTGATAGTGAACTTATAAAATCCAATGTGTTGATTTTAGGAAAAAATGAACTCAACGACGAAGCGCGGTACATTCATGGTCAAAAAGGAAAAGGCTTCTTTACTTTTTATGGCGGACACGATCCAGAAGATTATCAACATAGAGTAGGTGATGAGCCAACGGTTTTAGATTTGCATCCAAACTCTCCAGGATTCCGATTGATTTTGAATAATGTATTGTTTCCGGCTGCGAGAAAGAAACCTCAGAAAACGTAATCAAGAAATTCTTAAAATATCTTCGATAATCTTGAGATGGTGTTTGGTGTGTAATTCTAAAAAATCAACGGTAGTTTTTAGATTTAAATAGCCCATAAACGGATGTACAAAGTAGTTTTTTGCTTCAAGGGTTTCTAGCTCTGCTATATTATTTCGTGTAATTTCCAATTGTCTTCTTAAATATTCCAATGTGATTTCTTCGAAAGATTGAACACCTTTAGGCGCTCTGACTTTTCCTCTCGGAATTTTTCTAAGAAGTGTTTGTACCAGAAAACGATTTTTATTAAACTTCCATTTGTATTCTTTTGGATTGGATTTTTTAATATGAATTACCACTTCATTGATAACCAAAAACGAATGATCAATTTGCCAACCAATTGTAGCAGTAGAAACTATTGGATTTGTTTCCTCAAAATCTTCTAAGTGAGATTCTAATTGGTCTAAGAGTAAGTTGAGTTTTTGGATCATTTATTTTGAAATTAAAAGTCCCAAAACTTAGTAGTATTGGGACTTTTTAGTATTTATAATTTATTAAGATTCTTCACTTTCTTTGTCCAAATACTCCTGAACAATATTGATGGCATTGGTGACTACATCGCTTAAAGCTGTGATAAAACTTCCTTCTTGCGCATTGTTTATCGCGTGTTTAATGGCTTCCACTTCCTTAGGTATAATTTCGTGAGTAACATCTCTGCCACTGTCCGCAATACCTTCCATAATCAAGCCGATGATTTCTTCTTCTGTTCTTCCACGTAAGTATTTCTCCTGGCGGATTATAATATGATCGAACATTCGGGCGGCAATTGTTGCACATTCTTTAATATCTTCATCACGTCGATCTCCAACACCGGCAATGATTCCGATTTTTTTCGTGGCATCTACGGAACTTAAATATTCTTCAACACCGCGATATCCTGAGGCATTATGTGCAAAATCTATAAGCACTTTGAATTTTTTAAACTCAAAAATATTCATACGCCCAGGAGTTTGAGCTGCACTAGGAATAAAAGTTTGCAATGATAAACTGATGTCGTCGGTTTTGAAACCTTGTAAATATGCAGCCAAAGTTGCCGCAAGTACATTGGAAATCATGAATCGTGCTTTTCCACCCATTGTTAACGGAACATGAGTAGCACGTTCCACTCTCATTTTCCATTCTCCTTTTTTAATGGTAATGAATCCATTTTCATAAACCGCCACAATTTTTCCTTCTTTAGAAAATTGTTTTACCGTTGGATTATTTTCGTCTAATGAAAAGTAGGCTACATTACAACTTAAATCTTTTCCTATTTTCAGACATTGTTCATCTTCAGCATTCAAAATTGCCCAGCCATCTTTTTTGATACTTTTAACAACCGTACTTTTTACTCGAGCCAAATCATCTAAGGTATGAATGTCACTCAATCCTAAATGGTCTTCCTGAATATTCGTAATTATTCCGATATCACAACGACTGAAACCTAAACCAGAACGAAGAATTCCGCCACGAGCGGTTTCTAATACTGCGAATTCCACTGTTGGATCTTTTAAAATATATTCGGCAGAAATAGGTCCAGTAGTATCGCCTTTTTCCATCATGTGGTTTTGAACATAAATTCCGTCTGATGTGGTGAAACCTACTTTATAGCCGTTGTTTTTTACAATGTGAGCCATTAATCGGGTAGTAGTTGTTTTTCCATTGGTTCCAGTAATTGCAATAATCGGAATACGACTTGGTTTTCCCGGAGGATAAAGCATATCAATAACGGGAGCAGCAACGTTTCTAGGCAATCCTTCAGAAGGTGCTAAGTGCATACGGAAACCTGGTGCAGCATTCACTTCCAAAATACAACCGCCATTTTCTTTTAGAGGTTGTGTTAGATTTTCTGCCATAATATCAACACCACAAATATCAAGTCCTATTACGCGAGAAATTCTTTCGCAAAGAAAAATATTTTCAGGGTGCATCATATCCGTTACATCAATAGAAGTTCCTCCAGTGCTAAGGTTCGCTGTTGATTTTAAATACACCACTTCGCCTTTGTTTGGTACGGTTTCTAAAGTGTAATTTAATTTTTCTAATAAATCGGTCGTGTCTCTGTCTACATCAATTTGAGTTAACACATTTTCGTGCCCGTAACCACGAAGCGGATCTCTGTTGGTTTCTTCAATTAACTGTTGTATTGTTTGGATTCCGTCCCCTTTTACGTGTGCCGGTTCGCGTTTCGCAGCAGCAACCAATTTGTTGTCGATTATTAGAACTCTGAAATCATATCCTGTAATGAATTTTTCAACTATAATTCTATGGCTGTATTGTTTCGCATACGCTAAGCCTTGAACGGCTTCTTCTCTTGTTTTTACATTAATTGACGCGCCTTTTCCATGATTTCCGTCTAATGGTTTTAGTACAATTGGATACCCAATTTTCTGGATTACTTCGTCCAAATCTTCTTCATTAACGCATATTCCACCATTCGCAACTGGAATGGAAGCGGCATCGAGCATTTTCTTTGTTTGCTCTTTGTTGCAGGCGATATCAACAGCAATGCTACTCGTTTTACAAGTAATTGTAGCCTGAAAGCGCATTTGATTAATACCGTAACCTAATTGTACTAATGAATTTGTTCCCAAACGAATCCAGGGAATATCTCTCGCTACAGCTTCTTCCACAATGCTTCCTGTTGATGGTCCAAGGCGAACGCGTTCTCTAATTTCACGCATTTTTTGAATGTCGGCTTCCAAATCATAAGTTGTTCCTGCAATCAATGCTTCGGCAATGGCAACTGAACTTTCGGCAGCAAACATTCCTACATTTTCTTCAGTGTAACTAAAAACTACATTATAAACACCTGGAGTTTTGGTTTCGCGGGTTCTACCAAAACCAGTTTCCATTCCGGCCAAGGTTTGTATTTCTAAAGCGATGTGTTCAATTACGTGTCCCATCCAAGTTCCGCGTTCAATGCGGTGAAAGAAACCACCACGAGTACCTTCAGAACAACGGTGTTCAATCATTGTGGGAAACATAGCTTCTATTCTTTCACGAAACCCATCAATTTTATTAGTGGGAAATTGTTCCATTTCTTCCAAATCCAAACGCATTTGGATTAATTTCTTACGTTGAACACTCCAAATATTTGGACCGCGAAGTGCTTGAATCTTATCTATTTTCATGATTAGGAATAATTAGTAAAAGTAATTAGTAATGATTTTGTTAAAAATAGGAAATTTTTGTTGTTGCTATGTATTTTTTTTGAAGAAATGGGAAAAAAATATAAGGAACGCTACATTGGTTTATTCTGATTATTGATTTTCAGAAATTTAACTTTTATGAATGAAAAATGTGTCTTTAAAAAAACACTAACATCCTGATAACTATAAACGTTCTCGCTAGCCCCGATGGGAGCAAGCTACCGTGTAGCGCGGACAGCGGGAAAATGGGTACTGAATAATGGGAATTTCCGCTACTTCAATTGAATAAAAGTTGCAATTTTTTGATATAAATTGGCGTCGTGCATGCTGTGTCCCAAGCCAATTGTTTCGATATAAATGGCATTTTTCCAAGTTTTGGAATACTTTCTGCCTTCGTCTATTAGCACGACTTTATCTTCAGTATCATGAGCGATGAAAGCTTTTTGAGTAAAGTTTTCAGCAAATTTATGGCCCGAAAAGGCATCAATGTGAATGTTAAATTTTTGAAGATAATAATCCTCTAATTGTCTTTTTATTTTTTTGTTTAAACTTAAAAGCGTTACAAAATTATCACTCAAAATTTTAAAATCCGAAGGTGCGCCAAGTAGAATTACTTTATCGATGCTAGTATTTTTGTATTTGTTCAGATAAAAAGCAATAGCAGCGCCACCTATAGAATGACCAATGACAGTTTTGGGTTGGTATTTTTGAATTAATACATTGAGGTATTCGGCGTATTTTGGGGCATTGAATTCTTTGCCGTCGCTCAATCCGTGCGCTGGTCCATCGATTGCAATAATGGTTTTACCTAAAGGTTTTATATACTGCAATAATTTTTTCCATCGCGAAGCATTACTTTCCCAGCCGTGAACTAACAGGATTATATCGTCATTACCAGGCCAAATGTAGGTTTGGAACTTTTCAGTTTGGTATTCAAAGGTTTCATAGGTTAGGTTCTCCAATGTTTTTGGCAATGCTTCTTTTTTGATTCTACCTTTTCTGGGTTGGCTGAAAAGTTGGTAAGCCTTGCTTTTTGCCTTTTCCAAATCGACATAGCTCAATGCATTGAGATAAAGCCCAAGTAATTTTGTGATGATAAGGAATTGAATTTTTCTCATAAAAAAATCCCGAGCGTGTCGGGATTAGTTCTGTTATAGGTGCGCAAATAATTTTTGCATTTTCTCTCTTTCTTCTTCTGCTAAAGAAGCATCGACTAAGATTCTTCCTGAGTGTTCATCAGTGATGATTTTTTTTCTGGCAGCGATTTCCACTTGTGTTTGTGGTGGAATTGTAAAGAAGGAACCGGCAGAAGCGCCACGCTCAATAGATACAACGGCTAAACCATTACGAACGCTTGAACGGATTCTTTTATAAGCGGCTAGTAATCGTTCTTCAATTTGTGCTTCGTATTCTGCTGATTTTTCCGTTAAGAAGCTTTCTTCTTTTTGAGTTTCAGACATAATATCGCTTAGTTCTGCTTTTTTATGTTTTAAGTGAGTAGATTTCTGATCTAACTTTTCTTTAGAGTTAGAAATCACTTCTTTTTTGTGATCGATAGAAGCTTTAAGTTCTTTGATTTGTTTTTCAGCCAATTGGATTTCCAATTCTTGGAATTCTACTTCTTTAGTTAAAGAGTTAAATTCTCTATTGTTACGAACATCTTTTTGTTGAACAGTATATTTTTTAATTGCTGTTTGATGCTCATCAATATTGTTTTTCTTGGTCTTGATTTGCTCTTCAATAGAAACTAAATCCGCTTTTAATTTATCTAAACGAGTGCTCAAACCAGTAACTTCATCTTCTAAATCTTCTACTTCCAAAGGCAATTCACCTCTTACATTTCTGATTTCATCAATTCGTGTATCTATGATTTGTAGGTCGTAGATCGCTCTTAATTTGTCCTCAACACTTAGTTCTTTTGTAGTCGCCATATTTTATAAGTACTTAACTGGATTTGTATTTTCTTCCGAAAAATTGACTGCAAAATTAGGCATTTTTTTCTTAAGAAAATCAACAATATAATTTTTTGTAAATCTTTCACTTTCAAAGTGACCAATATCGGCTAAAAGAACCTGATTTTCAGCTTCGTAAAAGTTGTGGTACTTTAAATCTGCGGTCAGAAAAACATCGGCTTTTACGCGAATGGCATTGCTAATTGCGAAGCTGCCTGAACCGCCAAGAACAGCAACCTTAGTAACAGTTTTTCCGGTTAAAGTACTGTGACGAATGCCACCGCATTGCATTTTGCCTTTCACGAAAGTTAAAAATTCGGTTTCAGACATTGGATTTTCGAGTTCACCAATCATTCCGAGTCCAATATTCTGATGAGAATTCTGCAAATCGTAAATTTCATAAGCTACTTCTTCATAAACATGATTGGTAAACAACGCTTTTAGGATTTTGGATTGTAAATGTTTTTCAAAAGTCACTTCAATTTTAATTTCTTCGTTTTCTACAAATTCGAAACGATTCCCAATTTCGGGATTACTATTTTCATTTCCCATGTACGTTCCAATTCCTTTAGAATTAAAACTGCAATCCTCATAATTGCCTATTTTTCCAGCACCAGCATCAAACAGAGCATTGCGAAGCTGTTCGCTATTTTCAGGAATAGTATAGGTTACTAGTTTCTGAATGAAATTTTGTTTTGGAACTAAAATTTTAGTGTTAATTAAGCCCAAAGCATCGCTGAAGATTTTGTTCACGCCGTCTTTATGATTGTCTAAAGCGGTGTGAACGGCATAAATGGCAATGTCATTTTTAATCGCTTTTATTACCGAACGCTCCACATAATTTTTACCGGTGAGTTTCTTCAAGCCCGAAAAGATAATGGGATGGAAGCACACCACGAGATTACACTTTTTGGTAATGGCTTCGTCAATCACACGCTCTAACGCATCGTGGCATACTAGAATTCCAGTAGCTTCGTCTTCCTGATTTCCGACGAGAAGTCCAACATTATCAAAGTCTTCAGCGTAAGCCAAAGGCGCCATTTCTTCAAGTATAGAGAGTATATCTTTTATTTTCATATGTTATTAAATTTCAGCCCACTTTTTTCTGATTACTTAATTCTGCCATTTGCCAACTGATACTGAAAATCGCTTACAAATTAAGTAGCCCATTCATTCAAGTATTGAATAATGGTCCACTGATCGTTTACTTTTTGCAGAAGTAAATAACTGCCGCTATTGTGTTCGATGTTTCTGTAGAATGCGACTTTAACCAAAGCATAATTATTTTTTGCAAAATAAATCGGTTTGCTTACAATCATCAAACGCTGGTTGTTTTGGTTTAGTCTGTCGGAAGCCACTTTATAGTCTTCAAACGACATACAGGCATTTACTTTACTTTTGAGATACTGATTTTGATTGTAGAATAAGATATCGTAGGCAGCGGACCAATTTTCGTTGACTGTAATATCAATTTGTTTTTTGACTTCAGCTGCATTTTTCTTAAGTAATTCACTTTTTGAGATTACTTCAAGCACTTCTTCATTGTTGGGGGCTTTTTGGCAATAAAAACTTAATAACTGCAATCTTCCTTTAGCGATCACTTTTTCGTTTTTATAATATTTGCTAAAAATTATTTTCAGAATAGCCGCATTATCCGCTTCTTGAGCGAAAGCTATTGGCGAAATCAGTAGAAACGCAATAAGTATTTTTAAATAATAATGTTTCATTTGCTTGCGATGACTAGATTATTTCATTCAAAGATAAAAAATCGTTACTTTCGTGCTATGATTTTGTTGCGAAAATTACTCTTTCCTTTTGCCATATTGTATGGTTTTATCACTTCGTTAAGAAATTATCTTTATGATAAAGGTATACTAAAATCCTATTCGTTCGATATTCCCGTTATTGCTGTCGGTAATTTGACTGTTGGCGGAACGGGAAAAACACCCCAAATTGAATATTTAATCCGATTGCTTTCGCCTAAATATAAGGTTGCTACATTAAGTCGCGGTTATAAAAGAAAGTCGGAAGGTTTTGTTTTGGCTACTGCCGATGCTACTGCGGAAATTCTTGGCGATGAACCTTTTCAGTATTATAAAAAGTTTCCGAATGTTCAAGTTTCCGTTGACGCCGATCGAAAAAACGGAATTGAACACTTATTGAATCAGAACGTTCAGCCTGAAATTATATTGTTGGATGATGCTTACCAACACCGAAAAGTAAAAGCCGGATTTTATATTTTGTTGACATCGTATGGCGATTTGTTTTCAGATGATTTTATGCTTCCAACCGGAAATCTTCGTGAAAGCAGCAATGGCGCCAAAAGAGCGAATGTTATTATAGTTACAAAATGTCATTCTGATATCAGTAAAGAGGAACAAGATTATATTAAGAAGAAAATCGGACTTGATTTACCCCTCTTTTTTAGCACCGTTGCTTACGATGATAAAGTGTACAACGATTCGGAAAATCTGAGTGTAATCGAAGTGAAATCGACTCCAAAACTCCTGTTGGCTGGAATTGCAAAACCAAAACCGTTTTTTGATTATTTACAATCGGATTCCGATGAAATTCTAAGCTTTCCAGATCATCATCATTTCAGCGAAAGTGAAATCAGTAGCATTAAAAATAAAGCAAACGATAAAATCATTGTTACAACTGAAAAAGATTTTGTACGTTTGAATGCCAAAATTTTGACAGAGCAATTATTCTATTTACCAATAAAAAGCGAATTTGTTGACAATAAAGAAGCTTTTGACCAAACAATTATAAACTATGTGGGAACTTGTACAAGAAACCGTTAATTATATAAAGAATAAAACCAATTTCACTCCGGAATACGGAATTATTTTAGGTTCAGGATTAGGAAGTTTTACGGATGATATTAACATCGAATTCACTTTGCCTTACACTGAGATTCCGAATTTCCCAGTCTCAACGGTTCAAGGGCATAAAGGCGCTTTGGTTTTCGGAACTATTGGCGATAAAAAAGTGATGGCGATGCAAGGACGCTTTCATTTTTATGAAGGCTATGACATGAAACAAGTTACTTTTCCGGTTCGCGTGATGAAATACCTTGGTATAAATAAATTAGTAGTTTCTAATGCATCTGGTGGTGTAAATTCAAATTATCAAGTAGGATCAGTCGTAATTATCAAAGATCATGTCAACATGTTTCCTGAACATCCATTGCATGGAAAAAATGACGAGCGTTTTGGCCCCCGATTTTTGAATATGAATGAAGCATATAATAAAGCTATGATTGCAAAAGCTAAAACAATCGCGACTGAAAATGATATAGTTGTTCACGACGGCGTTTACCTTGGTTTGCAAGGCCCAACGTTCGAAACGTTTGCTGAATACAAGATGGTAAAAATATTAGGTGCCGACTGCGTTGGAATGTCAACCGTTCCAGAAGTTATTGTGGCGCGACACATGGGCATGGAATGCTTCGGATTATCTGTAATTACGGATATGGGCGATTTTGAATCGAGCATGGAAGATGTAAGTCACGAAGAGGTATTGAAAGCTGCTTCCAAAGCAGAACCACATGTTAGAAAATTGATCAAGGAGTTGATTCTCCAGTTCTAAATTAAGTTCGAAGCAATTACTCTATAAAAGTTTTCTGGTTCAAAGGGTTTGGTAATTACGTCGGTCATTCCAAACGACAAAAGCATATCTCGATTCTCGTTTAATGATATGGCAGTTAATGCTATAATTGCTTTTTTAGTATCAAATTCACGAACTTTTTGGGTAGCGATTGTTCCGTTTATTCCGGGTAAATGTACATCCATTAATACTAAATCATAGTGATTTTCTTTGCTGAGTATTTCAACCGCTTCTTCACCATTGTCGATAATAAAACAGTGGATTTCTTTTTTCTCGAGCATTTTTTTGGTGATCATTTGGTTGATTTTGTTATCTTCAACCACAAGAATGTTTTTTCCTTTCAAGACATCATCAGAATATAATTTTGGTTTCTCGACGATAATTTCTTGAGTTCCATTGAAGAGATTTAGTTCAAAATCAAAAGTAGTCCCAACCCCAACTTCACTTTTTAAATTGATTTCGCCACCGAGTAAATCCACAATTTTCTTAACAATCGTTAAGCCCAGTCCGGTTCCTCCATATTTACGATTAATTTCGATAGAACCTTGCGAAAAGCTTTCGAAGATGGTTTCCTGCTTGTTTTCGGGGATTCCGATTCCATTGTCTTTGATGGCAAAATTAATTCTGGAATAATCAGCACCACTTTCGATTAATCGCGCAACAACGGTTACTTCACCATTTTTTGTAAACTTCAAGGCATTATTAATAAGATTAATAAATATCTGCGATAATTTGGTTGGATCACCAAGCAGTATATCAGGGATCGTATCATCAATCTCTAATTCAAATTTATTTTTGTTATTGGATGCAATCTCGGCCATCGAATTCTTGATGTCTAGTAATAACTGTTTGATGTTAAAATTGATGTATTCAATTTCGATGGTGTTAGAGTCAATACGGTTTATCTCAAGTATTTCATTGATGAAAGTCAGTAAGTAGTTTCCTGAAAACTTTAAGGAGTTTAGATAATTTATTTGATTCTCTTTTGGATTGTCTTCAATTAATAAATGCGTAATTCCATTGATAGCATTCAGTGGTGTTCGGAGTTCGTGGCTAACGGTTGACAAGAATTCAGCCCGTGCTTTTGAAGCTTTTTCAGCATTATCTTTTGCAATTTGTAGCTCAAAGTTTTTCTCTTTTAACGTGTTGTTTGATTGCGTTCTGATGATGTTGTTCTTGTATAATGATAAACTTAGTAGTGATAAAATCGTAATCAACGCAATTGCTAAAATACTGATAAGCTTTGCAAATTTATTCGTTTTTTGTTGTGCTATATTTTCTTTTGCCATTTGGTCAATCGCTTTCATTCGCTCGCCTTCTTTAAAATTAACATAGTCGTTCACATCTAGTTTTTTATTGTTAAGATGCCGAATACTGTCTTTTAAATCTAGATGTGCTTTGAGATAGTTATATGATTTTTTGGTATCAAGAAGATGTTCGTAGGTTCTGCTTAAATCCAATAAAATTTTAGCTTTTTGGTCTAAATTTTCATCATCCACGCTTAATTTCAATGCTCTAGTCAAATAATTTGCCGCTAAATTATGGTGCTTTAATTCTTCTTCAATAGACCCCAGTTGATACAAGGCTTCTGCTTTGGTTTTAAAAAGATCGTTCGAATTGTCCTTTGAAATAATTTCACTAAATAATTTAGAAGCTAATTCTGTTTTACCTTTATTCTTGTATAAGATCCCTTTTTGTAAATTCAAAAATTGTGAACTATCAATTTTTAGTAAATCATAGATAGATTGCGCCTTATCAAAATTATCCTCTGCTTTTTCGAAATTTTCCAAATTCATATAACAAAGTCCCATATTATAATAACACAAAGCGTAATCGGTAGAAGGAGGAAGTAAGCTGTAAGAATCTGCACTTTTAGAAAAACTTTCTAGCGCATCATTCGTCATTTTCAAATCAAAATAAATTTTACCTAATGAAAATAGTGCGTTTCCTTTTCCGTTATTGTCATTTTTGGTTTTAGCATAATTATAAGCTTTTTGAGAATTAGCTAATGATGCTTTGTAGTTGTTTGTTTTTTTATTGAATTCAGCCAGTTGAATATAATAAGCAGTGCTATCAACTTTTTGCGCTGATTTTTTTTGTCCGAATAAGACAAATGGCAATAAGATGAAAATCCAAATCCATTTCATTTTAACATATCAAATAAAAAATTACGGATGCTAAAAGTAGTTAAATTATTTTTTAAGCAATACAATTAGGTCAATTATTCGGGAGGAATATCCAATTTCGTTGTCATACCAGCCAACAACTTTTACCATTTTCCCAATGACAGAAGTCAGTTGCGCATCAAAAAGGCACGAATTTCTATTTCCCAGAATATCAACAGAAACGATTGGATCTTCCGTATAATCCAAAATTCCTTTCAAATTGGTTTGAGAAGCTTTTTTGAAAGCCGTATTGATTTCTTCAATCGTAACTTCTTTTTTTACGTAGCAGGTAATATCAGTCAAAGAACCATCTGGAACAGGAACTCGGATACCGCTTCCACCAATTTTACCTTCCATTTCAGGAAAGATTTTAGTCAATGCTTTTGCGGCTCCAGTTGTTGTTGGAACGATCGATTGGCTAGCACCACGAGCTCTGCGTAAGTCTTTGTGAGGTTGATCGTGTAGGCTTTGGTCTGTTGTATAAGAGTGAACGGTGGTAATGTAAGCTTGTTCAATACCGCAAAGCTCGTTGATGACTTTAATCATTGGCGCGGCATTATTTGTGGTGCAACTTGCGTTAGAAACTATGGTTTCTGTTCCGTCTAAAATACCTTCATTTACACCAAGAACCACCGTTTTAATTTCGGCAACTTCAGAAGGAGCAGAAAGAATTACTTTTTTAGCTCCAGCCAAAATGTGTTGGTTGATTTCTTCAAAGGTTTTGTATTTGCCCGTGCTTTCCACTACAAAATCAATAGATGAAGCATCCCATTTAAGATTTAAAATTTCTTTTTCGTGAAAAAATAAATAGGATTTTCCGTCAACGATTAGTGATGTATCATTAAAGGAGACATCGTAAGGCAAAATTCCGTGTATGCTATCATATTTTGTCAAATGTGCCATCGTTTTGGTATCAGCAATATCGTTGATAGCAACGACTTCAATGGACGGATGACTGAGCAGCAACCGGAAAAGATTTCTTCCTATGCGTCCAAAACCATTTATAGCAACACGTGTTTTTTTCATTTAAAATTTAAAATTCATAATTTAAAATAATTAAAGAATATGCTTTTCAGCATGATAAGAAGAACGAACCAATGCGCCGCTTTCTACATGGCGAAAGCCCATTTCTTTACCTAACTTTCCGTATTTCTCAAACTGCTCAGGCGTGATGTATTCTTTAACGGGTAAGTGTTTTTTGCTGGGTTGAAGGTATTGTCCAATAGTTACAATATCTACGTTTTGATCGCGCAAGTCTTTCATCGTCTGAATAACTTCTTCTTCGGTTTCGCCAAGACCTAGCATAATGCCCGATTTCGTTCTGCGGATTCCTTGATCTTTTAGGTATTTCAAAACGGCTAAACTTCGATCGTATTTTGCTTGAATACGAACTTCACGTGTCAAACGACGAACGGTTTCCACATTGTGTGACACTACTTCTGGATTCGCTTCAACAATTCTATCTATGATTTTTTCTACACCTTGAAAGTCTGGAATAAGCGTTTCTAAAGTCGTTGTTGGATTCATACGACGGATGGCTTGAACGGTTTCTAACCAAATGATAGAACCCATATCTTTTAAATCGTCACGATCCACGCTGGTTACAACGGCGTGCTTGATTTTCATTAATTTGATTGAACGCGCCACTTTTTCAGGTTCGTCCCAATCTACCGTTTCTGGACGACCCGTTTTTACACCACAAAAGCCGCACGAACGGGTACAAATATTACCTAGAATCATAAAGGTTGCAGTTCCTTCGCCCCAGCATTCGCCCATATTCGGACAACTCCCTGAGGTACAAATCGTATTAAGCTTATATTTGTCAACAAGGCTACGAAGTTCAGTGTATTTTTGACCAATGGGTAATTTTACTTTCAACCATTTTGGTTTTCCAACAGGTAAATTAGTATCTAATAGGGTTTCCATAATTGCAATTTTCGAAAAGCAAAGATACAAAGGTTACGGATAGAATTTAGCTATTGGAATTTAGTTTTTTTATCTAATAATAGAATTTGAAGATGATAAAAATTCATTTAGTTACTCCTTATAATTCTGTCTTTTCTCTTGTTCTGCAATTATTTTAGAAAGTAAAGGTGTAACTTCTTTTTCAATATCGGCTACAGATATATCTAATGCTTTCGGATTTGAGACTAATTGCAACCAAGGTTTTGGTGCACCAAAGTCATAACTTCCAAAAACTACTATTGGCGTTCCTTTGATTTTTACCGTATTTTCATCTGCAAGAACCCATTGGCTAGCCCACTCATAAAGATATTTGGCGTCTCTTTCTTGTAGGCGCAAACACGAGTGTGAAGCTGGATAACCAGGCAACTCATATTGATGCCATCCCACGCCAAGTTTGTTGGCAATATTAAAATTCCACTTCAAATCCCATTCATCATTAACCGTACTTGTTGACTTTTCGGCTTTCCAGTTGGAGAAAAATAATCCAGTTGGTGTTTTAGCATTTCTGCGTCCCATATTGGTTGGGCCTGTTCGCACCAATTCACCATATTCATAAGCCGCAAAGGTTTGCGAAGCATAGGAGAAAAATATAATTTTATCAATATCATTCAAAATTGGAACTTCCAATGGAAAAGGCATGTAATACGCCATATCGCCACTAACATCTTTAGGAATTACGATAGAATCCATTTTGACGATGTTGTTTTTATCGGTTCTGTTGACTGCAAGAACAGGCCAGATTTTAGAACTATCTGCATCTTTTACCGTTTCGAGCCAAGCTTTTGTTTTCTGGAAAGTATAGCCTACTTCTTTTGGCTGAACTCTAGTTGGCGCTGCTTTTTTCGGTTTATTGCTAGTCTTTTGAGATTCCTGCTTGCACGAAGCTAGAATCATAAAGGCGCTGAGGATAAGGATATACTTTTTCATATGGACAAAATTGCTTAATCTGAGGAATAATGCTGTTACATGATTTCGTTGATTTGTTATACTTTTTGATAAAATGATAGAGAGTAAAACAAATAAAAAATCGATTTCAGTATAATGATTTACTATTTCTTTTAGTAGTTAAGTTTAAAAAATGCTTTATTTTTACGCTAAAATAAAGGGATTTATTTTTTTAGATTTTAATTACACAAATTATAGAGTTACATGAATTCAATTAATTGGAAGACAGTTAAAGAGTTTGAAGATATTACATATAAAAAATGCAATGGTGTTGCGAGAATAGCTTTCAATCGTCCTGATATTCGCAATGCCTTTCGTCCCAAAACCACTTCAGAGTTATTACAAGCATTTCACGATGCGCAAGAAGACACGTCAATTGGCGTCGTTTTACTTTCCGCTGAAGGTCCAAGTTCTAAAGATGGAATTTGGTCTTTTTGTTCAGGTGGCGACCAAAAAGCCCGTGGAAGTCAAGGTTATGTAGGTGAAGATGGGTATCATCGTTTGAATATTTTAGATGTGCAACGGATGATTCGCTTTATGCCAAAAGCCGTTATTTGCGTGGTTCCGGGATGGGCTGTTGGTGGCGGACACAGTTTGCATGTGGTTTGCGATCTAACATTAGCAAGTAAAGAACACGCTATATTTAAGCAGACCGATGCGGATGTTACGAGTTTTGATGGAGGCTATGGTTCTGCCTATTTGGCTAAGATGGTGGGTCAGAAAAAAGCACGTGAAATTTTCTTTTTAGGCCGCAATTATTCAGCTCAAGAAGCCATGGATATGGGAATGGTTAATGCAGTTATTCCACATGATGAGCTTGAAAATACAGCTTACGAATGGGCTCAAGAAATTTTAGCAAAATCACCAACATCCATAAAAATGTTAAAATTCGCCATGAACTTAACGGATGACGGTATGGTTGGACAACAGGTTTTTGCAGGAGAAGCTACGCGATTAGCCTACATGACCGAAGAAGCCAAAGAAGGAAGAGATGCTTTTTTAGAGAAAAGAAAACCCAACTTTGATAAAAAGTGGTTGCCGTAGGAATAAGTATTCAGTAGTAGTAGGCAGTTGTTCTAAATAATCTCAGAAGTCTAAATAATCTAAATAATCTAAGCAGTCTAAAATATGAAACACTGGATTGAAGCCGCAAGAGTGCGTACCTTACCACTATCGGTATCTGGAATAATTGTCGGTAGTTTTTATGCCATGTCGCAAGCAATGTTCAATTGGAATATTGTAATTTTTGCTTTATTAACCACTTTAGGATTGCAGATACTTTCCAATTTTGCTAACGATTATGGTGACGGAATTAAAGGAACCGATAATGAGGATCGAGTTGGTCCAAAACGTGCCATTCAGAAAGGTATAATAACACCTGCCCAAATGAAGAGCGCAATGATTGTTACTTCTTTTATTACACTTTGTTTCGCGGTATTACTGATCTATTATGCGTTCAAGGATAGTTATTTACTGTATTCTTTTATCTTTTTGTTTTTGGGAATTTTGGCTATTGCTTCGGCGATTCGATATACGGTTGGGAAAAGCGCTTATGGTTATCGAGGCTATGGTGATATATTTGTGTTCATTTTCTTTGGATTGGTAAGTACTTTTGGAGTTTATTTTATGTTTTCTAAAGAGATTGATCTGTTACTTTTATTACCGGCTACTGCCATTGGTTTTCTAAGTGTTGGCGTTTTGAATTTGAACAATATGCGAGATGAAGAAAGTGACAGAAAAGCAGGTAAGAATACTATTGTAGTTAAGAATGGCGGCGCTTGGGCAAAGAAATATCATTATTTTTTGATCATTTCAGCACTGGTTTTAGTAGTTGCTTTCGCCATACTATTTGACTTTAGCGACAGAGATCCAGCAAATCCTGATAAGTTCAATTTTGATCTTTATCTATTTTTAATCGCCTTTTTTCCAATTATTGCGCATTTGAAACGAGTGGCGAAAAACAAAAATCCTAAACTATTGGATCCCGAACTAAAGAAGTTGGCGTTAAGTACTTTTTTGCTTTCTATATTACTTTCTTTGAGCGTTTTATACTTTTTATCCGATATCATTGTAAATACTTTTTTGGGCGGAAGATAAAAGGATAAGATAATTACGAGTTAATTTTAATCGAATTTAAATTTCTTAAAAATATAAAATATGAAAGTCACTTTTTACGGACACGCTTGTATTGGAATTGAAGTTAGTGGAAAACACATCTTAGTGGATCCGTTTATTTCAGGAAATGAAAAGGCATCACATATTGATATCACTACCTTAAAAGCAGATTATATTCTGATAACTCATGCTCATTTTGATCATATTGCTGATGTTGAGGTTGTAGCGAAAAACAACGATTCGGTTATTGTGTCTAATTGGGAAATAGCGAATTTTTTTGGAAACAAAGGCTTTAAATTTCACCCAATGAATCACGGCGGAAGTTGGACCTTTGATTTTGGTAAAGTAAAATACGTAGCAGCCATACATTCTAGTTCATTCCCGGATGGAACTTATGCCGGAAATCCTGGCGGTTTTGTAATCGAAGGAGAACATAAAAACATCTACATTGCGGGCGATACTGCACTCACAATGGACATGAAGCTTATTCCAATGCGAACAAAGCTCGACTTGGCCATTTTACCGATTGGAAACTGCTTTACTATGGATGTTGAAGATGCCATTATGGCTGCGGATTTTGTGGATTGTGATAAGATTCTAGGTTGTCACTTTGATACGTTTGGTTTTATTGTGGTAGATCACGATGTCGCCAAAAAGAAGTTCTTCGATGCGGGTAAAGATTTGATGCTGTTAGACATTGGAAGTAGCATTTCGCTGTAATAAAATGTAATAAACGAAAACTAAGAGTGTCATTTTTTGGCACTCTTCTTGTTTTAGAAACGAAAAAATAAAATGAAATATCTAGTATTAACTTTATTATTGTCTTACATTTCAGTCTCTTTTGCGCAAGATAAACAAGGGTTTTGGGATAATTCTAGAAGTACAAATGAAATTATTGCTCTGAATGCGGGGAAGCGAAAAGTGGTCAAAACGTATGATTTTCCGGTTGGAACCTCCGAAGTAGTTTACCGAATCTCACTATTGGATGACAATCAAAAAATGACTTCAAGTCTGGTTTCTCTTTTAAAAGCCATTCCAGATCCTACTGGAATTAGTCAAGGCACAGCAGGCGCTGTGTTTTTAGCTTCAACTATTACGGGTGATGACAAATGTAAGTTTGTGGTTTTTACCACTGAAAAAGATGCTTTGAACTATGAAAAAACAGGTGTAGTAAAGAATGCCTGTATAGTTCAAGATGAACCCGTGAACAAAGCGACTAATCTGCTTTCTGAAAAATCAAAGTGCATGCTGCAGACTTCGGGTTCGCTTTGGTTTGGGTTTCAAAGTGACAATTGGGTTATGAAGCAAAAGATCGTTTTAGAAGTAGTTCCTTGGATTAATAATACCCTGCAAAGCGGCTGGACAACTGATAAGAAGAAGGAAATTCTAGCGCTAGGCGAAAAGTCTGAAATTGCTCAAAAAGTAGCTAATAAAGATTTGTTTTTGGGTAATTTCATCAACGTATTCGTTACAAAATATTCCTATGATGCGTATAAAAAATTGCTAACAGTAGAGAAGACTACGGCTGTTGCTGACTTAGCTGAAGAAAGTCTAATTAAATCGGGTCAATTGGGCAGTTATCTTGCTACTGTGCGAAATGAAGCAACTCAATTCGATTTAAGCAATAAATCTACCGAAGGCATCACTTTAATTCAAAAAGAAATTATTGATAAAAACAGGGCTGTTGCAGACGACTATTTTCTTCTTGGATGCTTCTATTTGTCATCAAAACAGTTCGTAAAAGCGGAAGAAGCGCTATTGAAAGCGATTGAAATGAATAAATCGGACGTGGAATATCAGCTTAAATTGGCGCATGTTTATTTATTTACAGACCAACTATCCAAAGCAAAAGCAATTCACAAACAATACAAAAGTAATAGTTTATCCAACTCCAAAACATGGACAGAACAGACCAAAATTGATTTTGAAAAGTTCCAAAAAAACGGATTTAACACCGAAAATTTTAAAAAGATTTTACGCATTTTAGACTAAAAAATGAAAGCAACTTATCACAAATACATCCTCAATTTTAAGCAAGCTTCTGGAACTTCTCGAGGCATTTTAACCGACAAAGAAACCTGGTTTATTATCTTGGAAAAAGACGGAAAAAAGGGAATTGGCGAGTGCGGAATTCTACGTGGATTATCGGCAGATGACCGTCCAGATTATGAAGAAAAATTAAAATGGACTTGTGAAAATATTCATCTTGGAGAACAAAAACTCTATGAAGAATTAATAGAATTTCCATCCATTCAGTTCGGAATTGAGATGGCTTTTTTGTCTTTTCAAAGTAAAAATTCATTTGTTTTATTTCCTTCAGATTTTACAAAATCAGTAAAAAGTATTCCGATAAATGGACTCGTTTGGATGGGGGACGAAGCCTTTATGAAAAGCCAAATTCAGACCAAAATTGATGAAGGATTTAGCTGCGTAAAATTGAAAATTGGTGCCATAGATTTTGATACAGAAATTGCTTTATTACGCTTTATTCGAGCAAATTTTGATGAAAATCAAATCGAAATTCGAGTTGATGCTAACGGTGCTTTTAGTGTAAATGAAGCTTTAAATAAAATAAATCAAATTACTGGTTTTAAGATTCATAGTATAGAACAACCAATAAAAATAAATAACACTGACACGATGTCAGTACTGTGTAAAAATAGCCAAATTCCTATAGCTTTAGATGAAGAGTTAATCGGTGTTTTTTTGAAACAAAAAAAGGAAGAATTACTCTTGAAAATCAGGCCGCAATTCATTGTTTTGAAGCCTAGTTTTGTCGGTGGAATTCGGGGAACTTTGGAGTGGATTTCGTTAGCCGAAAAATTAAATATTGGTTGGTGGATTACCTCAGCTTTGGAAAGTAATATTGGTTTAAATGCGATTGCGCAATTTACTTTTCTACAAAATAATTTACTGCCTCAAGGTTTAGGAACAGGTAGTTTGTATACCAATAATTTTGATTCGCCGTTGACGGTTTCTGAAGGACAACTTTGGTACGATACAAACAAAGAATGGGAAATTAATTTCGATGATTTTAAATAAAAAAACCCGTTCAGATTGAACAGGTTTTAGTAGCGCAAATTCATTTATGTTTTCACATCTAAGTCGTTTATTTGGTTTTTATATTCCGATGGTAATAAGATGTTTTTTAGGTATTTTTCCATCTTGAGAAATCGACTGATTTTATACATCGGAAGCAATATTACGAGTAAAGAAAAATTACTAAAATGTAGCAACTTTTTCACTTGTTCAGGAACTACTAATTTTTGACTTTCAATTAGAATTGTAAATCTTGCTGTCCCAAGATGTTTTTTATATTGCTTATAAAGATCAGCAGTAAAATTACTTTTTTGCAGATTTTCAATCAAATGGGATGCGCGAACAGGAAGCCATTCGATATACGTTTCCGGCAATGCTATCAATCCCATTCTTTTACCAAGACGATAAAAAACATCATAGACTTCTTCTTTTTCAGCAACAGTTAATTTTCGTTCCAATAGTTCATAAGATGCTATTGAGTAGTGTATCAGCATGAACAGCACATCGCGATATGCCCAATCGGGAATTACAGTGGCGCGATTTTGTTCGACAGCACCGTGTATTTTTGGTAGACTATCAATCGAATTATTGGCTTCGTCTAGTGGTGAAAAAACTATAAGTTTAGCATAAGCAACGGTTGAAAACAATCTGCCTAAAGGATCTGAAGGTAACTTTCCCGTAAAGTAAATCCAATCTACCGCTTTATTTAGCGCAAATTCAGCCGATGCGCCTGCGAAGATGAAAAGTACAGTATCGCTGGTTCCCCAGATTTTTCTAACTACCGATTCTTCTTGAACAAATAACTCCATAACTGCTAAATTATAGTTGCAATTTTACTTACTCCAATCAATTTTTCGAGAGAAATACATTACTGCGCCAAGAATCAGGAACAATCCAATGCTTCCGACAAGTAATGCATAATCTTCCATTTGGATAATTACATAAATAAAGGAATAAAGGACAGTCAATGAAATTCCGATAAACATAGGGAATTTTTTATTCTTCAGTATTGAAATCGAATACAGTGTAATCATCGCAATAACTGCAATTCCAGCCAGGGTGTAAGCAAAACTAAACGTACTGTGTTCCGTTATTGAGATCAAAAGCGTATAGAACATAATGAGCGCAATTCCGATCATCGAATATTGAAAAATATGAATGTTCACTTTGCTGATGGATTGTATAAGGAAAAAAATCAGGAATGTAAGGCCTATGACCAGGAATCCGTATTTTGAAGCGCGTTCATTTTGTTGGTACTCGTCCACCGTTTTAATTAATTTTACACCAAATGAATATTCATCTAAATCGGGAGCTTCTTGGGCGTATTGCTGTGTGAACGTTCTGTTAATGTCTAATATTTTCCAATCGGCATGAAACCCATTTTTGCTGATGGTTTTTGTAGTATCGCTTGCCGCAAATGAACCTTCGAAACTCGGTGATTCCCAATCAGAATCAACGCTTACTGTTGTTACTTTTCCAACTGGAATAAATTTTACGCTGTTACTTCCGTTGTAAGTGATTCCGAAATTGAAATTTAATTTTTCATTGGAAATCAATGCTTTATAGTCGAAATTTTCTGTTGCTAAAGTGCTGTAATTACTTTTATCACTGTTTTGAGGTTCGAAAGAAAATTTTTCAGTATTGAGCTGTATTTTTAGTTCGCTTTTGATGCTTTTTAGATTGGTAGTTTTTACGATTAGCGCTGCTTTATTCCATTGGATATTTTCATCGGGGATTCCGAGTTTAGTAAAGTTTGGATTGGAAAAATTCCCAGTGAAATTCATGTCTGCGGTGAAGACTACCGTATTAAAAATGCCGCGTTTCAACGATTCGTTTTTCTTAATGGTAGAAGTGTTTTTCAGTTCATTTGGAAAAAAATAGGCATAATTCGTTACCAATTCCTTTTCTACAGTCACTACACCTGTTTTTGAATTGGTTATATTGGATTCTTCGTATGTTGTGTATGGAATGCGAAGCATTGGACCATAAAATAAAACATCTTTTCCCCATAATTTAGTGACTTTGTCAACGACTTGGTTTTTTCGCTGTGAACGTTCTCGAATCAAATCCTGAACGAAGAATAGTGGAATTAATAAAACTAAGGTTAGAAACCCGACCATTAGCATTTTGGCGGTTGTAGATTGAAAGAATGTTTTTTCTTCTTCAATGTGCTCATTTTCTTGATTTTCCATGATTTAATTGTTTTTATTTTGAATTAATTGTTATGAATTACGATGTTTAAATAGAGTAGTGCTATTGGAATATTTGCCAGCAGAATCAAGATCTTGATGGCTACAGTTTCGCGATGGAACCGATACAGAGCAAATAGGTATATGAGATATAAAAGCGTGCAGCAATTAATTAGGATTGCCAATAAAACATAGATGTATCCCGCAATGATGATTTGAACAACTTTTGGGAACAGTAAATGAAGGAATAAGAAAATAGTGCCAGTTGCAAAAGAAACGAGCGCTAAAAGGCTTGAAAAGCGTCCGGGCGCGAATTGAGAAGTAGTTACCATGATTTAAGGATTATTTTTTTATTTAAAATGCCATAGATGAAACCGTAGATAAGCAGAATTAAAGTGCCCATTACAATCGTAAAGACATACGCTTCGAAACGGAGCAAGCTTTTGAAAATGTTATCAAGAAGGTTAACTGGATTGCTAAGAATATCCCAACTATTAAATCGTAAAATTCGACCCAAATAGATCCCAAAACTGATGAGATAACAAAGAATAATGATCAGATAGCTACATTTTTTTCGGCTAAATTTCATTTCACCAAGCGTGTGAATCTGTAATAGTGAAGCAATTCCAGCATAAAATCCGGCAACGGTAAAACAAGTTAAAATCACAGCGTCAAAAAGAAATTGCAGGCTATTGCTGTGGTGTAAATGAACAAAATCGGTTATTAGATAAAAGGAATTGGGTATAAATAACAACCATCCAAATAGGAAAAAATAAAAAGTAAATGTACCAGGCATCGTACTTTTAATTTTGGAAGAAAGCATATACGGAAGGTATGCCAGAATCAAATTCCAAAGCAAGAAAAGTAAATAGATGTCATGAGTGATTTTTACTCGCAAGAGAATAAGGAGTAACGAAAGAAAAGCAAGAAGAATTAAATTTGAATTTTGCTTTTTGTTGAAGAAGTAAATGGTCAGGATTTGGTTCATAATAAGTATTTAAAAGTACTTTGAATTTCAAAGTAAATGAATAAAAAAAAGGTTTAGGTTTTCGATAGTAATTTTTCGAGTGCTTCGATATGATCTCTGAACGCTTTTTTTCCAATTGCTGTTGCGATGTAGCGTGTGTTTGGTTTTTTCCCAATAAATTGTTTTTCAATCATAATATAATTTTCAGACTCTAAGGCTTTGGTATGACTGGCCAAATTGCCATCCGTAACGCCTAGAAGTTCTTTCAACATATTGAAATCGGCACTTTCGTTGACCATCAATACCGACATGATCCCAAGACGAATCCTGTGATCAAAAGCTTTGTTGATATTTTGGATGAGGCTTTTCAAAATTAGTTTCTATCGTATTTAAAATACATCAAACTTCCGTATATGATATGACAAACACCAAATCCAAGCGCCCAAAACACTAATCCAAAACCCAAAAACCAAGTGGAAAGTAATCCTAAAATGATCATTGAAATCCCTAAATAACGCACGTCGCCAAGGGTATATTTACTAGCATTTACACAAGCTAATCCGTAAAATAACAAACTTAACGGAGCAACCAATCCCAGCATTTCTTTTTCTATTAAAAATAGTATAAAAAAACCGCCAGAAACCAACGGAATCATAAAATTAATGACCAATCGTTTTGAAGCAGCATTCCAAATAGTATCGTTACTTTTTCGTGCTTTTCGAATGCTTAAAAGGATACCGGTTAGAATAGAGAACACTAAAACTGCCGTCGCTATGATCAATAATCGTACTACTGCATCCCAAGAAATTACCAAATTTTTATAACTTCCAAGACTAGAATTGTCAAAATAAATCGTTCTGTACGCAAACCACGCACCAATCAGTGCGTATATTCCGGCCAGTATTCCAGACAGTCCACTCAAGGATATAAATCGAGAGGATTTGTCCATGATGTTTCTAATTTCTGAAATGTCTTTAAGGTATTTTTCGTTTTCCATTTTAAAGTACTTTGAACGGCAAAGTAAAATAATAATAATGTTGTAACCAAATGTTTTTTGATTTATTTTTGAAAAAAAATCCAAATGAAAAAAGTCGCTTTAATTTGTTTCCTTTTCACTTCCTATGTTTATTCGCAAGGCAACGACCAGCAAATGCTGAAGGATATTTATACGTATTCATTGACCAATTCCAAATGTTATTCTTGGCTGGACGATTTGTCTAATAAAATTGGATCGCGATTATCGGGTTCGGCTGGAGCAGAAAAAGCTGTGATTTATACCAAACAACAATTGGAAACACTTGGTTTGGATAAAGTCTATCTTCAGGAAGTTATGGTTCCGAAGTGGGTGCGAGGCGAAAAAGAAACAGCCTATATTTTGGACCAAAAAACTAAAGTAACAGTACCAATTTGTGCGCTTGGTGGTTCGGTTGCTACTGCTAAAAGTGGATTGACTGCAGAAGTTGTTGAAGTAAACGGAATCAAAGAATTACAAGCGCTTGGAGCCGAAAAAATAAAAGGGAAAATTGTTTTTTATAATCGTCCAATGGAGCCTTTCAATATTGAAACCTTTACCTCTTATGGGCATTGCGTTGATCAACGGTATACTGGCGCAAAAGAAGCGGCTAAGTTAGGAGCTGTTGCTACTATTGTCCGTTCTATGAATTTGCGTTTAGACGATTTTCCACACACTGGCGCACAAAGTTATGGTGATTTACCAAAATCAGAATACATTCCGACCGCAGCTATTAGCACAAATGGCGCCGAATTGTTAAGTCAAAAACTAAAAGAAAACAGCAAGTTAAAATTCTACTTAAAACTTTCGTGTCAATCTTTTGACGATGTATTGTCGTATAATGTAATAGGCGAAATTACAGGTTCTGAACATCCTGAAAAAATTATGATTGTTGGCGGACACCTTGATTCTTGGGATTTGGCAGATGGTTCTCAAGATGATGGCGCCGGCGTAGTACAAAGTATGGAAGTTTTAGAATTATTCAAAAAGCTAAACTACAAACCCAAAAACACCATTAGAGCAGTCTTGTTTATGAACGAAGAAAATGGAGGAAAAGGCGGAAAAAAGTACGAAGAGGTAGCCAAATTAAATAAAGAAAATCACATTTTTGCTCTTGAAAGTGATTCAGGAGGATTTTCTCCAAGAGGATTTTCGTTCGAATGCGATGACTATAATTTTGAAAAAGTACGAAGTTGGAATTATTTATTTGAGCCTTATTTGCTACACAGTTTTGTAAAAGATCATACCGGTTCTGATATCAGTCCGTTAACGTCATCTAAATTAGTGAAGGCTGGATTAAAACCCGACTCACAGCGTTATTTCGATTATCACCATGCTGCCAATGATACTTTTGATGCAGTTAATAAGCGTGAACTTGAACTTGGCGCAGCGGCAATGGCGTCGTTGGTTTATTTGTTTGATAAGTACGGAATTGACTAGAATATTGAATTCATAAAAAAAGTCCCAATTCAAAGAATTGGGACTTTTTTTATTTCTAATAGTATTAAATCCTAAAAATTCCTCCAAAAGCAACTATTCGTTGTAAAAATAAAAAGTGCTGTGAAGCTCTATCCGATGGACTATCTGTGGTTCTAATATCATTCATATTGATGTAACCTCCTTTTAATTCCGTCTGAACGAAGAAGTATTTTAAGAATGTAATGTTCAACCCCACTTTAGCAGAAACTCCAAATCCAGAAACATGGAAATCATCGTGTCTGTCTTTTCCAAGAAGTTTAGCATTCGTTTTTGGATATAAAAATCCAGCACCAACACCTTCTAAAATATTAATTTGAATTTTATCGGTATTGCCAATTTTAAAAAGCTTAGAAATATCATCTACGCGACCAATTTCAGTATTGATATAATTTAATCCATCCGTATGTTCGAAGGTTAAGAAACTTCCATCGCTCAAATCTACGGTGTTGTTTCCTGAAGGTAAATAAACTCCGGCATGATCTGGATAAGAATCTCCCACTACGCCACCAATTGTAGCTATTTGATTCTGATTCATAACATATTTCATGTGATCAAGACCAAGAGAAACCGTATAGTGGTCGTTAATAAAATAACCAATTCTAAAGTTAGTCTGAGGAATTGTCATTCGTGACGGATTGACGTAATCAATATTCCAACCTTTTGGTTTATCACTTGCTTGAACATCATACAAAGTAAAATCGTAATCTGGACCTTGGAAATGAATGTCTGATTTTGAAAAGCTTTCGCGATTTCCACCCCAATAAATAAACATTTTCCCTTTATTATGTGCCGTATATTTTTCTGGTGAAGCGGTTTCCTGAGCTGAAATAGTTTGTGTTAAAGTACAAACGGTAAGGAACGAGAATAAAAATAGTTGTTTCAACGTCTTAAATTAAAATTGATTAATTGTTTTTCTGATAGCTACCAAACGCGTCATTAAACCTTCAAAATAGTCTAAGTGTAACATGTTCGCACCGTCACTTTTCGCATTAGCAGGATCAAAATGAGTTTCGATAAAAATACCATCAACGCCCACCACAATTCCGGCTTTCGCAATCGTTTCTATCATATCAGGTCTTCCTCCGGTTACGCCTGCCGTTTGGTTGGGTTGTTGTAACGAATGCGTAACATCCAAAACAGTAGTTGCATATTGTTGCATGGTTGGAATTCCGCGGAAATCAACAATCATATCTTGATAACCAAACATGGTTCCTCTGTCGGTAACCATGACATTTTTATTATTGCAATCCAAAACTTTTTGTACGGCGTGTTTCATGCTTTCCGGACTCATAAATTGTCCTTTTTTCAAATTAACCACTTTTCCAGTATTGGCTGCAGCCACAACTAGATCGGTTTGACGTACTAAAAATGCTGGAATCTGCAAAACATCAACATATTCTGCTGCCATTGCCGCATCTTCATTCGTATGAATGTCGGTAACAGTTGGAATATGAAACGTTTCAGAAACTTTACGAAGAATCTTTAATGCTTTTTCATCTCCAATTCCAGAAAAACTATCGATTCTAGAACGATTGGCTTTTTTGAAAGAACCTTTAAAAACGTATGGGATTTGTAATTTGTCGGTAACAGTAACTAATTTTTCAGCAATTCTCATTGCCATTTCTTCACTTTCAATAGCGCAAGGCCCAGCAAGTAAGAAGAAATTTCCACTATCAGTGTTCTTGATTTGTGGAATAGAATGAATATTCATAAGTGTGTTTTTTTATGGGTGCAAAGATAGTATTAAATTAACTGTTTTTTTTAAAGAAAACGTTAACTTATTTTTTTATTGAAAGTCCAACAGGAACAAGTAAATAGCCTCGTTCATAAATATTTAGATAGATTTTTAGGGGTTTGGATTGCCCGTTCCAGGTAAGTTCGTAAATGTCTAAAAATCCGGCACCGATGGCTACTCTTTTGGTTGGAAACGGACAACAGCTTTCAATTTTGGTATACGTGATTTTTTCTCCATTGGGTCCTGCCAAAGCATTTAAAAATCGTTTGGCATTTAGATTTTCATCATTAGCATCTTTAAAAAAGACATTTACAGGATAATCAGGATCAAAACCAAATTTTTTATCTTTACTATATTCTGTAATCACAAAAGTAGATTCATTCAGAAGCATTGGGACTGGAGCAGAATCATCTACATTCTTTAAAGTAGATTTGGTACTAACGCAAGAGGCAAAAAGAGAAATCAGTAAAATAAATGAGCAGAATTTGATACTATTTTTCATGATTAAATAAGTTTTTTTCTTTTTAGCAATAATCGTGCTATTATTCTTTTTTGTTTCTAATAAATACGGAAACAAGTGCTCCTGTAACAAAACCGTAAGACAAATTGCTTAGCGTTGTTTGTATAATATACGATTTTAGATTAAAAACTTCTTGTACTGTTTTTAAGGACATCCCGTGTTTTACTTTATAGGCTATTATAGTATCAAAAAAAGTAGGTGAAATACTTTTATAAATAACGAGTTGCGTAATAGGGTTCAGCACAGCAATTATTAGCGAAATGACGGCGCCACAAATGAAACCTTGCTGCCAAGTAATTGAATTATGGTAGAAGTATTTTTTCTTTTCAGCTAGTGCCAAATAAAAAAACAAAAAGGCCGGAAAAACAAAAAGAAGACTGCACAAACCATAATTCTCAATGTGAACGTCATGCAATCCGATTGCTTTTTCACCGATAGACCAAGCTAAAGTTAATAATGTAAAGCGCAACGCCCATTTAATTTCTATAGAATACTTTTTCATTTTGAATTTGAATTTGAGTCCAAAAATACTTCATTTAGATAAATATTATATTGCTATTTTTGCAAAAAATAATAATTAATGGAATTTATAACACACACTTGGCATTGGTCAGTTTCTGGTTTTCTTATTGCGTTAGTAATGCTTATTCTAAATTATTTTGGTAAAGTTTTTGGGATGTCTTCCAATTTACGAGCTTTATGTTCCATGACTGGAGTTGGTAAGAAAGTTTCCTTTTTTGATTGGGATTGGAAAGCACAACGCTGGAATTTAGCAGTAGTTTTTGGAGCAATGCTTGGCGGATATGTAGCCGTACATTTTTTGAGCGATGCTTCGAATGTGGCTATTAATCCGAAGACTATTGAGCAATTAGCTACTATGGGAATTGATGCTCCAAACGGAAAGCTTGTACCCGATGCATTGTTTGGAAACCAAATATTTGAATCTCCCAAAATGATTGCGATACTTCTTATTGGTGGATTGCTAATTGGTTTTGGTTCCCGATATGCTGGCGGATGTACTTCTGGGCACGCGATTGCGGGAATGAGTAATCTGCAGTTACCTTCATTAAAAGCGGTTATTGGCTTTTTTGTGGGCGGCTTGATCATGGCGCATTTAATTTTACCTTTGTTATTCTAAACTATGAATTATTTAAAATATATACTTGTAGGTTTCTTTTTCGGAATTGTATTGACCAAAGCAGAAGCAGTTTCGTGGTATCGAATTTATGAAATGTTCCAATTTCAGTCGTTTCACATGTACGGAATCATAATGACTGCAATTTTTGTAGGCGTTGTTGGGATCCAAATTATAAAAAGAAATACCTTAAAAGACAGTGAAGGCAATCTGCTGACGATTCAAGATAAGGAAAAAGGAAGTGCTCGTTATTGGATTGGCGGTGTTCTTTTTGGATTAGGTTGGGCGATGGTTGGTGCTTGTCCTGGACCCATATTTATTCTGCTTGGTGCCGGATTTATGAGTGTTGGAATTATATTAATCGGCGCTTTAATCGGAACTTTTCTTTATGGAGTTTTGAAAGATAAGTTGCCGCATTAGGAGGGAGAAGTTAGAAATTAGATTTCAGAAATTAGAAATTAGAAATTAGGTTTCAGAAGTTCTTGGTGAAAGGGAAACGTTCTCTTTAGCCCCGATGGGAGCGAGCTACCTTGTAGCGTGGACAGCGGGACGACTGGTTCTTAGTATTGATGTAGTTGTGCTTCTGAAAATAAATCTATTCTTTTTGATTTAAATCTAAGATGCCTTTGGTGATGCAAAACTGCGCAATTAAATAGGTAATCATAATCGAATAGGAGGCGGATTCAATGGGTGAATAAAACTTGTCAAGTGCCAAAATACTATCAGAAATTACAAAAAATAGTGCTCCAATAAATACTAAATACTTCGCATTGTTTTTCCAATTGACAGCGCCTTTTAAAGCGATAATCAGCATAATCGAAATGGTAAAGGCATAAATGCTAACGGGGATTTTCAAGTCGCCTAGTGTTGGAAGTAACAACGAAAGCATGCTAACCAAATACCCAATTACTGCCATAAAACCAAGCCAGAATGCCCCATTTTTAAAGTGTTTGTTTTCTGATTTTTGTTTGGTGAATAGTATAATAAACAATAGATGAGCGATGAGGAATGACACCAATCCAAAGATGAAATACAATTCGCCTTTATCGGCAAATAATAAAATGCAGTCGCCAATCCAAGAGAAGAATAAGGCCGAAAGCAGCCATTTTTTGGTTTCATATGATTCGCTTTTTACAACAGCATAAAATAAAAACGGAAGTAGCAATGGTTTTAAATACCAAGTTAGCGTAGTGTTTTCGGTCAGTAATAGTATTGCATAAAGTAGTCCAAAAGCAATGAAAACTTGAAGTGATTTTTGGCTAATTGTCATACGTAAGTATATTTTTTTCAATTTTGAATTCGACAAAAACAAAGTACGAACTCATCACTAGCGATAAACTAAAATAGGCAATAAGAATCAAATTAGAATAGGGTATAAGCGCTGACATTCCGAACCAATCGCCATAGAAATAGAGGATTCCGAGCGCGAAAAGAAACCGCAATCCTTCCCAAAAAACAGAGAATTTGCTTGTGTCCATGAGTTCGGTGTAACTGTAAACGGTAAGAAAAATAAATAATCCGACGACAAAAATATTCGGTAAACCAATGGTTCCAATATTTCCGAAAAGATAACTAATCAGCCCGAGTGTACTAAATAATTGGAATACCGACCAATATTTCAAAAGTTCGGAATGTTGATTTCCGTATTTTTCGAAGCTATAAACATTGCGAATTTTGTTTACTGGATGTTTTTCATCAAAACCTTCCGGACGCCAGCCTGTTGGTTTGAACCAAATAGTAAGTTTATCTTTCCAGTTTTCTGCGTGGTAGGCATCTTTGGTTAAAAGTCCTAAATGTTGGAAATTAATTCGGATTGGATTCCAAGTCTGAGCCGGACGCGTGATTCCGAAAACGGGCGGAACCGAATCTAATTCTTCCTGAAAAGTGCCGAACCATTTGTCCCAAAGAATAAAAATTTGTCCGTGATTCTTGTCCATATATTCTGGATTGATGGCATGGTGTACTCTGTGATGCGAAGGCGTAACCATAAATTTTTCAAGAAAACCTAGTTTGCCAATGTATCGGGTATGATACCAAAATTGTAAAAATAAATGTATCGGAAGCAAAATAGCAATCACGGTTGATGGAATTCCCAATAGCGCCGCGGGTAATAATAGAAAAGTAAACAAACTCACAAAACTTGAAATCGGTTGGCGCAAAGCACAGGCCAAATTAAACTCTTCACTACTGTGATGAATGGCGTGTTTGTTCCAAAAGAAATTGATTTGGTGAGCCCATCGGTGTCCCCAATACCCATAAAAATCGATTGCGATAAATGCGATTACGAAGGTCAAAACGGTGGCTTTAATATGAAAAAGTGCTACGTGATTGACCATATATTCATAAGTAAGAATGCTTATGCTCAAACCTAGTGCATCTTTCACGGCATTGGTCATTCCGGAACTGATGCTTGAAACACTATCCATAATTGGCGAATGATCGATCCCTTTGAAATAGCCATACGTTCTTTCGATAAAAATCAGCAAAAGGAAAAAGGGCATCGCAATGAGTAATATCTTTCCGTATTGGTCCATAACGTTGAATTTGTCTTTCAAATATAAGAAATTTTAGAGCTTTGTAAGGTTTTAGATTGAAATTGATGTCAAATTTTTCTTGTTCCTGTAGCTCTATTTTGAAGCAAATAGTTTCCCTTATTTGTATCATCATGTAAAGTTTTGTACTAAGATTAGAAACATGCGAATGTTGCAAGCAACCTTTTTTATTGTATAACGGTAAGGTACAGTTTAGAGTCACCTTTACCAAGTAATAACGACAACGTTATTATTTAAAAAATAAGAAAGATGAAAACAAACCTACTTTATCAAATGTTCAGTATTATTCTAGTACTATCAGGAATGCAATCAAATGCTCAGGCACCGGTTTTAGGAACGGCAACAGATTTTGTGATTTTCTCTAGAGATGGAGCGGTGACTTCTAACGTTACGAACAGTTTAATGACGCACCTTACGGGGAATGTGGGAACGAACACTTCTGGTGCTACGTCAACTGGATTTGGGAATGTTAATGGTGTTATGCATGATGATGATAGCGCCAGTCACATAGCTGCTGTTGATGTATTATTTTTATACAATCAATTACATGCTTTAATTCCAAATTATTTTCCGTCCTCATTATTAGGAAATGGAGCAACATTAACTGCAGGAACCTATTTTATCAATAGTAACACAAGTTTAAATGGAGCGCTAGTACTTGACGCACAAAATAATCCAAATGCACTTTTTGTTTTTCAAATCCAAGGTGCTTTTTCTACAAGCGCATTGTCTCAGGTTACTTTGACTAACGGCGCCAAAGCCTGCAATGTTTTCTGGAAAGTAGAAGGTTTGGTGGATATGTCCAGCGGAACCAAAATGAAAGGTACGGTCGTTGCCAATAATGCGGCTATCCTTATGGGAATTAATTCTACACTTGACGGAAGACTACTTTCAACTACAGGTGCCATTACTGTAAATGGTATTGTTGCCAAATTACCCCTAGGTTGCGCAAGACCAGCATTAACCGGACCGATTGCACCTAATTTAGGTTCAACAATTTGTTACGCGCTATTTTCGAGTAACCAAAATGTTATCAATGATGGTGTTACTTTTGTTACTGGCGATGTAGGGACCAATGTGGGCTTGACTACCGGATTTAATGCACTAAATGTTACGGGAACTATTCATTCAAATCCCGATACTTCTACGGATCAATGTGCTACAGATTTACAAGCAGTTTACAGTTATTTAAATACACTCCCAACAGATATTGAATTATTGTATCCTGCCCAATTTGGGAATGACTTACTGTTGACACCACATGCTTATCTATTAAATACCGCTACGGTATTAACCAATAATTTATATCTTGATGCTGAAGGAAATGCTAATGCTGTATTTACAATCAATATTTATGGTGCGTTTTCAACAAGTACTTATGCTAAAGTTATCCTTTTAAATGGTGCTCAAGCTCAAAACGTATACTGGAAAGTTGACGGAGCTGTAGCTATCAATGATTTTTCTGAATTTACTGGAACATTAGTGGCCAATAATGCAGCTATAAATGTAGCGACGGGTTCTACTATTACAGGAAGAATGCTTACTACCAATGGCGCATTAACTACCTTTGACACCACGGTTACTATGCCGGTAGGCTGCACTTCATTAGCTATTGGCGAAAATCAAACTGCTACTACTGTTGCGGTACTATATCCAAATCCATTTAAGGATAGCTTTGAAATCAAGCTTACAGAATTTAATACTTCAGGTGAATTCTATTTGTTTACTACTTTAGGTGAATTGGTTTACAAACAGACTATTAATGAAACAGCAACTAATATTAAAACAAATCTAGCTTCCGGAATGTATTTTTATAAATTGGTTAGCAGTACCGGATTAATACAAACAGGAAAGCTTTTGTCCAAATAACATAAAAGAGTTTAAAAAAATCCCGATTAGTTTTGCTAGTCGGGATTTTTACTTTTTTCCTATTATCATTTTCCATTATTCTAATTTCTACTCGAGCTGTTGTCTTGACGGACCATATCTGAACTGATGCTCAAAACACTATTGTAATTGGCGATGAAAATCAGCAAAAGGAAAAAGGGCATCGCAATGAGTACTAACTTTCCGTATTGGTCTATAACGTTGAATTTGTCTTTCAAATATAACAAATTCTACAGTATTCAATTGTAGCATTGATTATTATTGAAGATTAATTTGATGCGTTTTTATTTTGAGTTTTTTTAAAAAAATACAGTTGAACGGATTTTAGTAGCACTTTACATAATTACTATTCTCATTTTATTATTATTTGGAATTAATTTTTAGTTTTATACGCGACAAATAAACTATTAGCCTTTTTCAAAATAATATAAGCCAATTTTCTCTCAAGATGAATCTCAAAAAATACCTGCTTTTAATAACAATAGTTTTCGGAACTCAGCTATACAGTCAAAGTTCTTGTCCAAATTCCGATTTCGAATCAGGAACACTTAGCGGATGGCAAGGTCAAACTGGATATTGTTGTCCAATTGTTACTACTCCTTCTGGAATAGTTAATGGACGACATACAATAATGAGTGGAACGGGAACCGATCCCAATACTTGCGATGTTGTAACTGTGGTTGCTCCTGGGGGGCTTTATTCTGCTAGAGTGGGTAACAGTCAGTCAGGATCTGAATCGGAAACACTATCGTACACGATAACCGTAACACCTTCATCATCATTGTTTATTTACAAATATGCTGTAGTACTAGAGGATCCGGGACATGATGCAAGTGACCAACCTAGATTTCAGGTCAGAGTTTTGAATGCCTCAGGACAATTAATTGATCCAACATGCGGACAATATGTGGTTGTAGCGGCAGATGGTTTAGCAGGATTTCAAAGTTGTCAGCCACCAAGTGGAGGAGATGTAGTACGATATAGAGATTGGACAACTGTTGGATTGAATCTAAGTTCTTTTGTTGGACAAACTCTTTCCATCGAATTTGAAACAGGCGACTGTGGTCCTGGGGCTCATTTTGGATATGCTTATGTTGATGCTTATTGTTCTCCGTTGAGTATTGGTGCGACGTACTGTTCAGGTTCATTTGCGGCCGAACTTACAGCACCAATCGGTTTTACTTATTTATGGAATACGGGGGCTACAACCCAAACAATCTTGATCAATAGCCCAACTGCTGGTTTGAACTATTCTTGTACTTTGACTTCCGTTACCGGATGCACCGTAGTTATTTCAACCATTTTGCAACTAGAAGATCCTACCGCCGATTTTATAATGACTAATACTTGTTTTAACAACGCTATTTTTGAGGACACCACTGTTTTAAGCAATGCCTCTTTATTAGATAGTTACCTATGGGATTTTGGAGACGGAACAACTTCAACAGATCAAAATCCAAGTCATTCTTTTCCTGGTACCGGAACTTATACTGTTAAGTTTACCACTTTTAATGCTTTTGGATGTACGACCACCGCTACAAAAACTATAACAGTATTTAGCGCTCCAACAGCTCAAATTACTTACGGTCAAACCAATTTTTGTACTTCAGATACTATGTTGGCAAGTATCCAATTAACAGGAACCGATGCCTACACAGGCGGAACCTATAGTGTAGATGTTCCTGGATTAAGTTTTACTACTTCTACAGGGGAATTTACACCAAGTACAAGTACACCAGGAACATATATAGTCACATATACAATTCCAACAACAGTTAATGGTTGTACGGTGCCTCCCGTTTTTACAACTATAACACTATTTCAAGCGCCAATAGCAACACTAAATTATAGTGCAACTTCTTATTGTAATTTAATCAATTGGTCGCAAAGTCCGAACTTATCTGGAATCGGAATCATAACTGGCGGAACTTATGCTGCTTCCCCTAGTGGTTTATCTATTGATCCAACTTCTGGAGCGATTACTCCAAGTACGAGTTCAGGTGGAAATTATACTGTTACGTATACTATTCCAGCAAGTGGCTGTAGTTCTGCAGCTGCTACCACTACTGTCAGTATTATAATAGCGCCCACAGCAGTAGTGCGTTATGCCACACCTTTTTGTAATTCGGTTACAACGGTGCAAGCAGTTTCTTTGACAGGAACCGGAATTTTTAATGTGGGTTCATACAGTGCATTTCCATCAGGCTTACAGCTTAATTCAGTAACTGGTGAAATTACGCCATCCTTATCCACTCCGGGAAATTATACTGTTGAATATTTTATTCCAGCAGCTGGCGGTTGTACAGCAGTTACGGTAAACACACTTGTTGCAATAACACTATTGCCTACAGCAGCCATCAGTTATTCTGGACCGTATTGTTTGTCTATTACAACTCCTGAACCCGTTATCCTTACTGGAACTGCGGCTTACACTGGTGGAATTTTTACTGCGCCTTCAGGTGTCACCATTAACAGTACTTCAGGTGGAATCACACCAAGTACTAGTGCTGCGGGAACCCATCAAATTGTTTATGCCATTCCGGCTACTTTAGGTTGTACGCCAGCATCAGTAAACACAACTGTTACGTTACTTCCGTTACCGGAACCTGTTTTGTCTAACTTTTCTATTTGTGAAGATCCAAGAGGAAATGTTTTCAGGCCGGCGCTATTGAATACAGGTTTGAGTAACTTACTTTATAGTTGCCAATGGTTTTTTAACGGCGTGCCAATTCCGGTGGTAACCTCTAATCAATATACGGCTTCGACTGCAGGGAATTATTCTGTTTTGGTTACTAATCTGGCAACAGCTTGTGTTTCTCCTGCAGCAACTTCAACTGTAAGTACAGCAATAACTGTAGAAGATTTTATAACCTATGTAACCAATACTTTTACAGATAATAATACGCTAACCGTTTTGGTTAATGGCGGAACTGGACCTTATCTTTTTAGTATTGATGGCTCGGCTTTTCAGGTGTCTAATGTTTTCACACAGCTAGAACCAGGTATTCATATTGTGAAAATAACGGATGTAAATCAATGTACGGATGTAACTAAACGCGTTATGGTTTTGGGTTTTCCTAATTATTTTACGCCAAATGGTGATGGGAATAATGATTTCTGGAATATCTATTATTTTGATGCACAGCCTAATGCCCGAATTTATATTTACGACCGATACGGAAAGATGTTAAAACAACTAAGTCCGCAAAGTCCAGGTTGGGACGGAACGTATAACGGTAAAGTTATGCCGTCAACCGATTACTGGTTTTTAGTAGAGTTTAAAGATTATAATGAAGAAGGAGTATTGGAATGGATGACATTCAAGTCGCATTTCGCTATGTTACGCTAAATTTTGTAATAGCTTTCCATTCGTTTAATTTCTCCTCAAAACTTTTCCCCGCATTTGCAGGACTCGTTGATGGAAGTATAATCAGTTCATAATCCTGAGTAAGTCGAACGTGCTTCTTGAAGTAAGCAGCAGCTTTCTGTCCATTAAAAGCAATAAGTTTAATATTCGGATGTTCGTTTAGAAAATGCGTAAAATCATTTGGAATTTCTTTCATGATGGCGCTGTCCAAACTTCCTTGTCGCTCACATGCTTGTAAAACATCCCAAACAGCAATATTGTTTTGCATAAGAAGTTCTTTTTTCTGACGGTATTCTTCTGGAATTTCTTGATCAAATACTAAAGCTAGCAATTTCCAAAAATTATTCTGCGGATGTCCATAATACTCATTTAGCTCTAATGATTTTATTCCAGGCATTGTGCCAAGAAGTAAAATAGTCGCATCTGGATTTGATATTGAGGGAAAGGAATAGATTTTCATACAGTAAAAATAATTACAGTTCAAAATTCGGAATTTTAATCTTCATTTTTCGACTTAGAGTTGAATTTTAAGGTCACTACTTTTATGATGCAACTTCTTTTTAACAGAAAATACGCTGTTAAAGGTACTGTTACTTGAGAATTGCAGCAGTTTTTCAGCAGTTACTGAGGTTGTGTCTTTTTTTTGGACGTCTATTTCACACACTTACTTGGGCATTTACTTTTTCACCACTGCAGAGTTAATCATGTGTTTCACCTTAGTTGTTATAGTTCCACAATAAAAAAACACCTACATTGTTTTACTAGTATCTAGGAAGATCCATTTTTGAATTAGTACTAGTAAAGTAATCTTGTAGAACAAAGTTGCTGTTAGGCCATATATTTTTTTTAAACGTTTTACCAATAGTTTTATACAATTCAGTGCATTCGATAGTAGAATTTTATAAATACAAATCATATTCTTATAACAAACTTTTAAGTAATCTATCGCAAATTTGCATTAGTATTAAATGACCCTACCTTATGGAACTTCACAAACCCTTAACTATTATTATTGCTGACGATGACCAAGATGACATAGAACTGCTTCACTTTTCATTTAATCAAAATGATAAGTTCGAAATCGTTGGATGCTTTGATTCGGGAACTGAAGTCCTAGAGGAGATTATCACAAAAGGAAAGATTCCTGACATCTTAATTATTGATATGTATATGCCAATTTTGACAGGAACTGAAATAGTAAATAAATTGGTCGAAAGTGGCGTCGCACCAAATATGAATTCCTTTATTATATCTACTATAATTAATACTACAGAACAACAAAATTATATTGAAAACGCTTCAATTCACTTTGTAAAAAAGCCAGTAACATTAGTAGAAATTAATGATTTTCCAGGAATAGTTCTCGAATGTCTTAATCATGTTAATAACACCAAGGTATAAACACAAATCTCTAATGTAGACTAGTAACTCATCAAACTTCGAGTTGTTTTAGTTAGGAGAAATCACTAAATTAGTGAAGTTAAAAAAATATAAAAAATGAAGAAAATAGTAGTGATTGGTGGCGGCTTTGCAGGTTTAAATCTTGCCAAAAAACTAACCAATAATAAACATTATGATGTTACTGTTGTCGATATAAATAATTATCATTTCTTTCCGCCCTTGCTTTATCAGGTTTCTACAGCCTTTATTGAAGCTTCTAATATTAGTTATCCTTATCGGAAATTATTCCAAAAGCGAAAAAATATTCGGTTTTATATGGGTTCTTTACTAAAAGTAAACCCTGATTTGAAGACTATTGAATTGGATACAGGCGAATTAAATTATGATTATTTGGTCTTAGCAATGGGTACTGAAACTAATTTCTTCGGGAACCAAAATATAATTGATAATGCTCTGCCAATGAAAACCATTGACGATGCTTTAAAAATAAGAAACCACATTTTACTTTGTATGGAAAGGGCTGTTCGTGCCAAATCACTTTCAGAAAAAGTGCGATTAGCAAATATTGTAATTGCGGGCGGCGGACCAACTGGTGTAGAAATGGGTGGCATGTTGGCTGAAATGGCGCGTAATATTGGTAAAAAAGATTATCCGGAATCGGCTTCAAATGTTGGAAATATTTATCTAATCGATAATGGGGATACTTTGCTGGGTCCGATGAGTACAAAGGCGCAAACAGAAGCTTACAATGTACTGAATAAACTGGGGGTTAAAATTCAACTGAACACCATGGTTAAAGATTATGTCGATGGCGAAGTGTTGCTTTCTAGCGGCAAAAAAATCACTACCGCAACGGTTATTTGGGCAACAGGTGTTATTGGAAAAGAAGTTGTGGGTTTACCTGCTGAAACGATAACAAGAGGACGCCGTATTCTTGTTGATGAAATCAATCGAGTAACGGGTTTTGATGCTATTTTTTCTATTGGTGACCAATGTTTCCAGACTTCCGATAAAAATTATCCCACAGGTCATCCGCAATTGGCACAAGTTGCTTTGCAACAAGGCACATTATTAGCCGCAAACTTCAATAGAATCGCAGAAAATAATGCTACCGTTCCTTTCTCGTATTCCGACAAAGGAAGTATGGCAATAATCTCAAAATATAGAGCGGTTGTCGATTTGCCCAAAGTTTTCTTCAGCGGATTTTTCGCTTGGCTCGTTTGGTTGTTCATTCATATTCTTCCGCTTGTCGGTTTTGGAAACAAACTGAAATTGGCATTTAATTGGACGTGGAGTTTCTTTACCAATGACCCAACACTTCGTCTTATTATCAGAAGAGGAAAAAATGATTGATTCATCTGAAATTCAATATGCAACACAATGAATTCGAATTATAAAAAAAAGTGCCTGATTACTCAAGCACTTTTTTTATGAAATCAATTAAATTTTATTCGTCTTCTTTATTTTTTAATTTCATCAAAAGTGTATAAGCGCCTTTCGTTACAAATTGACTCTTTTTTAAAGTTTCATCGACTATAATTTCCACAAATCCGTTTTCGGCAGTCCCGATTTTTACTTCAGTCATTTGAAATTTATTTTTTTCATCCGCTACAAAAACATAGGTGTTTCCTTCAAAATTTACGACAGCATCTTCAGGCAACGTTAAAGCATCGTTACTTTTTACTTCTATAGTTGCATTCATATACATTCCGGGTAATAATGTTTTGTCATATGATTCAAAATGACAATGCACTTCTGCGGTATGTTCGTCTGCTGACAAATCTTTACTGATTAAAATGATTTCACATTCATGCTTATTCTCCGGTTGGTTGTTGGTGAACGCTATTACTTTTTGACCGATAGTCAGTTTGGTAACGTCTTTTTCAAATACTTTCAAATTCAGATGAATATCTGAAGGGTTGATTAATTCAAATAAGACATCTGCCGGATTCACATATTTCCCAATATTCACATCCACTTTAGATACAAAACCATTTATTGGCGAATAAATATTCACACTTTTAGAGATATTTTTTTCAGAAAGTGCATTGGGGTTGATATTAATTAATTTTAATTTTTCGCCCAATCCACTCAAAGTTATTCGCAACGTTTTATACTCTGATTCTGCAAGTTGGTAAACTTTATCACTGCTGGCTTGACTTTGATTCAACTCTTTTTGGCGTTCGTATTCTTTTTCAGCAAAAAACAGTTTTGATTTGGTAGTTAAATAATCTTGCTGCAACTGAATGTATTGTTGGTCTTCCATAGTCGCAATAACTTCGCCTTTGGAGATGTGCATTCCAGGTAAGAGTTTTGTCGACTTTAAATAACCGCCTAACGGCATGCTTACCGATACCATATTTTGTGGTGGAACATCAATCTGGCCATTAACTTGAAGTGTTGACGAAATACTTCGTTTTTCTAATGTGCCAATTTCGATTTTACTGTTGTTTAATTGTGCTGCGGTCAAAGTCACTAAAGTGTCAACTGTGGTTTCGGTTACTGGCTCCTCTTTTTTGCTGTTGCAATTTGTCAGCAAGAATAGCATTCCAAATAGTAGGATTATATTTTTCATAGTACGTTTATAATTTTGAAGTAAGATAATTGAGCTGAATAACAGCATCGTTTTGATTCATGATGGCATCGAGGTAATTACTTTTAATAGCAATACTTTGATTGATTAGCATTACCCAATCCAGATAGTTGATGTCGCCATTTAAAAACTGTCTGTTGGCTGTTGTGGTTATTATTTCTGAATTCGGAACGGCCGTTTTTTCAAAATAAGTCATTTTTTCAACGCTGTTTTTGTAATGTAAAAGTTCAGATTGATACTGCTTTTGAAGCATCATTTTTTCTTTCTGATACTCATTTTCCGCTAGTGATTCACCCGTTTTTGAAGCTTCAATTTTAGCTTTTTGCGAACCTCCAAATAGTGGTATTCCCAAACCAACTTGCCCCGACTGAAAACGAGTTGATTTGTCATAAAGTACATTATCTGCGCCCGTTCCCGTGATTGTCGTAGTATTGTATCCGAGCGTTATAATGGGCAATACTTTAGATTTTTCAAGTTTGGTAGCGGCTTTACTGACCATTTTTTGTTGTTCTAAAAACTTCAAATTTGGATGTTGCAGTATTAAAGTACTATCGATCGATTGATCTAAAACTAATTTTAAAATATCGTTTTTGGGTTCAATATCTGTTTCAGAATTTAATAATAATTGAAACTGACTTTTTACCAATTCTTTCTCTTGTACTAGTTGAATCAATTGCATTTTGATGTTGCCTCGTTGGGTTTCAGCTGTAGTCTTTTCCAAAATATTGCTTTCCCCTTTTTTGAATCGCAAGTCTGATTTTCTAACAAATTCACCAAAAATAGTATCACTCTTTAATAGTAATGTTTCTTTTTCTAGAAGATAAAGATAGGAGTAGAAGGTTTGCGTTACTTCTTTTTTCAACTCGCTTTCTTTCATAGTAACTGCGATATTGGCTTTTTTAGATTCTTCTGTATACAATTTCCGTTGTCTGCTGTACACGGTTGGAAAATCAAAAGCTTGTAAAATTCCCAATCGATTGTCATTGTAATAACTATTGATTTGACCAAAGTCGCCCACCAAGTTTGTAGTCGGAAGATTGGTTGCGGATTTAATTAACTTTTGTTGATACTCAGCTTTTAATCGTTCACTTTTTACTGAAGCATTATTTTTTATAGCTGTTTTCAAAGCTTCCTCCAAACCTATTTTTGTTTGCGCATTGGCTGAGCCAACCGATAACATAAACAAAATAATAATAGTATTTACGGTCTTTTGTGGAGCATTGAATCGTATCCCTTTGTCGAAAGTTATATATAAAATCGGCAACACAAATAGCGTTAAAAAAGTAGCAATCAGTAATCCGCCGATAACTACGGTAGCTAAAGGGCGTTGTACTTCAGCTCCTGCGCCATTGCTCAATGCCATTGGTAAAAAACCTAATGAAGCTACAAAAGCAGTCATCAAAACGGGACGTAAACGCACTTTGGTTCCCATTAAAACAATTCGGTTTAAATCGGTCATTCCTTCAGATTTTAATTGGTTAAATTCAGATATTAATACAATTCCGTTCAAAACGGCAACCCCAAATAAGGCAATAAATCCGATGCCCGCGCTGATACTAAAAGGCATTCCTCGCATAGCCAAAAAGAAGATACCTCCTATGGCAGATAATGGAATTGCCGAATAAATTAGCAAACTGTGTTTAACGGAGTTGAATGCGAAAAACAGTAATAGAAAAATCAGCAACAAGGAAACGGGAACCGCAATCATCAATCGATCTTTTGCTTTTTTCAAATTTTCAAATGCACCTCCGTAAGTTGTATAGTATCCTGTTGGTAGTTTAATTTGCTTATCTACTTTTTCTTGTAATTCGGTCACGATGCTTTGAACATCTCGGCCTTTAACATTAAATCCAACTACAATTCGTCTTTTAGCATCTTCCCGCTGAATCTGATTTGGGCCATTTTTGATACTAACGTTCGCTAATTGTGAAAGTGGAATTTGCGTGCCTTTTGGTGTCGGAACCAACAAGTTTTGAATATCATCGAGGTTTTTTCTTTGATTGTTATTTAGCCGAACAACTAACTCAAAACGTTTTTCCCCTTCAAAAACTTGACCCGTACTTTGACCTGCGAAGGCTGTATTTACTACTTTATTAATGTCGTCAATAGAGAGATTGTATTGTGCTATTATAGGCCGGTTGTATTCGATCACCACTTGCGGCATCCCAGTTACGGGTTCGACAAATAAATTTTGCGCGCCTTCTACTGTAGTGACAATTTTTCCCAGTTTAGCAGCGTAAACCGCTAATGTATCGAGGTTTTCTCCAAATATTTTACATACTACATCTTGACGCGCACCAGTCATTAATTCGTTAAAGCGCATCTGTACCGGATATTGAAAACCAGCGGTAATTCCGGGAACGTCTTCAAGCGCTTTACCCATTTTGTCTGCTAATTCGTTGAATGTTTTTGCTGAGGTCCATTCGGATTTGTTTTTTAGAATGACCATCATGTCACTGGCTTCCATTGGCATAGGATCGGTTGGAACTTCACCGCTACCAATTTTAGTCACGATTTTTTCAACTTCGGGAAATTGTGTTTTAAGAATATGTGCTGCTTTTTGAGTGCTTTCGATAGTAGTATTCAAATTACTTCCCGTTAAAACTCGAGTATCTACAGCAAAATCGCCTTCTTCAAGTGCTGGAATAAATTCACCTCCTAAAAACGAAAGTGTGATTATTGCAGTAATAAATAATGCAATGACACTGGCAATTACAACCTTTGGAAAGTTTAAAATAGATTCCAACCAATGTTGGTATTTCCGTTCTATTTTTTGCATAATCCTATCGGAAAGATTAGGCTTGTGCTTGATTTTTTTACTTAAAAATAAGGCACTCATCATTGGAATATAAGTCAATGATAAAATAAAAGCACCTAATAAAGCGAACGCTACCGTTTGTGCCATAGGCTTAAACATTTTACCTTCAATACCTTCCAATGTGAAAATCGGTAAATAGACAATAAGAATAATTATCTGTCCGAAGACCGCGCTGTTCATCATTTTGCTGGCCGAAGTTTGCACTTCGGAATCCATGTTTTTTTGAGACAGCTGCTGTACGTTTTTGAATTTTTTACTATGACTCAGTTGGTGCATGACGGCTTCCACTATGATCACCGCTCCGTCCACAATCAATCCAAAATCTAATGCACCTAAACTCATTAAGTTACCGCTAACACCAAAAGTATTCATCAAAATAATGGCAAAAAGCATCGCAAGCGGAATGACAGAAGCAACCAACAAACCCGCTCTTAAATTCCCTAGAAATAGCACCAAGACAAAAATTACAATTAGTGCGCCTTCTAGTAAATTCTTTTCTACAGTTCCGATGGCGTTGTTGACCATTTTAGTTCGGTCTAAGAAGGGTTCAATTATGACGCCTTTGGGTAATGTTTTTTGAATTTGAGCCACGCGTTCTTTGACGTTTTTAATCACATCACTACTGTTGGCTCCTTTTAACATCATGACTACCGCACCAGAAACTTCGCCCTGATCGTTATAGGTCATAGCGCCATAGCGTGTAGCATAACCAATTTTTACTTCGGCAACATCTCTAATGAATAATGGCGCTCCCGAAGTTTTAGTATTAATCGAGATGTTTTGAATGTCTTCAACAGAACCAATTAAACCTTCGCTTCTAATGAATAGGGAAGTAGCTCCTTTTTCGATATAAGAGCCTCCTGTATTTTGGTTATTTTTCTCTACGGAAGTAAAAACGTCTGCGATCGTTAACCCATAGGATTGTAATTTGTTGGGATTAACGGCGATTTCATATTGCTTGAGTTTTCCGCCAAAACTACTTACTTCGGCGACGCCTTTTACGCCCAAAAGTTGACGCCGTACAATCCAATCTTGAATCGTTCGCAATTCGGTTTCGTTGTATTTTTTTTCGTAGCCTTTCTCAGGACGAACTACATATTGGTAAATTTCGCCCAAACCTGTTGATACTGGTCCAAGTTCTGGAGTTCCGATGCCTTTAGGGATTTCGGTTTGTACTTTTTGCAGTCGTTCCGCTACTTGTTGTCGCGCCCAATAAATATCGGTTGCATCGTCGAAAACTATGGTTACGAGTGATAATCCGAAGCGGGAAAAACTTCGAATTTCTTTCATTCCAGAGATGTTACTATTGGCTTGCTCAATGGGGAAAGTAACTAACCGTTCGATATCGGTCGCACCAAAAGAAGGAGCAATTGTGATAACTTGAACCTGATTGTCTGTAATATCAGGGACAGCATCGATGGGTAGTTTGGTCGTCTCGTAAATTCCGTACGAAACTAATGCTACCATAAATAACCCAATAATGAGTTTATTATTTATAGAAAATGCAATGATTTTATTCAGCATAATTTAATTAAAATTAATAGTTATAAATACGTTTTAGCCTTCAATAAAAATCTATTGCGGCTTAACTTTAAACAAAAAAATAGTAACTAAATTGTGGTGGTTGCCAAATAGTGGAAAGGTAATTAGAGTACGAGGAAAACGAGTAGGTAAAACTTTGTGGTTTATACTCTTTAGGGAAAAAAGTAGCTGTAAAGTTATAATGTTGAACCGATGGATAGAATACAATATTGCATTGGCAATCAGTTCCGTGTGATTTAAAAGGCAATTTCATATCCTTACTAAAATCATCATCGTGTCGTTCCCCGTGCATATAATGAATACAAATAAATTTCCAAAAACCAATAGTTGGTTCGCTTTCTTGGTGTTCAGTATAGTGAGCTACCATAGTAGGTATTTTAAACAGTTCATTTACCTGTACTACAGTGAACAGATAAATGGACAGGAACATTATGGAAAAGTATTTCACCATGCACAACAAAGATATACGTTTTGATTTGTTTTTTAATAGTACTACCGTTGTTTAGAATTTAATTAGATAAGAAAATAAATTTCCTAATTTCTACTTTACGATCAAATAAGATGTAAACACTATTGTACCAACACTTTTCTAGATACATAAAATTTATTATCGAAAATAAATGTGACGATAACGGTTTGATTTGAAACGTTATCTATTTCGAAATTCATGCTATTAGGTCCTTGCTGAGTACTATTAATTTCGCCGTCGTCAATGATTTTTCCATCTGTTGAGGAGATAAAATAATCGATTGTGGTGGCGTACGGCAAATCGAATTCAATTCTTACTTTTCCATTATTTGTTGGATTTGGTGAAACTGTAAATGAAAATGGATTTTTACCATTAATTTCTTGAACGCCAAGCGGAATAGTTCTAGTCAGTTTTACTTCATAAATGACATTATCTGCCGAAGTTGTCGTTGTTTGATTGTTTGTAAATGGGTTTAAGGTTGCACTTTGAATTCCACCATAAATGTGCCCGATGACAAATTCATTTGCTATAATGTCATTTAATTTTATCACTTCGTTTGCATAATGCGGCAAGTTTGGGTTTGGAATAAATTCGGCTCCAGCTCCTTTCAAATTTGGCATTTCAATAGGTAATTGATACTCGGTTAACGAACCATCAGCAAAACGAGTAACCCGGCTTATTGTTTTTACAAAAGGGACGTTATTGTCTTGTACTAAGGTGGTTCCGTTGTAGTAATATTGACTAATACCTCCAAAAAATAGCGAGTGCATTCTATTTAATGTGCCGTCATATAAACCAACCATACCCGAATGATAATTACTTAAGTATTGATTAAAACCCGTTTGCGGAAAATAGCCATCTGCTTTAATATCAACTGGATATAAGAAAGGTAAATTTACATTTATTTGAAAGACTCCAGATGAAATAGTATATCCTTCTAAACCATCAGGAAATACCTGCGGTACTAAATTATAATCTCGTCGGTGTAAATGAACGGCATCAGTAATTGACTCATAACTACTAATACTCAATTGCGTCCCAGAATTATCAATTGTAAATTTTTTGATGCTATTTGTATAGGTTTGTACAAAAGTTGGGTTGTTCATTGGATTGTATCTTCCGTCAAAACGTTGTCCGCCTACCAAATAAAATGCAGCTCCAATCTTTCCTAAATGTCCACCAGTAACAGCTAAATCCTCATTGCGTATTTGTTTAAAATAAGATGAAATCGGGTTTCCAGCGATTATAGCATTAATTAAATTGGGAACATCAACTGAAGTTAATTTATTAAATGTGATATGATCATTGGCTGTTGCCGAAAAAGCATAACCACCTATTATATATAGGGTTTCACCATCTTGATGAAAATTCATATTGGTCGATTGCAGTTGTTCTTTTAAGCCAGTAGGTAATGAATTTACAGGTGCTGACCAAAATTGTTGTGTGTTTACGTCCACCACATAAATAGTGGTATTATTGTTGGCGTTCGGAAATGCATTAAAAGGTTGGCGTGCATGAACACCGTCTAAACGTCCTCCAATAATCAACCATTTGCCATTACTTTGCCCAAAAGCATAAGAATGAATGCCGGGGAGGTTTGGAATTGTTATCGGATTTAATTGTACTTGATAATCAAAAGTAGATTGGGAAAATATAAAGTTTGTTATAAATAGAACTACAACGTTTAAAATTAGTTTCATTTTATGTTTTTTAGATTAGAAGTATAATGTTGTGGTGTCTATTGTATCGCAGACACCACAACTAAATTATTTAATAATATTTTTTATTTTTTAGACGAACAACATCCGCCCTTCTTTTCAGATTTTAATTTGGAGTCACACGATTTTTTTTCTGCTGATTTAGTATCGGCACAACAACCGCCTTTTTTTTCGGCAGTGGAACAGGTTTTTTCTGTTTTGGCTTTCTTTTTCTTTTGAACTGGTTCTTGCTGTTGCGCATTTAAGCTTAAAGAGAATAGTATTGCTAGTGCAGTAATTGTAAGTGATTTTTTCATTTTTCTATTTTTAAAAAGTTACGTTATTATTTTCTAGTTCCTCCATGTCCGAACGCCACAACACTCAATATTTTTACATTCAAATACAAAAACATAAAGAATTGCAGAAACGGATTGTGCATTACAAATTTTTGGAAGCGGGTTATTTTTTTAGTCATGATGTTTGTTTTTTATTCTGGGATAATCCACCAGAAAGGTTTCATTTTTGCTTTGTATAAAAAGGCGAGTGTAAGGATAATTTTACCCAATGGCCTGCCAAACCGAGTGCTCCAATTGTTTTCCCTAAATCTCTTCCTCCAGAATTAGGATATTTAATATAATCTGGCACTATTGGAAAGGTAGTGATACTAATTCCTCTTCCTTTTAACATTCCATAACCTGATGAGGCAATACAAGCAGCTCCCATATTTCCCATCGAACCTTTGTGATGCATTGATGATTTACCCAAATTAATACTATCGATAATGTTATCGGCAACTAATTTAGCGGTGATTCCAGAAGGCATTCCTGTTCGTGGTGGTGACGGAGATATGTCTGTTCCGTTTATACTTTTTCTAGGTTTTGAAATGGCATGAGGTGGAGCAAAAGCAATTCCGGGAGCAAATATGTTGGGATAACTCGGATTTTGATAGGTTTCGGGCCAATCTTGCACCGTCCATTCCTCGTAGGGTCTGGGAGTATAATCAGCATCTACGATCATAAATCCTTTGAATAGCTTATCGGTAATATCATTGTTTTGTTGGTCAAAAGCTTTGAATCCGTGACCTGAAAAGGCAGGTATTAACATGGCAAAATCAAAGGATTCTGTTTTATATTCTCCTTCTAAATTTTCGTAATGCGCTAGACCATCTTCTACTTTTGAAACTCCTGCGCCTAAGATCCATTTAATACCCCGGTCGGCAAAAACCATTTCAACTAATTCATCTGAAGGCATTGGGGTTCCGCCAACACTCATTAACATACCATCCATACCAAAATCTCCTAATTTGTATTCGTTAGAAATCCAAGTGATTTCAACTTTATCTCTAACTTTATGTCTACTTAATTCTTGTTCTACATTTAGAATATATTCAAATGCAGCGCCTTGACAAGTAGCTTTTGGATGGCCTGTTCCGATTAATATTTTCGCTTTATTTGTACTATCTTTTGATGCTTTTAGTTTCTCAATTAGTGCACTCAATCCTTGCCAGGCATGTTCTGCATGATCGTAAGTACAGACTGAAAAAGCTTTGTTAGTTCCAGGATTTAAACCTTCTGTCAAATCAAATGCTAATTTTGGTCCAGTGGCATTTATCAAATAATCATAAGTGACTTTTTCTTGTGTTCCTTTAGTGGTTCCATAAACTCCTTCAACCAATACAAAAGGTTTATTATCCGAACCTTCACCTTCTGGATGAAACGAAACTACTTTGGATTGTATGTAGCCAATTCCTTTTTTCTTGTACAAAGGTTCCAGTGGAAAAATAATATTCTTCGGTTTCATTCTTCCAATTCCTACCCAAATATTAGAAGGCACCCATTGGTAATTTCGATTTGGAGAGACTACTACTACTTCATGTTCCTTCGATAACTTGCGTCTTAAATGAGCCGCCGCAGTGTGTCCTGCAATTCCAGCTCCTAATAGTACAACTTTTGCCATCCTGTTTATTTTTAATAAAGGTAGTACATGAATTTGAGCTCGTAAGTGACATTTATTACATAAAAAAGAAGATTTCAGTAGTAGAAATCTTCTTTTTATATTTTTAAACTAAAGGATATTTTATCACAACTTTTTTGTAGAATTCTTAAGTTGTTTTTCTACTAATTCTATTAGTAATAAGCATTGTTTTTTTATGATGTGAGTATGTTATTCTTTGGGATTATCGACATCTGCACTGTTGTCATCTTTAGGTTTTCCTTTTTGAATTTCGAGTTTGTATATCAACCATCCAAAACCAATAATCAGATGTAGCAGTATAATTCCGAAAATAATATAATTTATCATTTATCTAGATTTAAATATCTAAGTTATTTTGTTTGACCAGGCAATTCGGGCCATGTACTTTTCTCCATGATTATTTCGATGATTTCGATTTTAGAAAGTACGCCAGATTGTCTCCAAAGTTGAATTCCATTTTGAAACAGCATCATTGTAGGAACTCCTTTCACGCGGTAATGAGCTGCCGCAGCTTGGTTTTTATCGACATCTATTTTGATGATTGCAATCCGATCTTTGAAGTTATCTTTTACTTCTTTCAGAATCGGGCTTAACATTTTACAAGGACCGCACCAAGTAGCATAAAAATCTACCAATATCGGTTTGTCTGAGTTAATTAGTGCGTCAAACGGAGTGCTGTTATTTTCCATAATGCTACTTAGTTTACTTTACTTATTTTATAGTTTTCATCGTACGAAATAAGCTCTTGTAATTTCTTTATTTTTATTTGTTTTTTAGTTACAATCAGTACTTCCGAAAAATCGGTATTCATACTCACCGTAATTGCGTCATCGATAGTAAGAAACTTTTCAGTTACTGTTTTCTTGCATCCACTGCACGTAATTCCTTCAAAATGGTATAAGTTCACTTGAGTGAAATTGTTTTTGCGGAATTCAATAAACAATTCGTTTCCTGCTCTTGCCGCAACCGAATTCGTCGCTGTGCTGAGGGTATTAAATAAAAAAGCATGCTGAAATAGCTGCTGGTATTCGTCCAAACTACCCCCAAATGGCGGGCTTATTTCAAAATCTCTATTGAACAGCAATCCGGCAAGTACTCCGTGTTCAGACAAAAGCTGATGCATTTTCCAAACGTATTTTTGACGCATTCTGGGAGGCAATGCACAAAAGAAGGTCTGCTCGATAACAACGTCATAGACTCCCTTGTGTTCAAAGAAATCACCCAGAACTATCGTGATGTTTTTGTTATCTCCAAATTTTGTTTTAAGGGAATAAACCAAGGTTGGTGCGATGTCGATCACGGTGATGTTGGTAAAACCTTGTTGTAAAAGATAATCAGCTTCATGAGAATTCCCGCAACCCGGAATGAGTATTGCGATGCTTTTATCTTGTAATGTGTCTATGTACGATTTAATAGGTGGCGCCACTTGTCCCAAATCCCAACCTGTGGTATTAGCTTGGTATTGATTGTCCCAATAGGTTTTGTCTAAGGGCAAATCACAAGTGACAATGCAACATTTTTCTTCGCTCATTTTTTAGAGTGTTATTTAGTATTTGGGTTTTTGCAGGTATTGATGCCTAAAAGCACATACAAAGGACAAAAACTAATAAAGCTTGTAAGCACAAAAATCACTGCAAATGCACCAAGAACTATCGCCAGTGTTCCAGAAATTACGTTGGTAAAATATAATGCACCCACAATAATGGCTAAAAGAATACGAATGATTTTATCTGTTGAACCCATATTTTTTTTCATACGATACTGTTTTAATGGTTATGATTAAGGTTGTTTTTTTAAGTGTTTATTTTTGCACTATAGCATTTATATTTTGCCAAGTTCCGCCATTACTCACATTTTTAAAACCATTTTGTTCCAATATGCTTTTTGCCTGACTACTGCGCATACCACTTCTACAAAAAACGATGATGTGCTCTTTTCCTTTAAATTTGGAAAGTTGACTTGGTATTTGATCTAACGGAATGTTGACTGAGCCTTTTACATGTCCTCCAGAAAACTCAACTCCCGAGCGCACATCTACTAAAAATGCACCTTCTTTTACTAGGTTTGTAATAGTTTCTTTGTTGGTACCAATACCAAATATAGCGTTTAAAAATCCCATATACTATGTATTAAAAGTTAATTGTTATGCGTTTAAGAGTTTACTTTGACAAACAAAGTCAGTTTTAGGAAGCGATGTGTTTAGCAGTGCATTGAAACCGCCATCTACTTCACTAAAGTTTCGATATCCTCGAGCCTGCAATATCGATGCTGCCATCATAGAACGATATCCTCCAGCGCAATGCATATAAAAATGCTCTTCTGGGTTGATGTCTTTCACCCATTCATTTATATAGGCTAACGGACGACTATAAGCCTCTTCGACATGTTCGGCTTGGTACTCACTTTCTCTGCGAATATCAATGACCTTACTTTCGCCCAGTTTAAATTCAGTGGCGAATTGCTCAGCTGAAATTCGGTTAACAGTATCTATTTCAAAACCAGCTTCTTTCCACGCATTAAAACCATATTTTAAATGCCCAATTAGATTATCAAAACCAACACGAGATAAACGCGTTACCGTTTCTTCTTCCATTCCTATTTCGGTAACCAAAATTATAGGTTGGTTTACGTCAGCTATTAATGCGCCTACCCACGGAGCAAAATCACCCGCAATTCCGATATTTATTGATTGTGGAATAAATCCTTTAGCAAAATCACTTTGGTTTCGAGTGTCTAAAATTAGGGCTCCAGTTTCTTCGGCAACAACTTCAAATTCGGAAGCAAGAATGGGTTTCATCCCGTTATTAAATACGGTATCAAAACTTTCAATACCACTTTTGTTCATCGCTACATTCATCCCAAAATAAGCGGGTGGTGGCAACAAACCATCGGTAACTTCTTTAACAAATTCTGATTCGGTCATGTTCGCACGCAAAGCATAGTTGGTGGCTTTTTGTTCTCCAATAGTGGAAACGGTTTCTTTACTCATGTTTTTTCCGCAAGCAGAACCTGCTCCGTGTGCTGGATACACAATTACATCATCGGCCAAAGTCATTATTTTAGTTCGCAACGAGTGGAATAAAATTGCCGCTAATTCGTCTTGTGTCATCGATGCGGCTTTTTGGGCCAAATCAGGGCGACCTACATCGCCAATAAATAAAGTATCCCCAGAGAATAGGGCATAGTCTTTTCCGTTTTCATCTATCAATAAATAACTGGCGCTTTCCATCGTATGTCCCGGAGTATGTACTACTTTTATCTTGATTTTTCCAATAGAAAACTCTTGATTGTCACTGGCAGTTATAACCTCAAATTCAGGCTTAGCCGTTGGTCCATAAACAATTTTGGCTCCAGTTTTTTTACTTAGATCTAAATGACCCGAAACAAAATCGGCATGGAAGTGCGTTTCGAAAATGTATTTTAATTGCACTCCATCTCTTTCTAATCGGTCCATGTAGGGTTGCGTTTCACGCAGCGGATCTATGATGGCAGCCTCGCCTTCTGAAGTAATATAGTAGGCACCTTGCGCTAGACATCCGGTGTAGATTTGTTCTATTTTCATTTCACTTAAATTTTAAAATATTGAATTACTATGCAAAAGTAGTGCAAGAGCGATGTTTGTATAGTGACAAAAGTTACATAGCTATTTTTTATGCAAAATCAGAATCACTGCGATGTCTATCAACAGTCAAATGTAAATTTATTTATCTTATCTTTTAATTGTGTTTAATATAAAAACTTTAAAGTTGCCTTTTCGGAACTATAATTTTTCGAAAAAGTAATCTTCAAGCTTTATTTAGTATTTTTGGGGAAATATAATAGTGAAAGATGCGCCTGTACCATTTATTTATCACATTTTTTATAGTTTCTTCGCTATCCGTATATGCTCAGGAAAGTAATCTGCAAAAGAAAAAAGCTCATGAAAGTGATGTATTCATTGCAGATTGCGTAAATTCAAACGGTGATGAACACTGTAATCCTGCCAATCTTAAAAAGCATATTTCTTTTTTAGCTTCCGATGATTTGAAAGGAAGGTTAACGGGATCAAAACAAGAAAAAGTGGCAGCAAAATACTTAATTTCTGAGTTTAAAAAAAGGGGCATAAAACCGTATGATAAAAATTATATTCAAAGTTTTAGTTACACGATCCGCTTAAATCCTCACGATACCATTTCGCAGAGTAAATCAAATACAGGGAACAATGTAATCGGATATTTAGATAATGGAGCCGATAGAACGATAATTATTGGTGCTCATTATGACCATTTGGGATTAAACGAACACCATCATTCCACCAAAATGAATTCTGATGGAGAAATTCATAATGGTGCTGATGATAATGCTTCTGGTGTTTCGGGAGTTTTAGAATTAGCTAGAATGTTTTCTCAAAACAGAACTAAAGAAAAAGCAAATTTTATTTTTGCACTATTTTCGGGTGAAGAAGATGGTTTACTAGGTTCAAAACATATGGCATCAAATCTTAAAACGATATATCCAAATGTGGAAACAATGATTAATATGGATATGATAGGAAGATTGGATGATAAAAAGTCGATTATAGTCGGCGGAGCGGGAACATGTCCTTCTTTTCCTGAAATTATAGAAAATAACAAACCTGCCGGATATAAGATTACGCAAGAACTATCAGGAATTGGACCATCGGATCACACTTCATTTTACTTAAAAGATATTCCAGTTTTATTCTTTTTTACAGGCACTCATGTAGATTATCATAAACCGAGTGATGATGAAGATAAAATTAATTATCACGGATTAGAAAATATTGTAAATTATGTATACAAATCTGCCAATGCGGTTGCTCAATTAGATAAGATTGAGTTCACCAAAACCAAAATTATTGCTGAAAAAAATATTCCAAAATACAAAGTAACTTTAGGGATAATGCCTGATTATGCGGAATATGGTGATGGACTTCATGTTGATGGAGTAACCGAAAATAGACCTGCGCAACTAGCCGGAATTCAAACGGGTGATATAATTACTAAAATTGGTGATTGTATAATCAAAGAAGTCTATAGTTATATGGAATGTTTAGCGAAAATCAATTCGGGAGATGAAAAAGACGTAAGCCTAATTAGGAATGGGCAAATCATGATCTTTAAAGTAAAGTTCTAAAAGATCAGATTGGATCCTTTTAGTATAGTATTTTTAACTATAAAAACAGGCCAAATCATAATTTAAAAACGAACGTTATGATTTGGAATAAGCTGCAATAACCTAACCATCTGCTTAATCCAAAAAGGACTTCTTATTTTTTGCGGTAGATAAAAGAAATTTCAGGAATAGATAAACGCTTTATTATTTACTGTAGTTATTTTAAGAATAGTTCTTTGATTATAATATAGATTCCCATAACCAGAACGAACCAACCAAAAGCCGGTTTTAATTTGGTGCCGTCAATTTTTTTAGAAAGCATAGTTCCAATAAAAATCCCAACTGAAGCAAATAGGGAAATCGTAAAAAGAAAAGTATAATCGATACTTACGCCGTTGATCACATCGCCTAAAAAACCAAATAAGGAGTTAATGGCTATAATCAATAATGAAGTGCCTACGGCTTCTTTCATGTTGATACCCGTAAAAAAAAGTAAGGCTGGTATTATTAAAAAACCACCTCCAGCTCCTAAAAATCCGGTTATAATACCCACCAAAGCTCCAATTAGCATTACTTTCGAGGAATTAATAGCAACCGGAACCGATGCTTGGTTGTTTTTTTTAATCATGGAGTACGAAGCCGCAATCATGAGCACGGCAAAAAAGGCCATAATAAAAATATCCTTGGTAAGGATAAAACCATTGATGGTAAAAAATGTTTCGGGCAATTGTGGCAACACCATTTTTCGTACCAAGATGATGGTTACTAAAGAGGGTACTGCAAATAAAGCTGCTGATTTGAGCTTAATGTTCCCCATTCGATAATGACGGATCGCTCCTATACCCGCCGTGAAACCTACAATAAATAAGGAATAGGTGGTTGCTAATTTGGGATTAACGTGAAATAAATAGACGACTATTGGGACAGTTAATATGCTACCGCCGCCCCCAATTAGTCCCAAACTGATTCCGATGAGTATCGATGCTAAATAACCAATATACTCCATAAGTGCATAAATTTATGGTACAAATATGAACCCTTCAACTTTTGAAATGGGTAACTTTTATCACACAGCGTGATTTACTTTAAAAATTCGATATGATTGCGGTGTAATTTTAAATCGCCACGCTGTTCGAGTTTTTTTAATAAGCGGGAAATTACTTCTCGTGAGGTATTTAATTCTCCAGCAATTTCCTGATGCGAAAGTTTTAAATCGTTGCAACCGCAAGCCTCTTTGTGTCGTTTTAAGTTAAACTCCAGTCGTTCGTCCATCGCTCTAAACGCAATATTATCTATTACTTCGAGTACTTCTTCAAAACGACTTCGGTAGGTACTAATCACAAATTCATACCACGAGCGGTGCTGCATCATCCATTTGTCCATTAGTGCTAACGGTATCATAACTAGTTCTACATCTTCATCGACTTTTGCCATAATCTGGCTTTTTTCACTTTTGGTAGCACAAATCATGGAAATGGCACAGGCTTGTCCGGGCTGAAGGTAATACATAAAAAATTCGCCTCCATCTTCTCCTTCCCGGTACACTTTTATACTCCCGCTCAGGACCAAAATAGTATTGCGTATGTATTGCCCTGTTCTCATGATGATATCACCTGAGGCATAAGACTGTTCAACGGCGTTGGCTTTGATATCTTCTAACAAGGCATTGGAAAAGGACGGATATAATGTTTTTAGATTTTGGACCATAGTAGTACTGTTTTGGCTAAAAATGAATTGATAGCGTAAAGTTACACTTTTAAAATTAGGGAAGTATTTTCAAAGGGTTTTGTAAATGTAAAAAGTTATTTCTAATGATGGAAGAAGAGAGATGAAAGGTATATTACTACTTAAAAGGAAACCATGCCGTCTCCCCAAAAAAAAGGCGAGCCATACCAAATTTTTAAGGCCGTTGCCCGAAGGGCGGGGTTGGTTTACTCCCCTAAACCTTTAAGTGCTTTATCCTGCCACTTGCTAAAAAGTACCACCATACAAACCGCACCAATGGTGGCAAACAGCATGTCCGATTGAGTGTCCCACACATCGCCTTGTGTACCTAAAAACGCATCGCCGCCGTCACCAGTAGCTAAAGAAACTCCCCACTCAAGCCATTCGTAAGCGGCACTTATTGCGAGGCAAGTTGCCACAATAATAAAATTGAAATAACTTCGATTTGCAACAACATTTTTACGAATAAATAGCTCTCGTACAATCATTGCAGGTACAAAGCCTTGCATAAAATGCCCTACTTTATCATAATTATTTCGGGATTGGTGCAGCACTTCTTTAATCCAGTCAAACAAGGGTACTTCGGCATAGGTGTAATGACCACCGATAAAGAGGATATAGCAGTGCACTAAAATAAAGCCATACGTAAAGGTGGTAAATGCAAAGCGCTTGTAGGTAAATGCTAATACGATTAAGCCCAACACAGCGGGGATGACCTCAAGAAACCAAGTGAAAATTTCTTTTGGATATACTGCAGAAAAGAGAAGTCCTAGGAAGAATAGCGCGAGGTAGAGGCGGAGTGTTTTGGACATATTGCTTTTTATTTTTTTTCCTTGCAGAGTTGTAAAATCTTCAAAGGGTACTACTCTAAATTTATCTATTTTAAATTAAAAAAACCTCGCAGAAGTGAGGTTTTTTTGATATATAATACTATAGCAAAGATACATTTTTGACAAACGAATATTACTGCATTCTAGTATTTTCTTTTTCTTGATCTTGTATGCGTCCTAATATTGTAGTTAACGAAGCTTTCAATTTAGTAGTAGCGCCCGTTAGTGCCACTATTTCAGAATCTGCCTTGCATGAAACCGCTATTGGCTTTCTCCCTTCTAAACGTGCTTCTAGTAAACAAACGGTATCGTTTATTCCGTCTTTTTTTCCATTTTCGTCAGACAAGTGAACCTCTATTCGAGTGATGTGGTTTTCAAAGCGTTTTAGGCTTTCTTCTATTACGCTCGTAAAGTGGTTTTGATTTCGTTCCTCGCCGCTAATTGTTTTGTCGGTGTTAAATTGAATTTTCATAAAAGGGTGTTTTGTTTTTTATTGTAGTTCCATACCTCGCTAGGTACTTAACAAATCTAATCTGCTTTATTTTTTTTTAAAAATTGTTGCAGTAAATACGAAGATAGAAGAAACCATTGCGTAGTTCTGCACTGTTTAACAAATTTTTATACTGCACTTCCCGGACCGCTTGGATCGGTGCTGTCGGGAAAAGGACTGTTGCCTTCCGCCGGATCTACATGACCCCAGTCGCCCGATTCTACGGTATTAGCATCTTGTGAGTCGTCATCATCATCATCTTTTTCAACTGGATCAGGATCGTCACTGCTTGCCATAGCATAGATGCTTAGTTCTTCTGCATCATCACCAATATAGTGGCTGTGATCAGTAGTATAGGATTCGTTAGTTTCTGGATGTTGCCAATTGTGTTGTGGGGCAGCTACTGCAGCTGTATCCCTATTCGTATTTTCCATAATTATAAGTTTTAAATTATAAAGTTAGGTTGATCACAGCTGGTTAGTGTTATGGAATTTTGCAAAATTGTTATTGTATTCTGCTCAGGAAGGGCTAAGCTAAAAGTTACTACGGAATAATGAATTGTATTTTTCTTAAAAGAAGGCTTATCTCATGTAAATAAAACCAATTAAACCGACGATGTCCTCCTGAGCCTGTCGAAGGACTTTCTCAATTGCCATTTAGTACTTGCAGCTGGCACTTTAAAAGATTCAGTGTGACGAATGAATTATTACCTAAAAGCGAACGTAAAAGCTTTTAGCTATTACCGTGTTTTTAACTGAATCGTATTCGACCATACGGTTATAACCTTAGCTGCTGTGGTATCGAATTCAGTCAATTGTATGGTTTCTGGAATTTCTATAAATCGAAAGCCTACTTTAAAGTGCTCCTGTTTAGAATTTTTTGCTAATTCGAGTTGAAGGGTTCCCGTGCGGAATTTGTTTCGTAGGATGGTGACCTTAGTTGGAAAATTTTTGTCACACGGTTTTGGAACTACCGTAACATTTTCGTTGGTGGTTGAATAAAAGCCACTATCAGAGCAATACATACTTAAAAAACTAATTTTTTGTTTGGAATCGTTATGGAGTTCTACTCCGATATCGTATTTGCCTTCTCCGACCCATTGTATTTTTACAATTTTAAGCGTAAGCTCGGGTGCTGTTTTGGTACTGAAGCCAAAGAAAATATAGACTACCAGAAGGATTAGTACATTTTTCATAGTGTTTTGTTTTTAAAAAATTCACACTTAGTATGATACTGGTATAAAGATACTTAAAAATCTAACTATCTAACATTCTAAGAAGTCTAACTAGTCTAAGAAGTCTAAAAAATCACTCTTTCGTCAGTACAAAACTCTTTCCGTTTTGTAAAAAGGTAAACGATGTTTTAGGTTCATTGAATTGAAACTCGATACCGCGTCGGTTTGACTTAAAGTTGTTTGCTCCCGAAGGCTCTAAACTAAATCTAGTATTATCCGTTAAGGTCGCGCGTAACAAGTCGTTTACTTCAGTCAACACGACTTTAAAACCCAATTGTTTGTTAGAAAAAGTTCCGATATACTCTGCAATAATAACATCTTTTTCCAACACGCCATTGGCTGCGGTCCAACTATTATTAGCTTCATTATAATCGGGGAAAACATGATCGGGATCGAGTGTAATGCTTTCAATTTCTTCATTGGTATCCGATTTGAAAGTCCAGCTTTTTTCCCGCATCCATATTTCTACTGGAAGTTGTATTCGTTTTACGTTGCCACTTTTGGTTTTGATTTCCACAATCACGGGCAGTACCATTTTATCTAAATTGTCGATGGTTATTTCTGCGCCCAAAGAAGGATTGTTTTTTTTGTACAGTACCGAACGAATGCCTTGGTCTAGTCGCCAATTGTTAGTAAACCAGCCTCTCCAAAACCAGTTGAGGTCTTCACCGGCGGCATTTTCCATTGTTCTGAAGAAGTCATCGGGTTGAGGATGTTTGTATGCCCAACGGTCAATGTAGGTTTTAAAAGCATAATCAAAGCGCTCTTTCCCTATCACCTGTTCCCGTAAAATTTCAAGTGCAACACTCGGTTTAGAATAGCCTAACGTTCCGCTGTTAATTTCCTTACTATTCGCAGCCGAACTCATTACGATTTCTAAGTCGGGTGAGGTCAATCTATTCGCAGATCGGTGTCTGTCCCTTTCAGTCTGTTTGTATTCGCCATTATTAAATTCGGCAGTGCTAATAGCGTTGATAAAGGTATTAAAGCCTTCATCCATCCAAGCAAACAAGCGTTCGTTAGAGCCTACAATCATAGGGAACCAGTTGTGGCCAAACTCATGATCAGTAACGCCCCATAAACTTTCGTTTTTGTCTCCATAATCACAAAATACAATGCCGGGATATTCCATACCACCAACATTAGAAGCCACATTTATAGCGGCAGGATAAGGGTATTCAAACCATCGTTTAGAGTAATTTTCGATACTCGCTTTAGTATATTCTGTAGCACGTCCCCAAGCATTATTTCCATTACTTTCGATAGGATAAGCAGCTACGGCTAGTGATTTTTTACCACTTGGCAAATTGATTTTTGCCGCATCAATGATAAAGGCAGCAGAAGAAGCCCAAGCCACATCGCGACTGTTTTTCATTTTAAAATGCCAGTTCAGAGTGGATTTGCCCACAGGTCTTGACGCAGGATTTGTTACTTCATCTGCAGCACGGATGGTTACGGTTTTATCACTTGTGACAGCGGCTGCCCAACGTTGTTGTTGCTCGGTAGTGTACACTTCGGCAGGATTGACCAATTCACCTGAACATACTACAATGTGGTTAACGGGTGCCGTAATGGTTACATCAAAATCGCCATATTCTAAATAAAACTCTCCAGGACCCGTGTAAGGTGTGGTGTTCCATCCGCTAATATCATCATAAACACACATTCTTGGGTACCATTGTGCGATGCTGAATATTTTACCATTTTTGGTTTCCTGCACACCCATTCGGTCAGAACCGTATAGTGGCGCAGTAAACGAAAAGTCTATTTTAAATTTGATACTACTTCCGTTGGCATTCAGAGCTTCAGGGAGAAGGATTTGCATTCTAGTATCTGTAATAACATATTTGGCAGCCAGTTCAGTGGTTTTTCCATTTTTAGATGTAATCAGGCTTACCGATTTGATTTTAAATCCACCATCAAAGACTTGACCTCTCGCGGCATTTCGGCTACCTGATAGTGGAACTATAGCATTCCCTCTCGAATCTAATTGGAATAGGTTTTGGTCCAAGCCCAACCATAAAAATTCCATTTTATCTGGACTGTTGTTAGTGTAGGTTAGGATTTCTGTTCCTGTAATCTCGCTACTGTTTTCATTGAGGCTAGCTTTTAATTCATAATTGGCTTTGTTTTGCCAATATTTTGGGCCTGGTTGTCCGCTTGCCGATCGAGTTTCTGTGCCGTTATTGGTATAAAAATTGTTAGCGAATGCGGCTTGGTAATCGTAAGTAGAACTAACTGGAGTTTGTGCCGAGAGATTAGCGATCGAAAGCAGTGCTAGTGCTATCAGTGCAATTTGGGAGTAGGATTTGCTCATAGTTTGTATTCCATCTTTTATGGAATTTAAAAGTAGGCGATTTTACAATTCTTTTGTTGCTTTTTTAACAAAGATTTAAAAATCGTTTAAAGGGATAGCGTTGCAAAGTTATGTATCGATTTAGTTGTAATCAGAGAATTCAAGAACCTAACGCAACATTGATAAAATTTATCTTTGTTGAATATGGAAAGAAAATAGAAGAGATTAGCTTACAATGAACGTGTTGTTATTGAGACTTTACTCAAGGAAAACAAATCACTGAATTACATAGCAATACAGCTTAATAGAAACAGATCCACAATTACAAAAGAAGTCAAACTTTGGGTAATCAAGTCAACTGATATTTATAATGCAGAATTAGCACATTGGTGCGCATTGGTTATCAATAGGGTACAACCATCATTACATTCCTGATGGTGTTCTTAATTCAGAAAGCACAAAACAAGGATTCTTTGGCCATTCAATTAAAACTTAATGAATTGGTGGCGTCGAGTGAATATGCTAGCAATCGGTTGGTGGATATTGAGGATATGACTGAATCTGAAATGGAAGTGGTTAAGAAATATTACCAAAAATTAAGTGATTTGTCTGAAAAAGAAAATTCGCTACATATTACCCATTCCGTTGATGAAGCGGAGACTAATCAAAAAATGAAGAATACCAAAACAGGAGTGAAGACCACTAAAAAAGAATCGGTTAGCGACAAAAAATCTACTGCTAAGCATGTAAAAAAATAAAAGCCATCTAGCGATTTGAGTTTAGTTATTGGAGCTTCGTTTCAAATGCTTCGAAGGTTTTGTCTTTATTACAAAAACTACTTAATTCAGCGATAGGATTTTATAATTAAATTCAATAATCGTGTAATTCAAATTCGCATATATTATTAGAAATTTGTGTTGATTTAAACACTAACCAACATGAAAATTTTAAAGACCCAAGTGCTTCGCGGACCTAATGTTTGGAGCAACTACAGAAACCGACTTATTCAGGTGAGATTGGACCTAGAGGAAATGGAAAAGTTCCCCACGGATAAAATAGAGGGCTTTTTGGAACGTTTTACAACGGCCTTCCCTGAAATGATAGCGCACGAATGTTCTGAAGGCAGAGAAGGCGGTTTTTTTGAAAGATTACGACGTGGCACTTGGTTGGGGCACGTGATGGAACATGTGGCTTTAGAAATTCAGTCGATGGCAGGAATGGAATGTGGATACGGACGCACAAGAGAAACTATTAAAAGAGGCGTTTACAATATGGTATTCACCTACACTAATGAAGAAGCCGGGCTCTATGCAGCACAAGCTGCTTTTAGAATAGTGGATGCGATTGCCAAAAATGAACCTTACGCTATCGAAAATGATATTTTACAACTTAAAGAATTAGCACTAAAGCACGGATTGGGGCCAAGTACCAAAAGTATAGTTGACGAAGCGCAACGTCGCGGAATTCCGTGGATGCGAATGGGTACAAATTCTAGAATTCAATTGGGTTATGGCTCGGCACAAAAACAGTTTCAAGCCACAATTACCGCAAAAACCTCTGAACTAGCGGTTAGAACTGCCGGAAATAAAGATGCTACAAAGAAACTTTTGGCGCAGCATTATATTCCAGTTGCTGCTGGAGATTGCTGTGCTACTGAAGAAGGGTTAAAAGAAATCATTGATGCCATAGGTTTTCCGATTGTCATAAAACCATTAAACGGAAATCAAGGAAAAGGAGCCACTATTAATATACCCGATTTGGATTCGGCATTATATGCCTTCGAATTAGCCAAAACATTTAGCAACTATTGTATTGTGGAACGCTTTATTACTGGTTCCGATTATCGTTTGTTGGTGATTGACGGTAAATTTGTCGCTGCTGCAAAACGCATTCCGGCATTGATTAAAGGGAATGGAGTAGATTCCATTGATACATTAATTCACATGGTGAACGATGAACCGCGACGTGGAAACGGACACGAATCGTCTTTAACAAAAATTATTTTCAACCAAGATACCTTTACCCAACTCGACAAATATGGTTATACCAGTGCAACCGTACCATCGGAAGGAGAAATTATCTATCTTAAATCAACTGCAAATTTAAGCACAGGTGGAACGGCAATAGATACCAGTGAAGAAATCCATTCAGAAAATAAGTTTCTTGCAGAACGTATTGCAAAAATAATTGGTCTCGATGTCTGTGGAATTGATATTATGGCACCGTCAATCAGTGAACCATTGTCTAAAAATGGTGGCGTAGTATTGGAAGTCAATGCAGCGCCGGGTTTCAGAATGCATTTGGATCCTTCCTTTGGTAAACCAAGAAATGTTGCTTCAGCGGTGATTGATATGTTATTTCCAAAAGGAAGTAAACCAACTATTCCGCTGTTTGCAGTAACAGGAACTAACGGAAAAACTACAACTACGCGTTTGCTAGCTCATATTGCTAAAACGGCAGGATATACGGCAGGATATACGACTACAGATGGTATTTATATCAACGGGTATAAGGTTAAAGGCGGCGATTGTTCTGGTCCGGCAAGTGGAACCACAGTCTTAAAAGATCCGACAGTTGATTTTGCAATTCTTGAGACGGCTCGTGGTGGACTGATACGAAGTGGCTTGTGCTTTGATTCTTGTGATGTAGGTATTATTACCAATATTGAAGAAGATCATTTGGGACTTGATGATGTACATACGTTGGAGGATTTAACCAATGTTAAAGCCGTGGTGGCCAGAAGCGTTACCAAAAATGGTTGGGCTGTGCTAAATGCAGAAGATGATAATTGTTTGAAAATTGCTCAGGAACTTCAGTGCAATATAGCCTATTTCTCTCTAGATTCCGAAAACGATATGATACGCGAATGTATCAATAACGATGCGCTTGTAGCTGTTTTAGAAGGCGATACGATTGTACTTATTTACGAAGGAGAGAAATACCGAATTGAAAATGTTTCCAAAATTCCGCTAACGGATGGTGGCAATGCCAAATTTATGATTGCTAACATTCTCGCAGCCTCAGTTGCGGCTTTCGCCTGGGGATTTACTATGGATCAGATTAAAAATGCGTTGCTGACGTTTATTCCAGGATACGAAATGACGCCGGGCAGAATGAATCTATTCGAATTTAAAAACTATAAAGTACTCGTAGATTACGCTCATAATCCACACGGATTCATCGCATTGAAAGACTATTTAAAAAGTATTAAAGCAAAAAGAAGAATCGGAATTATAGCAGGAATCGGAGATCGACGGGATGAGGATACTATCTCATTAGCGAAAATAGCTGCGTCTATGTTTGACCATATTATAGTAAGGCAAGAGCACAGTTTAAGAGGTAAAACGGTAGATCAAATAAACGCTTTGGTTGTAAAAGGAATTAAAGCGTCCAAAAGAAATGTTACTTACGAACTTATTGCTGAAGAGTCAGAAGCAATAGTTCGCGCATTTGAGATTGTAAAAAAAGGAGATTTGATTGTGGCATTAAGCGATAATTATGATAAGGTAATAAAAGTGATAAACGAACATTTAACTAAGGAATCTGAAATGCTAGTTTCTATTCCTGATACTGCAGAAACACTGGCAATTTAAAATTAGAATGCAACTATAAAACTAGAGCAGGCTTTTTTAGGCCTGCTTTGTAAATTAAATTTTAATATTAACGAATCAGAATTTTTAAAACGACAACGGTACTAATTTAATATTTAAAAATAGAAATCATGAAAAAAAGTAGAGCTTATACTTTAGTGTTATTATCATAATGAAGGTGATCCAATATTATCCCTGGCAAATCATTAATTTCTTTTAAGGAAACTGGTTTTTTGATAAATTTGACTTTATTGTTTTCGATGTATTTGCTTTCTGCGGCACTATTTATCGTAGAGGAAACCACAAATTTATACATATTCACTCCAATTTTGCTTTCTTCTAATTTCTTTATAATTTCTGCTCCGGTAAGCATTGGCATATACATATCAATAAGAAGTATATCCGGAAGATTATTTTCAACCATGATCTCTTTTATAACATCAATTCCTGATTCAAAACAATTTATAAGTTCAAATCTATCGTTTTTAGTAAATAAAAATCGAAGTACTTCGCGATCATCGGCATCGTCGTCAGCAATCATAATGGTTAAGGGTTTGTTAGGTGTCATTAGAATTAGATTTTATTGTTTGATTAATTGTTATTAGCGGCCAGGAGTTTTATTTTCATTGTTCGCTGCTTTATTGATATCCCTTTTAGGTTCTATTTTGTTAAAATCTTCTAGGGTTTTCCCGTCAGTTCCTGTTTTATGATGGTGCGTGTCTTTTCTGTATCGGTTGGCGGAACTACTTGTTATGTTATTGTCGTCATTTACATCGTGATAATTAGGATTGCGAACGGGTCCAAAATCGGCCAAACGTGCATCTTTTTCTTCATCACTAAGTTCCGTATACGGTGTTACTTCGTCGCTATGATTTCCTTTTTGTTGCTCTGAAGTATGTCCAGGATAGGCTTTGTTGTTTTGCTGGAAATCAGTGTGTTTGGGGTCGTGATTCGTTTTGCTATTTTCTTCCATGGCGATAGTATTTAGTTTGTATAAATTTACAACATACTATCTAAATTTCCATTATATAATTACTAATTGCTATTATATAATTAGGCTAGAAATCGCGTTACTTTTAAACTTGTCTGAAGGTGAGGTTGATTCGAGGTAATACATTCCGTGACGTTTTTGGAACTTGATGTTCCCAATAGCTATTCGTTGCTCCCGACATTAATAGGAACGTACCGTGGTTTAATGGAATTTCAAGTGGAGGAATGTGTTTCATAAATTTATGTCGTAATCGAAACATTCGGGTTTCCCCAAAAGTAACAGAGGCAATATTCATATCTTTATTAGAACTAGTTGTTTTGTCACAATGCCATCCGACACCATCGTTTCCATTTCGATAAAGATTAAGAAGAACCGAATTGAATTTTATCTTGGTTTCATGCTCTACATGCTTTCGAATAGTAAGTAACTCGTTTGGCCACTTTTGTTTCGGATTTAATTCCGTGCGTTCGGAATCTCCGTACCATGAAACCATTCGTGGTGCAGTAACCATCTTGTCATACATCGGCATTTCATATTCGTGCCATAGTGTTTGATGGTGCAAAATGTTATAGTAGAAATCGGATTCGTCTTTTGGGATGAAATTGTCAATTAACAGAAGGTCACAATCGGGCAAATCAAAAACTTTTCTACCCCGAAGCCCCAATGTAAATAATTCTGTATCCTCAAATAGTGTCATCATTTCTCTGTCGTCTATTTTCTAAATTCTAAATTCTAAATTCTAATTTCTATCTTCCGCTCACTTCCTCACTTTTCCTGGAAACTTCTCGGCATACCCATAAATCAATTGCATGATATAGTGATTGCTTTTATACGGCGTAACATAGTCTTTTATCTCTGAAACTTCCACAAGAGCAATATCGGAAGTAAGGTAACCCATACCATAAAAATGTCCGTTCTCTACCCAGATGCAACTGCGTTCTTCGGCATCTCTGCCTTTATCCATAATGGCAAAGCTTGGTCGGTTCTTTAGAAAGAAATCAAGAGCATTGTCTACCTGTTCGTTGTGTTCTGTAACTTCAGGTAAAGTGCTGTCATCAGGTTGACGAAACAGTTCTCCTTCATTAGTGCTTCCATAATTACAAAAGCGGTAATCTATTTTAAATTGTTCGGACAAACTGCGTAACAATTGGATGCCGTCATAGGAACTGCTGAACGCTTCAATATACGATTGGTTTTTACCTAGCTTTCCTATCGATAGGTATTTATAGCCATTACGTGCCTCATATTCAAATAGTCCATATTTGGGTTCAAAGCGCTTCAAAGCTTTATTATACATTGGCCATAATTTTTTAATTTCGTTGTATTCCAACAGTAATGCCATCAGTTCGGTAGCGCAAATTTCAAAGGAAATACTGTAGATGTCTCGTAGAAAATTTTGACGTTGCGAATTGATATTGTGCCCGGTAAAGTGCGAAGCAATACGTTTTTTTATGTTAATTGCTTTCCCAACATAAATCACTTTTTTTTCCTGATTATAGAAATAATAGACGCCTGGTTTTTCGGGTAGTTGCTCAAAATCTTTCGGAGGTAGGTTAGGCGGTAAGCGTTGGTCAGGTGAAGTTTTCTTTATCATTTTCAATAGTTCACCGTCGCTATCCCATTCTAGTAACATGGAAAACAATACAACAGTAGCATCTGCATCGCCTCCGGCACGGTGGCGGTTTTCGATATTGATATCTAATGAGTGACACAGATTGCCCAAACTATACGAACCCAATCCGGGTTTGATTTTTCTGGTGGCGCGCACGGTACAGAGTTTTTTTGCGGTCCATTTGAAACCCGATTTTTCGAGTTCGTGACGCACAAAGGAATAATCAAAGTTCACATTATGCGCTACAAATATTCGGTCTGTAAGCATCTCCAATACTTTTTCAGAAATGGCATCAAATATAGGCGCATCTTTTACCGTATCGTTATTGATGCCAGTCAAGGCAAAAATGGCAAGGGGAATATCCTTTTGCGGATTGACAAGCGATTCCCAACGGTCAATAATTTTGGTTCCATCATGAATGATAATCGCAATTTCAGTGATACGACTGCCGTTGGCATTACCACCGGTCGTCTCAATATCTACTATGGCGTATTCCTGGTTCTTCATTGGGTATTGGACTTAATTTTATATAGGTAATGTAATTATTTTAAATTATAATATGTACACCACTTTTGTTAAAAGTAGTATCGGATTCTTTGTTTACGATTGGCCCATCTTAAATCGAGGTAAATTTATTTCGTGTTCCTGCGGATAGGGCGCCCGTTGCGTCATGCTTATATCTTCCCGTATTTGTTGTTGGGTTTGGAATCTTTTTTCATCCGTATCTGCATACCGCGGATCTGCAATAAACGGCATTTTGGCCATTTTAGTAATCGTAATAGTAGGGAAGTGGTAATCGACTTCAACTTGTCCCTGCAGTAAATAACAACCGCCACCTTTAAAAGGATATTTTTGAAGGCAGTCTGCAAAGTGCGCTGTGTCAAAAAATTCTCCTTCGACATCAATCCACGTGCCAAAATACATATCCCCTTTTTTTGTTGGAACGTGTTTTCTTGAAATAAGATACGCGAGCATTTTGACCGTTTTCTTAGGGTGTTTTACCAAGTCTTTTGCCATAACATCGCCGCGATAGGAAGTCTGCAACAAATTAAAGGGCGTAACCGAAACTGGAAAAGTTAACAGCTCAATTTCATCAAAAGCATCTTCAAAAGCGGAACGGTTCAATACAGGCAATTGGTATTCTTTCAACGGTTCTTCAAGCAACAGCCATCCTCTATTTTCGGGTTTGAAATTGAGCATCAACATTCGGGCAATGACTAGAAGTTCACTTTTGCTCTTTCCTGTAAACCGGAACGCGCCAATGAAAATTAATATTTGTATGCCTTCGATGCCAATAGCGATGCGGTTAATAAAATCTTCGATAGAGGTATAGTTACCATAAAGCTCTCGGTTCTCCTGTATTAATAGTGCAATTTTTGATTCCAGACTTTTTAAATGCTGAAATCCTAAATAAATATTCCGACCATATAAAGTAGTTTCCCAATCACTTTTGTTGACACATGGATTATGAATTTTAGCTCCCGACATTTTTGCTTCATGTATGTAAACTTCGGTTCGGTAAAAACCACCAAAATTATTGATTACTGCAGTCATAAATTCTATCGGATAATGTACTTTCAAATACAGACTCTGATAGCTTTCCACAGCATATGAAGCCGAGTGTGCTTTACAAAAGGAATATCCGGCAAATGATTCGATTTGTCGGTATATTTCTTGACTAAGTGGTAACGGATGGCCTTTTTCGGCGCAGCACGTAAAAAAATTATCTTTTACTTTCTGCAATGCTTCTTTAGATCTGCCTTTACCACTCATCGCACGACGTAAGATATCACCATCCGAAGCGGGAACTCCTGCATAATGCAATGCAATTTTGATGACATCTTCCTGATATACCATGATTCCATAGGTTTCTCCCAATTGTTCTTTGAAAACATCATGAAAGTAGTCAAATTTATCAGGATGATTGTGCCGGAAAATGTATTCTTTCATCATACCACTTTGCGCCACTCCGGGACGAATAATAGACGAAGCTGCCACGAGTACTTTGTAATTTTCACATTTAAGTCGGCGTAACAAACCTCTCATTGCTGGACTTTCAATATAAAAGCATCCAATTGTTTTTCCACGTCCTAAATAAGCATTGCATTGTGCTTCATCTTTTGAAATGCGCGTGTCTCGAATAGTAACTTCTATATTCTGGTTCTTTTTGACCAATTTTACGGTGTCGTCAATGTGACCGATGCCGCGTTGGCTTAAAATATCAAACTTTTCAAAGCCAATATTTTCAGCCACATGCATATCGAATTGAACAATAGGATAGCCTTTTGGAGGCATTTCCAAGGCCGTAAAATTGGTTATTGGTTCTTCTGAAATAATGATGCCACACGAATGCATACTGCGTTGGTTTGGATATTTTTCGAGCATCATTCCGTATTCTTGTACTTGTTGCACTACCTTATTTTGATGGTGCTTGATCATTGGGTTTTTGGCGAGTAAGTCTAATTCTTCTTTTGGTAAGCCAAATACTTTTCCGACTTCCCGAAAGATGGAACGGTATTTAAATTCGACATTCGTTCCGCAAAAAGCTACATGATCCGCGCCGTATTTACTGAAGATATAATCCAGAATGGTATTGCGTTCTTTCCACGACCAGTCAATATCAAAATCGGGTGGCGTTTTGCGGTTGAGGTTTAGAAAACGCTCAAAATATAAATCCAGTTCAATAGGACAAATATCGGTTATGCCTAAGCAATATGCTATAATACTATTGGCTCCGCTGCCGCGTCCGATGTGTAAAAATCCTTGAGAAATACTGTACCTAACAATGTCCCAAGTAATTAGAAAGTAACCGCTAAATCCTAGTTGATGTATGACTTTCAGTTCTTTTTCAATCCGTGCTTTTGCGTCGTTATTATCTTTAGTATACCGCCAAGTTAATCCCTCATAAGCTAGTTTTGTTAGCAATTCAATATCGGTAGTGCTATTTTGGGTAAAGTGTTTTTTATTGCGAGGTGTTCCAAATTCATATTCAAAATTACATTGTTCGATTATCTTTTTCGTATTTTCAAGTATCTGTGGATAATCAACAAACTTTGAAATCAATTCCTCTAACGGAATCATTATTTCCGATACTTTACAATAATCCGTTTCGGTAAGTTTGGAACCTAGAATATTCAAATCTATCGCACGAAGAATTTTGTGAAGGCTGTATTCTTTTTTGGTCCGATAAGTGACGGGTTGTAAGACCACCATTTTATCCAAAAAGCAGTTCCATTTTGGATTGTATAGCTTTGGAAGTTGCTCTGGACGAATACCCACAAATTCATTTTCCTTCAAAACGTGCGGTTTATTTTCAAACGGATAAATAACCACTACATTTTTGAAATTTGGCGCTTGGATGGGCAAAGGCGTGTTTTCAAAATTATGCTTTGTGATTAGCCTATTCATTTCGCTAATTCCTTCGCGATTTTTTGCCAGACCTATAAAATGCAAGGTATTAGTGTGTCTGAATTCAATTCCAACAATGGGTTTAATAGTTGCTGCTTCGCATAATTTTATAAAATCGTAGATTCCGGTAATGGTATTATTATCCGTCAAGGCCATTTCTTTTACACCGTGCAAAGCAGCTTCCTGCACTAAATCCGTTAATGGAATTGTACCGTAGCGCAACGAATGATAGGAATGACAATTAAGATACATTTGTTTTATTATTTAAATCAATTACTATAAATCGTTAATTAATTTGGCTCCAGCACATCGGCTAACGGCATCGGCTCCAAAGCGATTTCTGATTTTATCCATGGTCTGATATAAGGACATCATTTCTACCGTGTCTTCAAACATATTAATCTGATAAGTTCCGCGGGCAAGACCACTGAAACGCACTCCGATTAATCGTATTCGCATCCGACGGTTATAGAGCGCATCAAATAATTCCAACACATATTTAATCAAGATATGATCGCAAGAAGTATAGGCTATTTTTAATTGTTTGGTTTCTGTATCAAAATTGGCATAGCGTAATTTTACTACTAGTATGGAAGGCAGCCATTGTTCCTGACGGGACTGATAAGCAAGCTTTTCGACCATACTAATTAGATGTGATTTTACTTTTTTAATGTCAATAGTATCCTGCGTATAAGTATGCTCGGTGGAGATTGATTTTCTTTCTACATAAGGTTGAACGGGAGTATTATCTATTCCGTTTGCTTTTCGCCACAATTCGAGTCCCATTTTTCCGAACATTCCTTGCATATAGCGTTGTGGCATTTCAGAAAGTTTCTCAATGTTACGTATTCCCAATTGCGATAACGATTTGAAATTTTGTTCACCAATGCCAGGAATTTTTCTAATAGAAAGTGGATTTAGGAAAGATTGCACCATCGTTTCTGAAATCTCTAAATTTCCTTTTGGTTTTCCTTCACCTGTGGCTATTTTGGAAACGGTTTTATTTATGGATAGTGCAAAACTTATTGGTAAACCTGTTTCTTTTGTGATAGTGTTTGAAAGTTCATTTGTCCATTTGTAACAGCCGTAAAATTTATCCATGCCGGTAATGTCGAGATAAAATTCGTCAATGCTAGACTTCTCCACTATGGGTGCTCGCTCTTCAATAATCTGTGTTACTTCTTGTGATTTATTGGTAAACAATTCCATATCGCCTTTAATGACTTTTGCTTCTGGACAAAGTTGTAAAGCCATACGGATAGGCATAGCGGAACGCACTCCAAAACGGCGGGCTTCATACGAGCAGGAAGCCACAACGCCTCGTTCTCCACCGCCAACAATTATCGGGATACCATTTAATTGCGAGTTTTGGAGCCTTACACAAGACACGAAAAAAGTGTCCAAATCCATGTGTACGATTGAGCGTTGCATATTCTAAAATTGTGGGGTTAAATTATTATACAAAAATATGCGGAATACGCACTTTAATTTATATATTTGAAGTGATAAATCCTCACATTAACATATCATGTCGTTATTTTCCGATAATATAAAGATTCTTAGAAACAAGAAAAGTGTCACTCAGCAAGTAGTTGCGGAAGGTTGTAGGGTGCCGAGAGACCGTTACGTAAAATATGAAGGCGGCATTAATCTTCCGCCACCGGATTTTTTGTTGGCGGTATCGCGGTATTTTCACATCAGTATCGATATCTTATTGTCGGTGGATTTAAGAAAAATTCCGGTGGATGATTTACTCCAATTAGGAGACAATAGAATTTTATTACCTATAGTAGTAGATCAAAACGGTAATAATTTTATAGAAATAATTCCGCATAAAGCGCGAGCAGGATATTTGACGGGTTATTCAGATCCGGAGTTTATAGAAAATCTTCAACAAGTTGCCTTGCCTTTTTTAGGTGCTGGAAAAATGAGAGCTTTCCCAATAGGAGGAGACTCTATGCCGCCCCATACCGATAAAAGTTTTGTGGTTGGACGCTATGTTGAAAATCTTGGAGAAATTAAGAAAGATAAAACTTATATCATAATTACCCTTAGTGAAGGCATCACATACAAAAGATTGAACAGCAAAAATGTGGATTCTATAACGGTCGAACCCGATAATATTATTTACAGTCCGTATGATATTAGGCTATCCGATATATTGGAAATTTGGGAATATGTGGCGCACATTGGACAAGACGACACTAAAATATCAGCAGAAAATGCGTCAATGGATACTTTGATTTTGGAAATGAGTAGAGACATTAAGCAGTTGAAAAACCGACTTGTCTAGCCTATAATGGAAGTTCTATTTACTCTTGACGATTGTCATTAAAAAACTAATGGCAATCAATATAATTCCGATAATAGCCATGGCAAAAAACACTCCTATACCGGGTCCGCAGTTTACTATTTCAGTCATTACATTTATATTTTATAATTACCTCAAAATTAGATAGAAACAGCGCTTCGGAATTTATACGATTTGATATATAAATTCAATAATTTCCACTAGACCAATATGCATTTAGTATAGCCGTTCTCTCTAAAAAAAAGGCATTCAGTAAATAAATTATATTCAATGACTTGAGCTTTTTATGTTAAGAATGTAGTATATGATAATTATCATTTTTCTTTTTTGGATAGAGCTTTACTTTTGGGACATAATTATATCTCATGAAAACCTCATTAGTTCAGAAATACAATGTTCCCGGTCCGCGCTATACCAGTTATCCGACGGTACCGTATTGGAATGAAGCTGATTTTACTTACGAGGGTTGGATAACAACACTTAAAAAATCGTTCGCCGAGAGTAATGATTCAGAAGGAATTAGCCTTTATATTCATTTACCTTTTTGTGAAAGTTTGTGTACGTTTTGTGGTTGCCATAAAAGAATTACCAAGAATCATGGCTTGGAAGACCCTTATATTACTGGTGTGCTGAAAGAATGGAGTTTGTACTGTAAATTATTGGGTGAAAAACCTAGAATAAAGGAAATTCATCTTGGTGGCGGAACCCCAACATTTTTCTCGGTAAACAATTTGGAAGATTTGATTAATGGAATTTTTTCGTATGCTCAAAAGGCGGAAAATTGCGAAATGAGTTTTGAAGGTCATCCCAATAATACAACCCGCGAGCATTTGCAAAAACTGTATGATTTAGGATTTAGAAGAGTCAGTTTTGGTGTTCAGGATTATTCTGAGAAAGTACAGAAAGCCATTCATAGAGAACAGCCTTTTCACAATGTGGCAAAAGTTACGTTTTGGGCACGTGAAATTGGCTATACTTCTATTGGACACGATATTATCTTCGGACTTCCTTTTCAAACACGAGAAGATGTAATCGATACTATTGAGAAGACGAAATCACTGCATCCGGACCGACTCGCTTTTTACAGCTATGCTCATGTGCCTTGGATTAAAGGAAACGGACAACGCGGATTTAAAGATGAAGATATCCCGAAAGATGATGAGAAACGAATGTTGTATGAAGTAGGGAAAAATTTATTGGAGAAAAATGGGTATCACGAAATAGGAATGGATCATTTTGCTCTTGATACGGATGCTATGTATGAGGCGTTCCAAAATAAAAAACTGCACCGTAATTTTATGGGCTACAGTGCTTCCAAAACGCAATTGATGATTGGACTTGGCGTTTCTTCCATCAGCGATAGTTGGTATAGTTTTGCACAAAATGTCAAAAATCTTGAAGATTATTATCAAATATTGGAATGGGATAAATTACCCGTTGTTAAAGGACATTTGCTAACTGATGAAGATTTGATTATCCGCAAACATATCTTGAATTTAATTTGTGGATTTGAAACTTCTTGGGAAAAGAAAGTGAATTACTTTACTGAAATTCCCGAAATTTTGAAGCAGTTGAAAGAAATGGTGAATGATAAATTAGTGGTAATCAAAAATGACTCCATCACTATAACCGAAGAAGGGAAAGCTTTCGTACGGAATATTTGCATGGCTTTTGATTTGCGAATGCGAAGAAAAGCGCCTGAAAATCAATTATTTTCGTCAACGATATAAAACAAAAATAAACGCCATCCTTTTAGAGATGGCGTTTGCTTTAATTACTATTTAAAAGTGCGAAAATTTCATCTTTGATATGTAGCAATTTTGTCTTCAGAGCATGGGCATATTCATCAGTAACCGTTTCGCTATCAGTATTGATTCTATGAATTTCATGTTCGAGTTCATGGTATTCATCAAATAGTTTTCTGAAGTGGTTATTGCTGATTTTCAGTTCGTGAATCTTCTCTTGAAAATCGGGGAATTCGTGCAGTAAATCGTGTCTTTCCATGGTATAAATTTTTAGTTATTAATTATGACAATTAGGCGTAGCCTGAACAAAAAGCGCAAGTGATGAAGGCGATATATAGGGGATACCTAAACCTAATCCTCTCAGAATAAATAAGGTTCCAATGAGTACAACCATATACGGAATTGCCTTTTGTACTTTGTTTCGGATGGGTAGTGTCATAAGCTCTTTAAAATAGATAAGGATGCTCATTAGCGGCACAGTTCCGAGTCCGAATAAAACCATATAAAGCATTCCAAGCGTTACATCTTGCATGGCAATAGCACCGAATAATGCGGCGTATACTAATCCGCAAGGCAGAAAACCATTTAATACTCCAATGGTGAATAATGATTTATAACTTTTAGTTCTAAACTGTTTTCCCAAAGCGGTTTTAACTGAGGAAATAATTCTGAAAATGGGTTTAGAAAAATTGTATTGGGCAAAAATACGTTCTGGAATCAGGATAATTGCAATCATTACTACTCCGGCAAAAATGGACAACTGCTGCTGTATTCCAGCGAGAAAAAATCCTTTACCAATAAAACCAAAAAGTAAACCGATGCTCGCGTAAGCACTGATTCTACCGAGGTGATAGGTCAAAAGTTGCGTCACTTTCTTAGCCGGATTGTTACGATCAACAGGCAACATAATGGCTATTGGACCACACATTCCTACGCAGTGAAGACTGCTTATTAAACCTAATAAAAGTGCAGAATAAATCATTTCTAATTGATATAAACTATTTTTTTGCTAATATAATCAATGTTGTTATAATTCCATGACATGGTAATGTCCCAACGACCGCCTGCGAAATCACGTTTAGGTATGAGCAGTGAAGTTTGATTCAACTGGAGCGGTATTTCAAAGTCCAGTTTTTTAGCAGACGGTCTGTAGAAGGACACTTTTCCTTTTATTTGTTGTGGAATGAAGCGTTCAGGGAAAACAATTTTAATGCCTTCTGTATCTACTTCTATTGTGGGTTTTTCAGGTAAATTAGCTGCGTTTTGTATTTTCTGCATTTCGTCACCAAACTTAGCATCGTGCTTGTAGTATTCCTCTACAACCAATTCGTTATCGTATTTAGAATTGCTCTGTACCCTAAATACAAAAAACAATATGAAGCTGATGAATAATGCGAAAGCTATTACTATTCCCGTTCCCCAATTTATTTTCATTAGTACTAATTTTTTAAGTTAATCGAAATTTCTCGGTCCGAGAAAATTGGTGTCTGTGGTTCCTAATAATTTGGTACCCTTATAAACGCCTATTTTCAGTTTAGTTTTATCGCTTTCGAGCAAATACTGACTGATTTCAATGAAAAGTGTTCCTTGAGCGATTTTTTGTTTAGGAACATTAAAATTTGCGTTTCCTACTTTAGTTATAGTGCCTTTATGTGAAACAATTTCAAAATGAATATCTTTAAAATCTTCTGATGTTTTATTGATAATTTTATAGGTATAGACATTACTAATGTTTTCACCTTTATGTTGAAAAAGCTGTCCAGGTAATCTTAAAACAGAGACTTCAACATCATTTCTTAATAAAAGCAATCCCATTAAAACGCCAATCAGAATAATAAGAACAGCGCTATATCCCTTCATTCTTGCTGTAAAACGGAACGGTGCTTTCTTTTCAATTTCATCTTCCGAAGCGTAGCGAATAAGCCCTTTTGGCAAGTTAACGCTTTCCATTATCGAGTCACATTCGTCTATACAAGCCGTACAATTTATACATTCTAATTGTGTTCCGTTTCGGATATCAATTCCTGTTGGACAAACATGCACACATTGTTTACAATCGATACAATCTCCTTTTCCGGATGCCGCTCGATCTTCTTGTTTATTGAACTTGGCACGTCCGACTTCTTTTTCGCCACGAACAAAATCATAGGCCACGTTAATCGATTTATTATCTAAAAGAACGCCTTGCAATCTTCCGTAAGGACACGCAATAATACATACTTGCTCTCTGAACCAGACAAAAATAAAATAGAAAACTCCGGTAAAAATGAGCAGTGCAATAAAATTACTGGATTGTGCAATTGGACCTTCTTCAATCATTAAATACAGTGCATCACTACCAATTACATACGCCAGAAATATATTGGCAATTAGAAAGGAAATAATAAAAAAGATCGTCCATTTTAAAACTCGCTTTCGTATTTTCTCGGCATCCCATTTTTGTTTTTGCAGACGTATTTGTCCGCCACGGTCGCCATCAATCCAGTATTCAATTCTTCTGAAAACCATTTCTAGAAATATAGTCTGTGGACAAATCCATCCACAAAATATCCGTCCAAAAACGACAGTAAACAAAATTACAAATACCACTCCGATTATCATCGAAAGCACAAAAAGATAGAAATCCTGAGGCCAAAATGGAAAACTAAAGATATTGAAGCGACGTTCTAGCACATTGAACATCATGAACTGGTTGCCGTTTATTTTTATAAATGGATTGGCAATTAAAACCAGTAGTAAAAAATAGCTGACCCATTTGCGGTATTCGTAAAACTTTCCTTTAGGCTTTTTAGGGAAAACAAACTTGCGTTTACCTTCTTCATCTATAGTCCCAATGGAGTCTCTAAAAGCTTCGTCTTCAATTAAATCAGACATAATTTTTTTATTTGACTTTAGTACTGTCTATTTTTGTAACAGCAGCTGTTGCATTTTCATCGATCCATATTTCACCATCTGCCGCTTTTGGGTCTTTTGGATTACTTCCTTTTAAAGAAAGAACATAACTTGCTACGAGTTGCATTTCTTTAGGTTTTAAGGTTCCTTTCCAGGATACCATTCCTTTTCCGTCACGTCCGCCGTTCACTAAAGTATGGAAAACATTTTTTATTCCGCCACCTAAAATCCAGTGGTCGTCCGTTAGGTTAGGGCCAATTTGACCACCACCATCCGCACGGTGACAAGCTGCGCAATTGGTTTCAAAAATAGTTTTACCTTTTGCAAGTTCAGCGGGCTCTGTTAAGAGTGTAACTGTTTTCTCATCCATTAAATCGGGAGCCGTTTTTTTGTATTCGGCAATATCAATTTCAGCTTGTGCCATTTCTTTCTTGAATTCCGTTTCCTGATTATCGCCATCCAAAATTTCAAATCGGACAAGGTATACAACAGCAAATACGATACATCCGTAGAAAAGATAGACCCACCAAGGTGGAAGATTATTGTCTAATTCTTTGATGCCATCATAATCGTGATCAAGTAAAAGTGTACCTTCATTTTCAAGTGGTTTTGATTTGGTCAATTTCTTCACCAAATTTTTATACCATTCTTTTTCTGTAAAGCTAATAGACGAAGCTTCTTCCTGCTGTTTTTTTTGTTCATCAGTCATCATGTGATACATGACATTGTCCACTGCTGCCATGGTAATTTCTATTGCAATTAATAAAAAAAGAAAGGCAAGAAGAAATATACCTACCATTGGATATTTTATGAAAGCAGGTTGATCGCCTGAATCAATAAAGAATTCCATAGCTCCAAAAATGATAAAGAAAATAAGTGGAAGCCTAACGTATACTGGGATTAATTTTTTCATGGTAAAGAATTTAAACTTTATTATTATCGTCTTGAAGAGGCATGTTGCTCAATTCAGTAATTTTTTCTTTCGTATAGGAGAATACCCAGAAACCGAGTCCAACAAAGAATAGAAAGAATATCAACAACGAAATTATTGGGTAGATTTGTACACCCGAAATCGTTTCCATATTGTGTTTAATTTGCTCAAACATCGTTTTATTTTTTAGAATTATCTTTTACTTTAATATCAGCTCCCAATCTTTGGATATACGCAATTAGGGATACAATTTCTCTTTCATTCATTGGAACAAATTGTTCTCCTTTCGCTATCGCTTTCTTTTTACTGTTTTCGTAACTTTTTACAAAATCAGGATCAGAATGTAAGCTAAGTTCAATGGCAAGTGCTTGTTTACGCAGCGTTTCTTTTCCGTTGGCAATTTCAGCATCCGTGTAAGGAACGCCTAAGGTCTGCATCACTTTCATTTTCGTTTCCAGATCAGATATGTCCATCGCTTTGTTGTCAAATAGCCATTTATAACCTGGCATTATTGAACCAGCAGAAATACTTTGTGGATCCCAAAAGTGATTGAAATGCCAGTTGTCATTGTATTTTTGCCCAACGCGTAACAAATCAGGACCGGTTCGTTTTGAACCCCATAAGAACGGGTGATCGTAAACAAATTCTCCAGCTTTTGATTGTGGACCGTAGCGTTCAACTTCACTTCGGAAAGGGCGAACCATTTGCGAGTGGCATCCGACACAACCTTCACGGATGTATAAATCTCGTCCTTCCAATTCTAATGGCGTATATGGTTTTACCGCTGCAATAGTTGGAATGTTGGATTTTACCATAATGGTTGGTACAATCTGAATTACACCTCCAATTAAAATCGCAACTGTTGCCAAAATGGTAAGTTGTATCGGTTTTCTTTCTAACCATGGGTGGAATTTTTCACCTTTGATTCTTCCTTTGCTGATTTGTTGTAATTCTGGTGCTTCCGCTAATTCATCTTCAACTGGCGCATTGGCTCTGACCGTTTGAATGATATTATATACTAGAATAAACATTCCAATGATATACATAGTTCCACCAATCATACGCATCCAATACATTGGCATAATTTGCTGAACGGTTTCTAGGAAGTTACCATACGTTAAAGTTCCGTCTGGATTAAATTGTTTCCACATAGAAGCTTGTAAGAAGCCTGCAACGTACATCGGTAGCGTATACATGATGATTCCCAAAGTACCAATCCAGAAATGGAGATTTGCTAATTTTATAGAGTATAATTTTCCTTTGGTCATTCTAGGAACTAACCAGTAAATCATACCAAATGCTAAGAATCCATTCCAACCTAAAGCACCAACGTGAACGTGGGCAATAATCCAGTCCGTAAAGTGGGCTATAGCATTTACATTTTTTAGGGATAACATCGGACCTTCAAAAGTAGCCATACCGTAAGCGGTAATTGCTACAACATAGAATTTAAGAACCGGGTCAACTCGTACTTTATCCCAAACCCCTCTTAAAGTTAATAATCCGTTGATCATTCCACCCCAAGACGGAGCGATAAGCATAATGGAGAATACAACACCTAAATTTTGTGCCCATGTTGGTAAAGCAGAATACAATAAATGGTGTGGTCCAGCCCAGATGTAGATGAAAATTAGAGACCAAAAGTGAACAATAGATAATCGATAGGAATATACTGGTCGATTAGCCGCTTTTGGAACATAATAATACATCAATCCTAAGAACGGCGTTGTTAAGAAAAATGCAACTGCATTATGTCCGTACCACCATTGTACCAAGGCATCTTGAACTCCGGCATACACCGAATAACTTTTGAATGCAGAAACTGGAATTTCAATACTATTGAAGATATGCAATACTGCTACAGTAACAAAAGTGGCTAGATAAAACCATATTGCCACATATAAATGACGTTCTCTACGACGTAAAATGGTTCCAATCATGTTGATTCCGAATACGACCCAAATTAGTGCTATGGCAATATCTATTGGCCATTCTAGTTCGGCGTATTCTTTAGAAGAAGAATGACCCAAAGGCAATGTAACTGCTGCGGCAACAATGATTAATTGCCAGCCCCAAAAGTGTAGACCGCTTAAAAAATCACTGAACATTCTGGCTTTAAGCAAACGCTGTAAAGAATAGTAAATTCCGGCAAACATCGCATTTCCCACAAATGCAAAAATCACAGCATTGGTGTGCAGCGGACGAAGCCTTCCGAAACTCAACCACGAAATACCGTCGGTGATGTTTGGGAATAAAAACATGATTGCCAGCAATAAGCCGACTGTCATCCCCACAACTCCAAAGACAATGGTTGCGTAAATGAATTTCTTTACAATTTTGTTGTCATAATAAAACTGTTGCATTTCCATTTTTAAATTATTTTGGTTTTTATTTTAGTTTCGATAGTCTCTGGTGTTTTTTTATCTGCTCCATTTTTTTTAGAATCTTTGACCAATTCGTCATCAAAAAGCATTCTGACGGATGGTGTATAATCGTCGTCATACTGACCACTTTTAACCGCTTTGATAAAAGCTGAAAAGAAGACAATCGCAACAATGATGCTGATGGAGATTAATAAATAAATGACACTCATACCTCTATTTTGTGTACGCAAAGTTAATTTCAACGTTTTGTTTAAAATATGATATATATCATACTTGCTCTTTTTTATCGTCTAGTTTAAGTTTTCTAGCGAATAAATTGCTCATAATCGTGACAAAACTTATAATGGTTATCGTACTTAACGGCATTATAATAGCAGCGACCAACGGCAACAAATTTCCGGTTACGGCAAAAGATAATCCGACGACATTGTAGAGTAAGGATAATACAAAACTCAATTTGATAGTCAGCATTGCTTTTTTTGACATTTTTAAAAAACGACTGATTTTGTAAAATTCGCCAGCATCCAGAATCGCATCGCAAGCAGGGGAAAAAACATTTACATTCTCAGAAACGGATATCCCAACATTACTTTGTGCCAAAGCTCCTGCATCATTGAGTCCGTCACCAACCATCATCACATTTTTGCCTTGAAGTTGTAATTGTTTTATGAAGTCTAATTTCTGTTCCGGTTTTTGATTGAATACCAATTCGGTTCCTTTAGGCAATAATGCTTCTAATATTGCACTTTCGCCTTCGTTATCGCCTGATAAAACTTTGATTTCGTAGTCTTTACTTAACTCAGAAAACAGTTCGGAAAGGCCTTCACGGTATTCATTATTAAAGATAAATTTACCGATATAGCTTTCGTCGATTTCGATATGAACGGAAGTCTGCAAAGCAGTATCCTCTTTGTCGTTTTGTACAAAAGCTGACGATCCAATTTTGATTCGGTGTCCTTTAATTTTAGCAACAATACCCTTATTTGGAATTTCTTCAAACGAATCGGTTTCTATTCGCTGATTTTCTTCTAACGTATCGTAAAGTATTCTGCTCAATGGATGATTGGAAGCGCGCAAAGTATTTTTGATCCAAAGTTTCTGATCGGAATCCATGGCTTTCCCTTCATAAGATATCTTCGCCTTTTTACTGGTTGTAATAGTTCCAGTTTTGTCAAAAACAATTGTATTTACTTTGGCTAATTGTTCGATAACGATAGCATTTTTGAGATAGAATTTCTTCTTGCCCAAAATCCGCAAAACATTCCCCAAAGTGAAAGGCGCAGTCAACGCCAAGGCGCACGGACAAGCAACAATTAAAACTGCGGTGAATACGTTAAAAGCAATAGTGGTACTTATAAAAATCCAATACCCAAATCCCAGAAAGGAAATTAGTAAAAGGGCAGGAGTGAAGTAGTGACTGATCGTATTGGTAATGGTTTTATGCTTTTGGTCTACTTTTTTCTGAAAAACAGCATTGCTCCACAATTGCGTTAAATAACTTTGGGAAACCGAATTCAAGACTTCCATCTCAATTACACTTCCCGATTGTCGTCCGCCTGCAAATAATTTATCCCCTGATTTTTTCGTTACCGGAATCGATTCGCCCGTTACAAAACTATAATCAATCGAACCGTTTTCAGAAATTAGAATTCCGTCTGTAGGAATAAGTTCTTGATTGCGTATTAATAACCGGTCGCCTTTGTTGATTTCATGTATCGGAACAGCATCTTCCCCACCATCATTTGTAAGTCGGGTAACCGCAACGGGGAAATAGGATTTATAATCGCGTTCAAAACTCAGGAAACTGTAGGTTTTGATTTGGAACATTTTACCAAGAAGCATAAAAAATATCAATCCGGTAAGGCTGTCAAAAAAACCTTGTCCGTGACCGGATACAATATCAAACGTACTTCTAACAAACATGACTACGATTCCCAACGCAATAGGAATCTCAATATTCATCGTTTTCGACTTAATACTTTTATAGGCAATCACATAATAATCGGTGGCCGAATAAAAAAAACTGGGTAGCGATAAGGCAAAAATCAACCATCTGAAAAAGTTTTTATAATGGTCAAGCCAAAACTCATTCACATCAAAATATTCTGGAAAAGAAAGTAACATGATGTTTCCGAAACAAAAGAATGCAACGCCTAATTTATAGGTCAGACTTCGATCCGTAGTGATTTTTTTAGTTTCATAATTGTCGAGACTGATGTACGGTTCGTAACCAATAGACTGCAGTAAAGTGACAATTGCTTTCAATGAAATCGCTTCCGAATTGTAAGTAATCCGAACTTTCTTTTCATGGAAATTAACCTGTGAAGCGGTAATGTTTTTTTGGAGACGATGCAAGTTTTCCAATATCCAAATACACGAACTGCAATGGATATGGGGGATCTGAAGGGAAACTATTTGCGTTGTTCCTTCCTTAAAATCCAATAATTTTTCCACGATTTTTTCATTGTCAAGAAAACCATATTTTTGGTTTCCTTCCAATGGTCTTGCTCCCGGTGATTTCTCAAAATCATAATACGACATCATATTATTAGTGCTGAAAATCTCGTAAACCGTTTTACAACCGTTACAACAAAAAAGCTTTTCATCAAAAATAATCTCGTCTTGTTTTACAACATCCAAACCACAGTGGAAACATTTTTCAGTATCCATAATCTGCTCATTTACCTGCAGCAAAGGTTCAAAACTTTTACCCATTAAAAAATGATAAATGTCATATAAACGGTTAACTTTGTCTTAATTAATAATCTTTCAATATGAGTAAATGCGAACAATGTATTGTCAGGGAATTCAGTTCCCTTAAGGCACTCAATAAAGAAGAGTTGGTAAAAATGGCCAATTGTAAGGTTTCTAAAATTGTTAAAAAAGGAGAACTTATTTTTGAGGAAGGTGAAAAAGTAAATGGAGTTTTTTGTGTAAAGGAAGGGGTTTGTAAAATGACCAAACTTAGCGCCAACGGGAAAGATCAAATTGTGAAACTGGCTAAAAGAGGCGATTTGTTAGGTCAGCGCTCGATGATTAGTGATGAAGTTGCAAATCTTAGCGCTGTTGCCCTTGAAGACATGCATATTTGCTTTATCCCAAAAGCGGAAATTCTTAGTTTTTTTGATCAAAACAATGCTTTTTCAATGAATGTTATGAAAACCATTTGCGGCGACTTAAAGGAAGCGGATGAATTTATGGTTAGCATGGCTCAGAAAACGGTTAAAGAAAGGTTGGCCTACGCATTAGTATATTTGGCAGAAAATTTTGGAATTAATGAAGATAAAAGTTTGAAATTGCAATTATCACGTGAAGAAATTGCTAGTATGATTGGTACAGCGACAGAAAGTTGCATTCGGTTGTTATCCGAATTTAATAAGCTTGGTATCATAACCATCCTCGGAAAGAAAATTATCATTCCAGAATTAAATGAGTTGAAGAAACTGAAATAGTTTATTGTTGATGTATTTTTTTTGTTACTTCCGATTTACTTTCTCACACTTTTTTCAAATAGAAATCTACAGTATAATTAGCACCTTGAAAATTTTATCAGTACAAAATGTAATCCACGCTATGCATGTTCACACATCAGGGGAATAAAAGAACTTCAAGCCATAATTTACAGATTGCTTCTTTACTATCATTTGTAGCAGGAATTGTGAATGTTGCTGGTTTTTTAGCCATACAAAGACTTACCACAAACGTAACGGGTCACTTTGCTTTTTTTGTAGATGAAGTGTTTAAACTTAATTTTTGGGAGGCTTTTGTCTATTTTCTGTATATCTTTTTCTTCTTTCTCGGGTCCTTTTCTTCGAGTTTATTAGTAGAATACATCACGCGAAAAAATAGTAATTATACGTATAGTGTGCCAACCGCCATAGAAGCTTTTATTTTATTAAGTATCGCCATTTTTGGAAAACAATTGATTACAGATAACCCTAATATAATTGCTTTTGTACTTCTTTATGCTATGGGCCTTCAGAATTCTCTAGTAACCCGGATTTCAAATGCTGTTGTTCGAACGACACATCTTACAGGTTTATTTACCGACCTCGGAATTGAACTTTCACAATTGTTTTTTTATCACGAAATTTCGTCTAGAGCGAAACTTTTTATTTCTATCAAATTAAGGCTGACCATTATTAGCTTCTTCTTTTTAGGCGGCATAGTTGGAGGTGTTTTTTATATGGAAATGGGACTTCACGTATTGTTATTTGCCGTACTGACCTTATTTGGGGGACTAATTTTCGATAGCATGAAGTTAAGAGTATTGCGGTTAAAAAGAAAGTTTAGACATTGAGTAGTACTAAATAATGTAACATTTAGGTCTTTCAGAAAGCATCATAAATTACATATCCGTTCCATAAGGTTTCAAGCCATCAATCAACTACCTATTTTTTTAACACAGTACAGCTACACATTTAACATTAGGTTGCTTTCGCATGGCCTATATTTACAATCCCAAACTGTAATAAAATAACCTATGGCTGTAGCTGCTGTTTTTGAGTATTGTCAAAGTATTAATTCTTCTTTATTGCTAGAATATTATTTTAATGGAGAACTACTAGATGATCCTGCATTATTTTGTGATCTGAATCCAGGACTTTTTAAACAGGCATTTCCCTCACATGAAGCAACACTAGATATGATTAACAAAAACCTACTCTATAGTACTACCCACAAACTTGTTATTTCGGAGTACGGATTTAACTTGGTGTTCTTATAGTTAGGTAGGATTTTTTGAAGACTAAAGGGTCAATTACGCTGATTTGATAATGGTTTTCTTTATGAGGTCATAATGACTATCTTGTAATTAAGCTTATTTGTTTTGCCCGCGAAGTGCAGCCATCAAAATTACTATTGGCACTGATTATACCCCTGCGAAGCGAACTAAAAAAATAAATCGGTGGCATTGGGTTAGTTACTTTGAATTTAATACTCTTTCGCTAAATCTCACAATACTAGGGTTCTTTCAGAAAATCAACTAGTGCTTGGTATTTAATCTTGTTTTTATTTTAACTAATTCGTACCAAATAACAGAGGCAAATCCGATTACAATTGCAGTACCTAACTCCGAAAATTTTAGAGTTTCAAATTCAAAGAATCTTGTCAATGGTGGCACAAACAGCAATAATCCTGTGATTGAAATAGTGAGGGCAATAATGAATATCACCATATTATTTTTATACTTCAATGTGGTAAAAATGGAATAATAAAAGGAACGATTCACGAGTGTTAGAAAGATATTGGCCGTTATTAAAACCGTGAAAACCATCGTTCTGGTATGTGCCTCATCAAATGCGTAGTAAACGCAATATTGATAAGCAAATAAAGTTCCAGCTGTAATGGCTAGTCCTTGAATTATACTTGTGGTGAGTTCTTTCCAATTGAAAAAAGTAGTGGTGAAAGGCCTTGGTTTTTGCAGCATGGTATTTTTTTCCATCGGTTCATTTTCAAAAATGATGGAGCAGGTTGGTCCCATAATCAATTCTAGAAAAATAATGTGTACGGGTGAAAATATGTTGGGATAAATCCAACCCAAAGCCAACGGAATAAAAACGGTAAGTATAATTGGAATGTGAATGGATATGATGTATTGAATTGCTTTTTTAAGATTAGTATATATTCTTCTTCCCATCGCCACAGCATCCACCATTTTTGATAAATCATCTTCTAGTAAAATCAGTGAGGCTGCTTGTTTCGCTATTTCTGTTCCCTTGATTCCCATTGCGATACCAATATGAGCAGCTTTTAATGCTGGACCATCATTTACACCATCACCTGTCATCGCTACAATTTGTCTGTTTGCTTTTAAGGCTGTAATAATTCTCAGCTTTGCCTCTGGGAACATTCTGGTGAAAATATTGGTTCGCGTTACGTTCTCCTGCAACTCAGCATCGGATAAGAGCATCAAATCATCTCCGGTCAAACTATGCTCAATCCCTCTAAAACCTACTTGCTTCGCTATAGCGGTGGTAGTTTCAGCATTATCACCCGTAATTATTTTAACCGCTATGCCTGCGTTATAAAAGTGGTTTAAAACCGTTTCGATATTCTTTTTTGGAGGGTCGTAAAAAGCAACAATTCCCTTAAACTTGAATTGAAACTCTTGTTGTGTTTCTGGAAAAGTCGTTCCTGAAAAATCACTTTCAGCAACACCAAGAACCCGGTATCCTTCACTAGTTATCGTTTTTATTGCAGCTTCAATTTGGAGGATTTCGTCTTTTGATAAATTGGAAATTTTCATTAATGCTTCTGGCGCCCCTTTTGCGGCAATAATTCGGTTCCCTGATGTATTGGAAAAAACATGCGTCATCATGGGTGGTTTCCCGCCTAATGGATATTCGTGAATTAACTTAAAATCAGGCCGGTCATCTTTAGTATGTAAGTCGCTATATGCATTATGTAATGCTAGTTCCATTGGGTCAAACGGAATTGGTTCACTGGCCCACATGGCACTTTTTATCAACGATTTCTCGGCATCAGTAGCTTGTTCAGGAGTAGTTATTTTTTGTGAATTCAATAAAAATAGCTTTGCCAAACTCATTTTATTTTCGGTGATTGTTCCTGTCTTATCGGTACAAATTACCGTTGCAGAACCTAGGGTTTCTACTGTTTTCATTTGTTTCACTATAATTCCCATTTTCATTAACCTCCAAGCGCCAATTGCCATAAAGGTGGCAAATGCCATCGGAATTTCTTCGGGTAAAATACTCATCGCTAAGGTCAGCGCCTTGAGTAAACTGTCTAATATGTTGAACGACTTGAAATAATTGATAGCCCATACTATAACAAAAACCAAGGCGCCAGCTATAACTAGTTTTTTTACGAAATTCTGTATTTGAAGCTCTAGCGGAGTTTTCTCCTCTTTAATACTTTCGAGGCTTTTGCCAATCTTACCCAATTTAGTTTCATTCCCAATGTGTGTAATGGTAACAATAGCTAAGCCGCTCGCTACGGTAGTTCCTTTGAAAATTAAATTGTCCTCTTTTGATTTATCTTTAAAAATAGCGAAGGATTCTCCGGTGAGTATGGATTTGTTTACCGAAAAATCATTAGAATGAACAATAACACCATCCGCAGTAATGGAAGTCCCTTCTTCGACAATCAAACTATCTCCAACAACTAAGTCGTCACTTTTTATTTCTTGAGTTGTACCATTTCGAATTACTTTACAATTGGGTTGCGTAAGATTTTTTAATTTTTGCAACGCATTTCGACTCCTTGAATCCTGAAACAATGAAATGGAAGAGACGATTAATATTGAAGAAGAAAGAAATAGAGCATCACCCATTTTCCCACTCAGGAAATAAATTACCGCTGCAATTAACAATAAAATAATCATGGGTTCTTTTGCCAGACTTTTTATCGCATCAAGAATGGTATTTTCTTTTTTGTAATGTAAGGTGTTTTGTCCAAATTTTTTCCTTGCAATAACCACTTGTTCGTCGGTTAAACCTTTTATGTCGAAATTGTTGGGAGCCATTTTTTATAGTATTCGATTGTTGTCTAGTTATCTTTTTTCGGAATTCAACTACTTTTAAAAGCTTTAAATTAATTAAAATTAGATAAACAGTTTTTGAAATAATGAAGCGAAATGAAGTTGTCATAAAATTAATGGTTTAAAATTAGATTTTACTTTTCTTTTTTAAATTTTTAAAAATAGAGTTGTACTAGTTATTTTAATAAGTGAATTACCCCAAAAAGCAGAAAACCATTAAACCGAAATTTGAAATACCCTTTTGATGTATTCCGAAATGGAAATTCGGGATACTAAAATGGTATCCTGCATAATTTTTGAGTCCTTGTTTTATACTGCAGCCTACTTTCAACATCGGATAAATCCGAATTAGTTTTGCCCAGCTTTTCATTTAGCTTAAATTTGTGCAACGAACTAAGTATAAAAGTGTACTAAAGTGTACCATAATGGTTTGAATCAGAACTCTTACCAATTAGAAATCACTGCTTTTTATGCTGAATGTAGTTCTTATAATTCCATTTTCTTTATAAAGAAAAGCAGTAGCATGATAAATAAAGAGCAGTGAAAAAGGATGAAAATGAAGCAACAAACTGGACGATATGTTTAGAATGTAAAGGTCGGGGCAAAAAAAGTAGAGCCGTCAGTAAGAAGGTAAAATTGCGCTATAAAACGGCACTAGATCAATTTGAAAAAACAAACAATCAAGGTACGGCTCCAGTGCCTCCTAAAGGACATTTATTTAGCTGCTTAAACTGTTTGGGGTCGGGTTTAATACCTTCCATTAACCCTCCTGTTGCTGATAAAGAAAACTACCCACACCTTGCCATAATTGGTGCAGGTATTGGAGGTGTGGCTCTTGCTGTAGCTTGTTTGCACCGCGGCATTCCTTTTACACTTTATGAACGCGATAACGACTACGAGGCGCGCTCTCAAGGCTACGGACTCACGTTGCAACAAGCAAGTAAAGTCATTGAAGGATTTGGTATTTCTTCCTTAAAAGCTGGAGTTATTTCTACAAAACATATAGTTCATACTACTGAAGGAAAAGTACTTGGTGAATGGGGAATCAGAAAATGGGTATCTTCAGTGGCAACAGCATCTCAAAAACGTTCTAATATACATATCTCACGGCAATCTTTGCGTTTAGCACTATTAGAGCAACTCGGAGGGCATAATTCTGTTCAGTGGGGACACCAATTAGTAGACTTTAACGACACTGAGGACGAAAGTGTAGCAGTAAGCTTTCAAGTTAACGGAAAAATAAAACAGGCTAAAGCAGACCTTGTTGTGGGGGCAGATGGCATTCGTAGTTCAGTGCGAAGATTGCTAATTGGTGAAGAGATTACCCCTTTACGGTATTTAGGTTGCATTGTACTATTGGGCATTTGTCCTTTAAGTGCGCTGGAAGATCTAGTAAGTCCTTTATTGGATTCCGCCACTGTATTTCAAAGTGCAAATGGGAAGGAGCGAATTTATATAATGCCTTACGATTTAGAATCCGTAATGTGGCAATTGAGTTTCCCTATGTTAGAAGAAGAGGCAATGGCACTAAGCGCAAAAGGGTCTCATGCCCTGAAAGAAGAAGCGTGCCGAAGAACACACTGGCACAAACCAATTCCTCAAATTCTAGCGTCCACTTTGGAAGCGCAAATATCGGGTTACCCTGTATATGATCGAGCCGTACTCCAATCCGAACTATTAGACAAGGGGAAGCGAGTGACGCTAATCGGAGATGCTGCCCATCCCATGAGTCCATTTAAAGGACAAGGAGCAAATCAAGCTTTGATTGATGCACTCGCGCTAGCACGTGGATTATTCAACGGATGTAACCCCGTATCCCAATGGAGAAAAGCGGGTTTGCAAGAACGTGTTTTAAAGCCATTTGAGTCAGAGATGTTACATCGAAGTGCTATCAAAGTAACGGATTCCGCTACTGCCGCCGAGTTCTTACATTCCGATAGGATACTCTATGAGGGTAATGAACCAAGAGGACGAGCTTTAAAAAAGAGAAATCTATAAATTTAGAGACTCGTAGCCATACAAAATTGGACTAAAAAAAATAAATCCATTGATTTTAGCAAAATAATCAATACTAGATTAAACGATTAATGATGCTCTACTTATTTTAGTACGACGCATTTCGTAGTATTGTTTCCAACGTTTCTCGGATGCTACAGCTGCTCCAATATTCGGAACCAATTAGTTGCTGTTAAAGATAAAACTTCTTGCGAAAGGAACACGTCCGGAGTGCACAAAATTCGCAATAGCGCAAAACGTGTGCTGGTGGCAGTTTTTATTTTTCGGCTATTCTTTTAATTGCATTTTCTGTTGAAGCGTCATTACTAAAATACTTGCTAATGATTACGTCTGTTTTTTTATCATTTTTCAAAGTGTTTTTTAGAGTTGATACCAAAAAATCATAGTTAGTAAATTCTGTTTTTGTTTCTAAAATATTTTTTAACCATTCCCACATTTTCTTTTTACCAATTTCTTTTTCGATTGCTATAAATAGTATTGGAGCGTAATCATAAACATAAGTTTGTCTGTCGCTAATATCTGTAATTGATTTTACCATTGAAAATGATTTTGGCTTAAAATCTTTTAAGTTTTCAACCTTTTTTGCTAGTACTTCATCATAGTTTTTTTCAGTTTGATTTTCTTCAGTTAATTTCAGTGCCATATATTCTGTAAAACCTTCAGACATCATATCGCCTAATTCAGAATTAAAAACCTTGATTGTTCCAAAGTAATAATCACCTAATTCGTGTGCAATTAGAGGTTTGTAAAATTTTTGAGATTTTTCCTCAAATATTCCAGCTAATCCATATTTTCCCCAACCAATACCCATAATCGTTGGATAAGAAACAAAAAGCCATCCATTTTTCTTTGAAGTAGGAGTGGTGTTTATGAAAGTTGGTGTTTGATTAAATTTGATGTTTAATTTTTGTTCGTAGTATTTTTTATAACTCGAAACTAGATTTGAAAATTGTTTGATTTTTTCTTCTGGAAATTTCGGATTTAAAAGAGTAATATTTCCGTCATCAATGACATCGTAATTTCCGCAAAATAAAGCTATTTCTTGTGGTTCGTTACTTATTAGATGTGCTGAATTTGAGCTTATTGGTTTATTACCATTAGCATAAATTGTATTACAATCTTTGCAAATTATTTCGATGTCATAAACTACTCTATCATAAGCAATATCTTTTTTCACGTCATAAATAATAGGATACCAAGCACTTTGACTTCCATCACTTCTAACAGACATTCCGTTAAACGCAATATTTCCTTTCCAATCTTGTCTTGAAAAATTTTCTATTGTATCATTTGCGACTGGAAACTTAGCAACATATCTAAATTGCAATTCTTCAGGTAAAAATTTACCTTTTCTATTATTATCAGGAAAATAATATGCTGATGATTCACCTGTAGAAGTTGAATCTTTGTCCGATTTGTCATAAACAATTACAAAATCTTTTGGTTTTTTACTTCTGATATGCAATAAATTCATTCCAGAATTTAAACGAATTACGTAATCTTGAATTCTTGGAATATTACTTAGTGTTAAGTCACAATCAAATGTTCCTTCTTTGATAGAAATTTTGACTTTACCTTTTAAATGTGGTGCATTTTCTTGAGAAAATATATTTAAAGAAATTGTCAATAATATGAAACACGTTACTATTCTAACATTCATTTTTTATTTTTTTAAGTTCAATATTCCAGTTTCAGCGGCAAAATTGCCACCAACGTTCTGGCGCTTCGTCTCGGTTGCAAAATTCAGAAGGAATTATTTTCTGTTAAAGATAAAAATTCTTGCGAAACGTAAACGTGAACTTATAACAAAATTCGCAATTAGCTTCCCTCTGTTCGGCTTTCAGCCGCGGGTGCGAGAAACGGCTTTTGGTGGTAGAGCTGGAAAAAACGGTCAAATTGACCACCTAATTCCGGAGCAAATTGGCCACCAGTTTCGGTTCAAACTGACCACCACCTTCCGGAGCAAACTGACCACCGGATTCCGATTGAAATTGACCACCTAAAAAGCGACTACTTTTTTCATGTTGTTAGACCATAAATTCGTTTAAAAAAAACGGATTATGGCAAACAAATTAACAGACATGAGTAAAATTAGAAAAGCAATTAAATTTCACTGTAAAGGCAAGAGTAAGCTGTTCATTAGCGATTATCTGTCTCTTTCCAGAAATACCGTAAAGAAATATATTTCCTTGTACCAAACTTTTGGTTTAAGCCTTGAGGATATTGAACAAAAAACTGATGCTGAATTAGAGAATCTGTTTTCACAGCCTACCGTAGAGTCTACAAATCCAAAATTGGAAAAACTCCATGCTTACTTTCCTCAAATGGAGAGAGAACTCAAAAAAGTTGGAGTGACCGTTCAGCATCTTTGGGAACAATACATTGTGGCAAACCCAGACGGAATAAAGAGTTCCCAATTTAGAGTTCACTTTAAAAAATGGAGCAATCGTGTGAATCCAGTGATGCACATGAACCACAAATCAGGAGATAAAATGTATGTGGATTATGCTGGAAAAACACTCTCTATAGTAGATGCAGCTACGGGAGAAATCAAAGAAGTACAGTTCTTTGTGGCTATTTTAGGAGCAAGCCAATACACTTTCGCAGAAGCTTCAATGAGCCAACAAAAAGAAGACTTTGTAGTATCTGTAGAAAATGCTATCTATTTTTTTGGAGGTACTCCAGCAGCAATTGTTCCAGACAATTTAAAATCTGCTGTTATAAAAAGTAGTCGTTTTGAACCTACAATCAATGAGACCTTAGCGGATTTTGCAGAGTATTATGAAACTACCATATTGCCTGCAAGAGCATACAAGCCAAGAGACAAATCATTAGTAGAAGGAGCTGTAAAGATATTGTACAGAAGGATTTATGTGCATTTAAAAGAACAGAAATTCTTTAGTATTGAAGAACTCAACCAGCAGATATGGGACCTGCTTGACCTACATAACAACAGAAAACTCACCGCTCGTCCATACTCGCGTTTTGAATTGTTTATGGAAGACGAGAAAGACAAGTTACGCCCATTACCACAAGAACGCTTCCAAATTAAATACCAATCCTTTGCCACAGTTATGCAAAATGGACACGTTTTATTGAGCCAAGACAAGAGTTATTACAGCGTTCCGTATCAGTATCTGCGAAAAAAAGTGAAACTGCTCTATACCCAATCTACTGTTGAAGTGTATTACAAATACAATCGAATTGCCACTCATCTCAGGAATTACAAGCCTTACGTTTATACAACTAGTCCAGAGCATATGGCAAGTACCCATCAGTTTGTATCAGATTGGAGTGCTTCCAGGTTTATTGATTGGGCAAATAGTATTGATAGTTGCGTAGGTGAATATATTATAAAAATCATTGATAGCAGAAACCATCCAGAACAAGCTTATAAAAGTTGTTTAGGAATACTGACTTATGAGAAAAAGGTTGGCAAACAACGATTAATTAACGCCTGCAAGAGAGCATTGGACTATAAAATTTACAGTTTTAAAGCCATACAAAACATTTTGGAAAACAACTTAGACAAGATAGAATATGGACAGGAATCAGAGCAAGAATTACCCATCCATGATAATATTCGTGGAAAAAATTACTTTAAATAAATTAAAATCAAATAACTATGAATGAATCAACAGTAACAAAAATGAAGCAAATGAAGCTCAATGGAATGTGTAATGCTTTTAAGACAGCCGTTGAAAGCGGTAAAACAGATCATTACACAATCGACCAATTTGTATCGATTATAATCGATGCAGAATGGGATGAACGGCATAACAGACGAATCGAAAGAAGTATTAAAAATGCCCGATTCCATTACAAATCAAATATTGAAACCCTCAATTTTGATGTCTCCAGAAATCTCGATAGAACTTTAATTCTACGATTGGCAGAATGTGAATTTGTAAAGAACAACCAAAATGTTTTAATCACAGGAAGCACCGGTGTTGGTAAGAGTTTTTTAGGTACAGCATTGGGTTATCAGGCCTGTATTGAGGGGTATAAAGTGAGTTATTTTAATACCTCAAAGCTGTTCGCCAAATTAAAAATAGCTAAAGCCGACGGTTCTTATTTGAGAGAACTCGCTAAATTGGAAAGACAGGATGTTATCATTTTGGATGATTTTGGACTCCAAGCATTAGACAGTCATAACCGAATTACGCTTCTGGAAATAATAGAAGATAGGCATAATAACGGCTCTATAATTGTCACATCACAAATCCCAGTTCAAGGATGGTATGACATCATTGGAGAAAAAGCTATTGCTGATGCTATTTTGGATAGACTCATACATCAATCTCATAGAATTGAGTTATTAGGTGAATCTATGAGAAAGAAAAGAAGCAATAACAACGTATAAATTTTTAACTATATTTGAGTAAATTATAACAGCAGAAAAAAGTAGTTTTTTAATGAAAATCGGGGTGGTCAATTTAAACTGGAATTGGGTGGTCACTTTCAATCGGAATTAGGTGCTCACTTTAAATCGGAATTGGGTGGTCAATATCATCGGAATTTGCACCCTATACGTGAATGATGCAATCTGCGTCAAATCGAAATTGAATATTGTTTTGAAACGGTGTGGGTGGAGATTTTTTTAAAAACCCGCAGGGCTTGAACTTGTTTTACTGAATACCTGCAACTTATATTTGCTTCTTTTTTTTTATTTTTTTTATTTTGATTTCAATTAAAAATCTTCATTATAAAATCTGGTGTTGTTTGATGGATAGGGTTTTGATTTGGAATGTGGTCGTCTTCGGAAAGGGTGTATAATTTTGAGTGACGGATGAAAAAACGAAAAAAAACAATAAAAATGCTTTTCATCCGGCACTGAAATTTTACACTCTTTCATCTACTATTTGATTTTTGAGGATGCTTAGTCGTCCAATGTATCCGCGAGTATCATTTTAATCGGAATGTTGTTGTGGAAATGGGGCGCCTCTTCAAAAAACAATGCATTAACATACCAAGTGCGATGGGGCAGTAGCGCAAGTAAGGGTATCATTTTTTTATTTGCTTCTTGGGATGTTTCTGATTGCTTTTATGGATAGCTGATGCCATTTCTAATATTCAATCAATTAACAACAGAAGCGCTATGGCATCGGCTATCGTGAAAGCAATAACTTCTTTGCGTGGTGGCAAATAAAAAATGATACTCTTACTGGGAATTTTGGTTTTGTGGGTTCTAAAAATGGCTTTAACCCTAGGCAAGCAACTGAAATTCTAAGCCATTTTTAGAACTTACAAAAGCAATGTCCTTCGGCAAGCTCAGGATAAATTCCATTACCGATTTAAACAGTTAGTTGCTAAAAACAGTGACCGTGAAAGTTTATGAATGTAATTACAACCGTAAATTTTCTTATGGAATAGTAAACGTTGTTAAAGACAGTGGCGAAGGACGGTGTTTTTTGTAGCTGGCAGGTGCGAAGGAAGCTGCAAAAAATGTTGTCCTGGAGCCACTGGCACGAGCGTTGGGTGCGCGGCTTTTTTACATAATGTTATTATAGTGCATCCGTATACTTGAATTGGAATATTGAGTTTCTTTATGCACTATAATGCAACATTATGTAAAGAAGCTTGGGAGAAAAAATTACTGGCACAAGTCACGAAGTGAACGTGTTATTGCACCAATAACTGTGACAGTAATTTTTTTAGGAGCGTTGGGCAGGAGTGGCAATTGAAAAATTAGAAATTAAACTAAAAAAATAACTTAAGAAATACTAACGTATTATAATTCTGATTCACAGTAGATTACATAATTCTCCCATTGACAATTAATCAGTACTTTGAATACTTATAGGTACAGAGTATAATACTCGAATTTTTTTACCATTCATTTCACCAGGACTCCATTTTGGAGAAATACTTAATACGCGTATAGCTTCCTTGCCAGTGCCATAACCAATATCTCTAAATACTTTGATATCTGAAAGTGACCCATCTTTTTCAATAATAAAAGTAACAAAAACTTTTCCTTTTAATCCTTCTTCTTTTGGAACTTTAAAATTTTGTCCAATAAATTTATAAAATTTTTCCATTCCCCCCGGAAATTCAGGCTTTACATCTATCCCTGCAGTATTATAAATATTACTGTCATTTTCAACTACTTCTATACCTGCTCCTTTTACTAAATCCTCGGTTTTTTGAACACGTGTGTAAATTAATTCAGGATCTTTTACAACTATGTTTATATCAAGAAAATTAAAGATTCTATTATATGTATCTAGGTTTTCATAAATTAAATTAAAAAAAAGTCCTATTGAATTTATACTACCGTCATTTATATTGAATAATGTGGCTAAATCTTTGGTTGCACCACTTTTCAAACTATAAGATGCTTTGATAAATTTCTTGGGGTTTAATCTAATCGAATCTAGGAGAAGTGTGTATTTAGATATTATTTTACCATCATCGATTTGACGATTTATTAATTTAGTCAAAATATTGTTAGAAAACTCTGCGATGAATTCCGAATTTCCATCTGTAACATTCCAATTTCCAGTAAATTTTCCGCTTTTATCAAATTGACCTTTTAATTTAGGAAATTCTATCTTTCCAGTAATGGTGTCATTTTCGTTAAAAACTAGAGTTGATAAATAGGTTTGATTATTATTATCGGATGCTTGAACAACTTTCCATGTACCAACTTTGGCATTTTTAGAATATGAACCATTAATTTTAATACTTTCTCCTCTTGAATTATAATAATATACCCATTCACCAACTTTTTGATTTTTATTATAATGCCCTAAGATTGTACTAAGTCCTAGTGAACTAGTGTACTTAAAATCGAAATCTCCGTTAAATATTCTTTCTAACTCATCATTTTCATAATATGTATATTTAGCATGACCATTTTTGTAATTGCCGTCATAAGTTTTCAACGTTTGGGAAAATATATTAATTGAATTTAATACAATTAATATTGCAATAGTTTTTTTCATAATATTGATATCTTTGATTCGACAATGTAATTATTTTAAATGAAAAATTATTATTATTTATTTTTACTTAGTTTGCTTTTTTCATTTTCCAGTAATGCCCAAAAGGTTTTTTCTGCTGACTATGAGAATCAAGCAGATGTAAAGGTTTATGTGGTTAAATATGAAAATCAAGCAGATCTTTTAGTTTATAAAGTTGAGTATGAAAATCAGGTAAGTGAAAATCAAGGTAAATGGTTTTTTACTAAATATGTCAATCAATCGAAAAAGAAAATATATTTTGTTAGTTATGAAAACCAAGCTGATTTGAAAATATATTTTGTAAAGTATGAAAATCAAGCTGGATGGAAAAATAAATCAAAAATGCAGTTGCTGTTTTGAATTTATAATCAATTTATATTAAATTCCATTTCGATTGGAATGTGGTCTGAAATTTTTCTTGCTTCTTGCAATGATGACCAAAATTTATAAAATGGAATGACTTGTGAATTTACAACTTTGATTTTATTCTTATTATACCAAATGTTGTCGAACTCAGAAGCTAAACAATCATCATTATAGCAGTCTTTTTTTAAAGATGTTTTCTGATTGAAAAATACTGATTCATACTCCATTTTTCTTAAAGGTATAAAAACAGTATGTGACTGTGGGCAGTTGAAATCGCCTAAAAAAATTAAATTTAGATCAGGATATTCAGTAGGTAAAAATTTGAAATATTTTATTTCAGTCTCAGGCTGTTTACTTTTAGTGATTGCATGGAAATTTGAAATAGTAAATTGTTTTTTATTGTATTCAAAAGTGGCAAAAAAAGGTTCTCTGTCTATTTCTAGGTTGTATTTTTGCTCTAACCATGCATCTCCAATTTTCTTAACTTTTGCAGTTTTCCATAGAAAGGCATAACGTTCCGTTTTGTATGCGCTGCTTGTTGTTGGGTCACTAATGGTGTAATCCCATTTCGAACCTTTTCGATTAAGTTCATCAGCAAGTCTCGCAACAGCTTGAGCACCACCATAACCTGCTACTACTTCTTGTATGGCAACTATATCGCCATCTTTAACCGTATTAGCAATAAAAACAATTGTAGAATCTGATTTGGATTTGCCAAAATTTTCAAGATTCCAGGAAATGACTTTTACTTGTGCATTCAAGATTAATGTAAAGAATAAAAAATAAAAGTATATTGCTTTTTTCATTTACATATTTGTTTTATCATCATCTTTTCGTCTTAAAAGTTCTGAAATCACAAAAACAGGGTCTTCACCAGTTTCGATTAAATTTGAAAAAGCCCAACAACAATCTCTAGTTACATTATAATGTACTCTTTGATCTGATTGAATTTCTCCTGGAAATAACATATAGGTTACTAAATCACCGGAATGTATAAGTTCAACACAATTGTATTTAGTACTTACGCTTACTTTACCAAAGTTTAATAATCCATTGAAATGAGATGCTAAAACTAAAATATCTGTCGTTCTGTCTTCATCGAAACTATTTAGAATTAGGGATTGGAATTCAAGTTTATCTCTACCCACTTGATATGTAAACTTAATTCGTAAATTATCTTCAATATTAAATATCGTTTGAATATATTTTTCTTTATCAAATTGACCATAATTCCATCCTTCTTCTTTGTGAAATTTTATGAGTTCATTCCATACTATCTCGGTACGTTTTTTAACATTTAATAAGCGATATATTTTACGTAAAGTTTCTGAAAAAACATAGTAATAATGTTTAATCCATATTCCAATTGCATTAAAAAAAACAAAAATAAAAGAAAGGATAATGATGGGTGCTAAAAATTTGAGAATATCCATATTTAATTTTTGAATGATAATTTTTATCTTGATGCATAGATGATACTAAAAATTATTTTTAATAAATATTGAGATTAAAAACGAAAGCGGTTATTCCCTTTCTTTAGTTACCATAATAAGCTGTAGTATCAACTGCTGCGGCTGCGGCAGTATCAACTGCTTCAACAGCTGTAGTATCAACAGCTGAATTGTCATAATTACTGGATGACTCCTCTGCTTTCTCTTGTATTTTATTTAAGTAACCCGATATATCAAAATCTTTATTAAGAATATGAATAAACACAGTACTTGAATCGTTACTTGATGTAACTACAATATTTTTGTTACTCTTGTATACACTTGTGTAATTATTATTTACATAACCTTTCTTCATTAGATTATACCCATTTAATTTTTTCTCAAACGCTTTTTGAACTGATTCTGCCTTTCCATTCGCTTTACCTGCTAACGATATAAAATAATAAAAACCTTGTGGTTTTATATTGGTTGTTATTTTATTATAATTATAATCATAATCTACAAATTTCCCCAAAATGGCAAAGCCATAACTAGCTTCGTTATTAATAGTTTTATTTTCAAAAATTGTAGTTGTATCTCTGAAAGCATTAAAATCAGAAACTGATTTTCCGGTTTTGTTTAAGATTGTTTGGAAATTATCTTCGAAACTTAAATTTTCAGGTTTATCAACATTTATCACTTTTAATATTTTGTCAGTATCTAGATAGTCTGAAGTTATTGCTCCTTTACTACTAGAATCATACATGTAATAGATTAAATCTTCACCAATTACATCAAACTGCGGATTTACTTTATATTTACCTTCTTTATCAATTAGTCCATATTTATCTCCAGATTTTACTATTGCCATTTTATTCATAAACGGAAATGCTTCATCAAATTGAGGGTTTATCATAATTTTACCTTCACCATCTACATAACCCCATTTATCCGAGCTCTTTATACAAGCTAATTTACTTTCACCAAAAAATAAAGCATCATCAAACTGTGGATTAATAATAAATTTTCCCTTTTCATCACACCATCCCCATTTGTCATCTTGATTTATTAAATATTTATCACTATCAGCATAAGCATCTTTAAATTGAGGGTTAACTATATATTTCCCGTCCTCATCTATAACCCCTGCTTTGTCATCCAATTTAACAATAGCTTTATCGTCTTTAAAACGAAATGCACTATCAAATTGATGGTTTATGATAATTTTACCTGATTTGTCAATATATCCCCATTTACCATCTTTATTTTTTACTGCACATTTCCCATCGTGAAATTCGCCAACTGCATCAAATTGAGGATTTATTACTTGTTTTCCTGATTTGTCAACAAAACCCCAAATTGTATTTGTAGAATCTACTTTTGAAAATGCTGCTAAGTCCTCAGAAAATAATCTAACTACTTCTGCATCTTTTAAAGTGAATTTTATTTCTCCTTTTTTATCAATAGCTGTAGGGGCTGAATTTTCAGAAACTACCCAAGCAATTCCTTCTTGAAAAACAGTGGCGTCTTTATAAGTAGCATTTATCGCAAATTTCCCATCTTTATCTATGTAACCCCATTTACCATTTTCTCCGGTTGTTTTTACAAGAGCTAAATCTTCTCTAAAAGCTGTTGCTATTGCGAACTGAGGATTTATAACAATTTTGCCTTCTAAATCGAAGTAACCATATTTGTCCTTTTGAGCATACGGAATTAATTCAATGTCTTTTGATGATTTAAAAAAACTGCATCCTACCAATAATAATGGCGCTATAATCATTAAAATTTTTCTCATAAGTTTGATTTGTTTGTTAGTTTTTAAAAGTTTCTAATAGCTCTTACATACATTGAAGTAGATTTAGTACTTGTACTGCTTAACGTTCCTGTGCTAAAATTTATACTCCAAGCTGTTGTTGTACCAACTTGAGAGGAGCACCAATATGGAACATTACCAAAACCACCTATTGTTGTTTTATTTAAATAAAGTTTATTTAATTCATCTCTGCTTGGTAAATACCAATCCGTGTAACCGCCTGATGATAAATTATTACACAAAGCTGCTGCAATTGTTGTTGTAGTACATCCATTTACTATTGCGCTTGTATTTGCTAATCCGGTTCCTAATGTTGTATTTGTTCCAGCTATTGAAGTTCCGGAACAACCCCATTGTACTCCCGTACTTTGATTTGAGGTTGTTGCAATTAAGCCATGTGTTTGTCCAGTAACATAACCTGTATCGCCTGACGTGAATATATAAGCTATTATACCTCCTTGATAAGCTTGTCCAACTGCTAAGTTTGGAAGTGTTGTAAAAGTTAGTGTATTACCGTAGGCGGTACCCAAACTATTTGTTGCATACGCTCTAACATAATAAGTTGTATTAGCAATTAAACCTGTCAAAGAACTAGAATATGAAGTACTACCAGTGCCGTTATTTGTTATGCTATTTGAGGTTGTAGGAGTTGATGTAGTGCTACTCCAACATACTCCTTTTGCGGTAATAGTTGCTCCTCCGTTACTTGTGATAGTTCCACCACTACTAGCTGTAGTTTGTGAAATTGAAGAGAGACTAGTTGTGGTAATTCCTGTTGGAATTGTACCAGAAGAAGTTACAAAGGTTCTAGAGGAACCATAAGCGGTACCTACGCTGTTTGTTGCATAAGCTCTAACGTAATAAGTAGTTCCTGGTAATAAACCTGTTATTGCGCTAGAAAATGTTCCAATTCCAGAACCATCGATAGTTTTGGTATTTGCTATTGTTGGACTTGATGAAGTGCTCCAACACACACCGCGAGATGTAACTGTAGCACCACCATCTGTTGCTATATTTCCTCCACTTGATGCGGTTGTTTGTGTAATTAATGATAAAGTAGTAGTTGTTATACCTGTGGGAATCGTAGCTGAAACAGTTGTAAAAGTAATAACATTACCATAAGCTGTTCCAACGCTATTAGTTGCATACGCTCTAACATAATAGGTTGTGCCCGGTGATAATGTTGTTAATGAGCTTAGAAATGCTCCAACACCTGAACCATTTATAGTTTTAGTATTTGCTATTGTTGGATTGGAGGATGTATTGCTCCAGCATACTCCACGAGATGTAATAGTAGCACCCCCATCATTATTAATGTTACCCCCACTTGAAGCCGTTGTTTGTGTCACAGCTGAAACTGAAGTAGTTGTAATACCGACTGGAATTGTTGCGGTAGTAGTTGAAAATGATTTTACATCACCATAGGCTGTTCCTATACCATTTGTTGCATATGCTCTTATATAATATGTGGTGTTAGCCGTTAAACCGGTTAATGAACTTATAAAAGTGCCTATTCCTGTACCGTCATTTGTTTTTGTATTTGCAATTGTTGGAATTGTAGCAGTACTGCTGTAGCAAACCCCACGACTTGTAACATTTGAAGCACCACTATTAGTTATAATACCTCCTGTTGATGCTGTTGTAGCAGTGACTAAGTTTGCAGCTGTAGTTGACGAAATAATAGGTACTGTTGCTTGTAATGTTGTAAATGTGACGGATAATCCATAAGCAGTGCCATAACTATTAGTTGCATAAGCTCTTGCGTAGTAAGTAGTACTTGGATCTAAATTATCTAAGGTACATGTGTAATTCCCTAGAGTTGCCGTGTTGAATACTTTTTTCAATCCAGAAATGGTAGGATTGTTACTGGTGCCATAACAAACACCTCTAGCAGACAAGCTAGCTCCATTGTCGGTTAATACATTTCCAGAAACATCGGCTGTTGTTTGCGTTACATTGTTAAACTCAACTGTCTTAACTGCATTTTGTAATTTCCCATAATCGAATTCATTGGTACAACTGATTATTAAGGTAAAAACACCTATTACAATTAATACTATTTTTGATTGGAATACATTTTTCATTTTATCCTATTGTTTTTTTAATATTTATATTTTCCCTTAAGATTAAAGGATATACCAAATGTTATTTCAGGTTTATATAAATCTTTATCAATATCCATTAATGCTGCTCCACCATTAATGTTTATCACTCTGGATACGCGAATCATTAACCCTGCGGTAGCGACTGAATATCCTGTTTTTTCTAAATTTACTTCACCCGAATAATCATTATTCATAATTCTATTATAATAACCATAACCGACTCCTATATTTAGATATATTCTTTTAAAAATTTTAAAGTTTGGACCTAATTCTATTTCGGTTTTATTTTCTGTTGCTTTACCGTTTAAAATATCTTCTTCAGATGTCAAACTTGTTCTTGCTGAAAAACGAAATCCAATTGTTTTTCTGCCACCACGTTCATAAATAAAACCATATTTTGCAATTTCTCCACTTTGAATACCTAAACTTGAGAATGAATTTAAGTGGCTCTTATTTTCACGATCTACTTTTTTACTATATGCTTCTGCTTCTTTTGCTCTTTTCTCTTCAGCTTTTTCTTCAGCTGCTCTATTTAATTCTCTTTCTTTAGCAGCAGCTTCATTTCTCACCCGTTCTTGTTCTAACCGTTCTTGTCTTTGTATTGCTTCTCTTTCCATCCTTGCTTTTGCCTCTACTTCCTCTTTTTCCTTTCGTAATTTGGCTTCAGCAGCTTCTTTTTCTTCCCTTTCTTTTTGCAATGCTTCTTCTCTAAGCTTTGCTTCTTTTTGAGCGTTGAAAGTTGCTAAGTCTTTTGGGTAGGTGTTTAGAATATTGTTCTCTTGTACTACTGCACTATAATTAAGATCTTTTTTTGAATTTGGATTTTTCAGATATTTATTAGTCAAATTTCTCGTACTAGTAATTAAAGCATAGTTATCTAAAGGATTGGTTTTAATTATTTCAGATTTTGCTAATATTTCCATCGATAAAACAAAAGGAGGAGGAGAATTTTTTTTAAACTCAATTTTTATTTCTTCAATTTTTTGGATTGTAGTTTCATAATCTTGCACATTAAATGCTTCAGAAGCCTCTTTAATGATGATTTTAACATCTTTTTTTTGAGCTAAAGAAATTTGAAATAACAAAAGAACTAATAGGGTAAGTGATGCTCTTTTTTTCATTTTTTTTTGAATATCTTATTTTTTATTCTCTAATTCTTTTGTTTTTATTGGAGAATTTTCTTTTGAAGATTTATCATCTTCATTATTTTTTGTTACTTTTTCTTTAACTTCATCACATGGTTGCAAATCATCATCGGTATATCCAACTACACTATTTTTAATTTTTTTTATAGTTTGAACTAGATATGGATAATCTTTATAATGTTCATCTTTTTCGAGAGCTGTATATTTTTGTTTCAAAATAGCGCTTTGGTCAGCTTTTTTATATGCATCTAAAGTTTTTTTCAACAAGCACGTGTTTTCTAAATAATTTTTTAAAACACTACTCATTCTCTTTTTTGTACTATCTAATTTTGAATTTTCATCTAAAGCTGGTAGCATTTGAATTTCTTTTATTGCTTCATTTACTTTAACGGAATCATACTTTTCAAATATTACATCATTTCTAATTTGAAATAACTTTAAATAATTTTTGTTAAAATCTAATGCTTTATTACAAATTTCAAAGACCTCTTTATTTGTGTCATCTAATAGAATACTTCTTATTAAAATGTTAGAGTTTTCAATTCGCGTTGATATATCATCAATAGCTAAATCTGTTTCCATTAAATATGGTTTGCTAACATATTTGTTATCAAAAATCTCTCTAAGAAAAACAGCATTTGTTTCTTTTATGCTTTTTTTGAGTTGTGCAATTTCTGCATTAGTTGATTTGGTTTGATTAGTTTCTAATTTCTCTTTTGCAGTTTTTTCACTTTCTAGTTTTTCTTTCAAACTTTTTAATTCTTTATCTTTAGAATTAATAGTATTTATTAATTCCTCTTTGCTTGATTTGGAATAATCTTTTTGAGCAAAAGAAAATGTTGATATCAAAATAATTAGCAGAAAATATTTTTTCATGGTTTTTTAGTTTATAAAATTATTCAGTTGGCACACCAGCAGTAGCCCAATCAGTATTAAATTGAGCTAATTCATTGATTAATCTTGTTTTAATATTATTGAATAAGGGCTTAGCTCTATATTTTGGTTGTAATTTTGGCATGTTGTCAATTTCATTTTTAAAGCTATAATAAAGAGTATCATTATAGTTTGTAATGCCCGGTGATATAAAACTGTCTACTTTATTGGGCAAGGTTTCAGAATAATATATGTAAGCATTTATTTGTCCTCGATAATAATCTATAGAACTATTTCTGGATGTGATACTTTCTAATTGACTAAGCCAATTTAAAACATCTGTACTTGTATTCATAGTATTCCCAGTCAGATAAAATTCACACCTGTTGTACACTAAATTTGAGTATACAGTAGTCAAATTTGATATTAGATTAGCTTTTGCTGAACTGTTGATTAATCCTTGTTCATACGAAGCATCAATCGCAGTTGCCAATGTATTGTAACTATTTGGATCAAAATTCTGATTTTTTAAAATGTCAATTTTATTTTCTAAGTCTTTGAAATTTGTATTGGCCTGCTCATCTATTATTTCTACGCCCTGAACATCGTTATTCTCTACTAGTATGAGAACTCCAACTATTAAAACCCCAATAATCATTGTTGCTGCTAAAAAAACAAGACTTCTATTTTTTTCTGTTATTTTTATCATACTATTATATTTTGTTAGGATCTACTTTTTCACCATTATTATTTTGATTATTTTGTTTTGGTGCATTTTTCGGTTTGCCAGTCTTTGGTTTAGTTACAATTGGAGCCACATTTTTAGGTTTGCTTTCTTGTTTCCTATCCTCAGTCGAATGAATAATTATTATCTCTTTATCAGGTATCCTTTGTCCTGATATTTTCTCTAGATTTTGTAAAAACTCATTTTTTTTGTTGCTATCAAAAACTAAAGATTCGTTTTTTAATATTTCGTCTAGATTAGTACTGTAAAAATCAGCATATTTACTTTTATCTTTATTATAAGTCCATTTTTCATTATCTAATTTGAAATGGTATTTCTCTAGTTTAGGGTAAGAGGTTATATAAACAGTAGTGTCTCTAATAGACCTATCTATTTCAAATGTTATTTCTGAAGCTGTTGGATTTGCATTTTGATTAGCCTCATTGTTAGAAATTGGTGTTGGTTCTGGTTCCGGTACAGCATTATCTTTTATAAAAATAAACCAACTTCCAACTCCCAGAGCCACAATCATTATTACCATTATAAAATACAGACCATACGTTTCAAAAAAACTAGCTTTTTTTGGTCCTTTTGGTCGGGATGGCGAAGGTGGAGCTGTGTATTTTCTCTCCACATAAATCATTGAACCTACAGCTTGTTTGAATTTTGGATTGTCAGTAGTATTATATTCTATTTCATCTTCCTTTTTTAGTATTAATACTAATTCATTATCATTTTGATTAAATTCTACAGGAACATTATTTACTTTTAGTTCCTTTAGAATTCTATAATTGTTATTTATTAAAACTTCTTTAAAATTGGTTCTTACTTCTTCGAAAGATTTCAATCCTAGTGATTTAATAATGTCGGTTGAAACCGCATTTTCTTTATTGAAAGCATACATTTTATTAAATAAACCAACAGCTTTATGATTAAATAAACCGCTTAATTGCGGATTATTACCATCATAAAGGCAAAATGCTACTTCATTAGTGTTAGTGGTTATAAAGTTTGCTTGATTTACTTCTAGCGGTAAATCATATTTTAGTAAATTATTGTACTCTTGATTGTTTTTTAAAGTACCTGTACTTTCAAACTCGAGATACTTTTTATTAATTTGTTGAAGTATTACTTCAAAGTTGGCTAATGGATATTTTTTTGGCGTATATAGTCTAATGGCGTAAAAACCTGCTCTACCAAATGAATCAGTAGCATCAGTAATAACCAATGAATATACTCTATAATTTGGAGTTATTTGAAATGTATATACATCAGATTGGTTTGCCAATTTTGTAGCATATTTATTTTCATCGTCTGTAGTTTTTTCAATTTCAGGAGTTCTTCTAATTTCTTTTAAATTATCTGAAACAAACATATCGTTCAAACCCGAAGTAGTTCTTTGTATTATTAGTCCGAATAAATTCATTTTATATTAGATTAATTAAAAATTTTATTAGCTCCACCACTTATAATAAAAGAATCGTTTGTGATTTGATTGAGTATTGTTTTTGCAAAATCTCTATCTAATGTATTCAGTATGGAACCATAAGATAAACTTCCGATTGAGAATGGTATTACTTTGATTTTAATACTGTTTTTTGTATCCTTTCTAGCAGCAATACAATTATTTTTTAAGCTTAAAAATTCATCGTTTAAAAATTCAAGTGCAATGTCACCATTCGGTCTATCGTCGAATGGGTACTTTGATTCCTTTATTGCATCGAATTTATTTACTACTAAATAAATTGCATCTGTTTGTTCTAAAACACCATTTGTATTAAATATTTGGAGGATGTTTGGAAATACAACTGACTGATCAAATTTACTTATTGACTCCGTATTTTCATGTTCTAATGAATCTATGACGAATATTAAAATCTTTTTATTTTTGTTATTGATGTATTTTAAAAATTTATCTACTTCAGCATTACCTTGTATCTTTTCATATAATTCGCCGGGAACATCAACAATATTTAGAGGATGTCTTTTATTATTGGGATCATTAATAGAGGCCGCTATATAATTGTATGAACCCACATCTGTTCGTTCTGGCAAAACACCTCTATTTAAATCTTGTATTAAATCTGTTTGAAAATTCACCCCTGCTGCGTGATATGGATCTGGTAGCAATACCCCAGTTTTGTGAGCTACATTTAACAAACCTGCAATCATTGTTGATTTACCAGAACCAGGAAGTCCTATAAAGTAAACATCTGTACGACCTTCTTCCATTGGAGGAAGTTGCTCTATCGTGTAACTTTTAGTTATTTTATCGGCACTACAATAATATTTTAGAGCGTTAGCCGTTTTTAAGGGCAAACCAGCTTCGGTAATATCTTCAAACGTAATTACTCTTTTGTTTATCAATCCTTTTATTTCATCAGCTATGATTTTTCCTTTTAAGATTCTATCTAAATGAACTGTTTTTTGATTTTTTAAATCTTCATTCTCTAATTCTATTTTCTCCTTTTGAATAGCTGCTTTTAATTCATTTTTGACACTTTCAACTTTTGTAGCATCTAATCCCGCATTTATGAATTCATCTATGGTAATGTCTCCTTTTTTTATGATGTTTACTATGCTATCTATATCAATATTATTACAATTAAGTAAAATATTATTTTTTTGAACTTCAGTCATGATTTCTTTTTTAACTAATTAAATTTCTCTAACATTTTCTATTGCTAATGGATCCATATCATTAGATTTAACATAGTCCACAATTCTCCATGTAAAAAATGGAATCAAAATGAATAAATGCGTAAGAATAATGAAAACTGTTGGAATCATATAATTTGGTTTGTATTCAATATTTAGCTTAGTTGGGCTATTTAGAGGAAGTTGCTTTTTATCAAATACAAGTTTAATCTCAGTTTTATTTAAAGGTAGTTCTCCTATCTTTGAATTAATTGATTTTACATTGGCTTCTACATATTGATTTAATTTAGCATAAGTGGCCACTAAGCTTAAGCGTTTCCAATTATCAAAAACACTTTGGTAATTCTTATTATTAATACTGATGGTTTTATCAATATTCTCAATATTCTTATTAATCTTAATATCATATGGATTTACTTTAGCACTTGCTACTTCATTCACATTTATATAGTCAGGATTACTTAAAATGCTAACTTCTACTTTGTAAGAACCGTTTACTAATTCTTCCCTTAGTTTAATGCTTTTGGTGGTTTTATAATCTCTTAGTTTATTTTTTAGTTGTGAATCAAAACTCTGAAGGTCATCATGGGCTCTTTTTTTATAAATAGAGGCAATACTATCGACTAATTTTATTTTGTAAGTAGCCTCTTTTTTAATCTGGTCTTTGCAATTGTATTCCACATTGATAAAATGTGACATCAAATTAAAACTCACAAATCCTAGTAGCAAGAAGAAAATCCAAAAAAGTGATGATGGATGTAAAAAGTTTTTTTTAATCATTAATTCCTTGTTTTTCTTTAAAAATTGTACAACAAAGAAGTAGCATATTACAAGGAACATACTGCCCAACATGCTTATAACTAAATTACCATCTGTGATGTATAATAGCCCCATAAAATTACCTATTAGGATTACTAATAAAAAGATTGAGGATATAATGTCTACGAATAAAAAGTTTTGTTGTTTCATTAATTTAATTGATTTGTTTGTATTTACTTTTATTGTTAATTAATACTGCTCACAATATCTATAATTTTAATATTGTTTTTTGTTATTGTGTTAGCATCCAGTATTTTTAGTATTTCCTGATTTGAAATATTTTTATTTTTTGATTTTATTAAACCTATCAAACCTGAAATAATTGGAGCAGCCATACTAGTGCCTTGAAGTACTTCGTAACTGTTACCAGGTTTTGCGCCATAAATATTTGTTCCGGGAGCATAAATGGTTGTATAATTACCAAAATTTGAAAATCCCGCTTTTATACCATTTTGATTTACAGCCCCGACTTTTATTGTTGATTTTGCTCTTTGGAATGGGTCAAACCCTGTTAAAATATTGCTATTACCTGCCGCTAAAACACAGGTTACCTTTTTCTCACTAGCATAGTTAAATAAATCATCCCAAAATTCTGTTTCATCTTTAGCACTCGAATTTATGTATTCTTTTTGCCTTTCGAGTGGGATATTTAAACCCATTGGAATCTGCATCCCAAGCGATAAATTCACTACATCTGCTTTATTTTTGATGGCGTAAAGTATGGCATCTATAATATAAGTATTGGACACCATGCCGTTTTGATCTTCCACTTTGATTGGCATGAATGAACATTCTGGACAAATGCCAACTAGTCCTTGATTGTTATTTCCATTAGCAACAATAGTTGAGGTAACATGCGTTCCGTGATTTTCTTTACTTGGACTTACATTTTCCGATTTATCAATCACATTATATGGTTTAACTGCTTTTCCAACTAATTCCGGATGATTTAAGTCGAAACCATTATCAATTACTGCAATTACAATTTTTTTATCTCCAGTAGTTTGATCCCAAGCTTTATTAATATTTATTGCTTTTAAATACCAACTAGCGCTATTGTCTTTTAATTTAGGATCGTTAAAAGTTTTGACATAATCAAATAATGTTTCGTCCCAAACTAATAGTTTGTATTGGTTTAATTTTGCTTTTACTTCAGTTTTAAAATTGACTCTGTCTTTATCAGGAAGTTGTACTTGTAAACGATTCACAACGCTATCGATGTAGACAATTTTATATTCGTCTGAAGGATATTTTTGTTTTAGTTCATTAGCAAACTTTGCAATAGAATTTGATGTGTTTTTAATTGCAATATTTACTAGATTAGAAACAATTCTTCTTTGATTTAGTGTGTCGTTAATGATTTTAGTAGTATCAATAGGATTGATTTGAGCAGCTTGTTCTGGTAAGTATTCTTGATGCCAGTATTCTTCTTCAGTGTTTGGTCTGTCAATAAAAACACGGTCTACAATTCTTTGAATATTTGTTTGTTCGTTGCCATTTGAATTTTTGTTAAATCCAAAAACTATTACCCAAAAGAGTATCGCCAATAGTAACATTAGAAACAGAATAAGAAAATACCGAAATGGAAATTTATTAGTTTGCATTATAGTTGTATTTTATTAATTCTATCATTTCATCTTGTTGACTAATGGTTTTTGAAATCTCTTTAACGATTTTCCCTTTTTTTCTGACTATTAATTTAACGTTTACAGGACTTGTTTCTCTTTTTTCAAAAGCTTTTACACGGGCACTGTAAATCCCATTTGGAGGCGTACATTTAAAATAAATATTTTCTACAGGCTGGTCAGTATCTATACCTTCTGCGTTTAAATCAATATCTAATTGTCCGCCAGCACTTGAAAATTGGTTGTCTTGGCTTTTGCAATATTTTTTATACCATATATGATTGCTTTTTGCATCAATAACATCCAAATCTAGATCATCTGTTGAGTTCCAAATTAGTGTAAAACTAAGACACCCAAATTCTCCTTTATTATCAATTACTCTAATGGAATCACTAACAATTGCATTTCTTGCATTACAACAATCGTCAAGTCGTTTATTAATTGTATTAATTCTATCGTTTGTATTACTCCAGTTATTTCGACATAATACTGCATAAATGAGTAATCCCAATAAGAAAAAGAATACCAGATAGTATAACCACCAATACTTATAAAAAAAAGATTTTATATTTTGTGTGTTCAAATTCATTTATGCTTTGCTAGTTACCACAGTCATTTGCTTTTTGTTCTAACTGATTTAGTTTCGTATTGATGTCGTTATAATTATCACTACAATCACATGATTTTAATAATAGAAAGAAAATTATCAGTAATAATAACAACCAAAGCAACCACCAAAAATTAGAAGCGAACCATTTTAAGAATTTCAAAAAACTTGATTCTTCAACGGGAATAACTCCTTGAACTTCTTCAGTTGGAATCTCTTCACTATTTTCGTCTTCTAAAGGGATGTCATCAACTATTGGTTCTGTATAATCATCTACCTGCTCAATTTCATTTTCTTTATTTATTATTGGAACATTCTCAATTGCTGCATTCCTGTCAGGATACAAAAAAGTATTAGGTGTTTTTGAAATATTTGGTTTATAATTTTCGTTGTTATTAAACTTCCAACCCCATACAATACATATGTCTTTTCCGTTAGAGAAAATAAAATTATCGTTAGAATTGAATACTTTAGCTAGAAGATTAGCCCAATTCTTATTATTTTCATCGCTAGAACATGAAAGTTGGCTTATTTTAGCATTGATTACCTCAATAAATTGCCAATATTTCGCCAATTCATTTTCTGATTCTTCTTTGCTTTTCCCATTGATATTTACTAAATTTTCATGAACCGAGAACCAATCAAAGACATAACCATTTTGAACTGGTTTAGCTAAAATATTTTTATAATTCTTTTCAAGATTAAATGCCAAAAAATTAGCCACCTTATCATAATGATTGAACAAATAACTGTTATCATGTGATATTGGAATAAACGTATCAGTTGGTATTTGGTGGAATTTATTCATAAAATTAATTTAATTTGAATTCGTTAAAATCATTAATTAATTCTTTTAACTGATTGTTAGCTTGCTCATCATAACTTACAAAGCCACAATTAACTAGCAACGAAATTCTAAAAAATTCAATCCATTTATTGTATTTGTCTAAAACAATTCTATTTGAATTGGATACTTCGTCAGAATTATTTTCAAATAAGCCCTGAATGGTTTTTTGATCTGTTGGTATCGTTTTATTATAAAATTTAAAGTTGCTATTTGACTTTAAATTATCAATTTCGATTAATTCTTCAGTTGTAAAGTAGTTGATGTCAAAGTTGATTACAATTTCATTGATTAATAAAGAGAAGGTCTCTGCCAGAAATTCTTCGACACCACGATTTGTATTTGTTTCTGAAACTACATCATTTAATATTCGTTCCAATTTATCTTTTAAACCTCTGTTTTCAATTATTTTAGATAGATGGTTAGCAAGAAAAGAAGTGCTGTTTTGACTCAATCCGTTATTAATAAAATATTCTAAATTAGATTGATTGGTAATTTTTGACTCCCAATAATTTAACAATAATTCTGTATAAAATTGTGCTTTGGATTTGGTTTCCTTATTTGTGAAAAGATTTTCTTTTTTAATACCTTTTTCTGAAAGAAAAGATTCCACTTCCTGATTAGAAGATAGCCATAAGTTTTGTTTTAAAATTTCTATAACTTCTTCATAAGAATTGACATTTCTCAATTCGGGATATTGTGACATTAATATATTTCCTTGATTAAAATTATCTAAACTCTTTTCATTTATGTTTACTACAATATTTTCATTTAGTAAATTATAAATTTCAACAGGCTCTACAGATACTCGTTTAATTAATTGATTGAAACCATTTATATCTTTTGTCAAAATTGCGTTGAATGAAAATTGAATTTCATTCACACTTTTCATACTATTGGCTCTTAAAATAGTTAAATCATCAGTATGGATGTGTTTGTTTAACTCTCTTTTTAAATCAATAACCAGGTTGTTTAATTTATTGATATAATGATTTGTTTTGGTCAAGTTATTTGAAACTTGCGTTAAATTATCAATAATTAACTCCGAACCATCATTGTTTAAATTCGCTGCTATATTCCAGCTGTTTGCGGGAGAATCAAAATGATTCTGAACAAATTTGAAGTTTAAGAAAGATTCTTTTAATTTATCTAAAAAAGGACTTCTTTCTTCTCTTACTTTAATTTCATATCCTTTTTCTTCAAATCCATCGAAAGAATCTGTTGAATATTTGAAATCTCTTAACAAATAAAAGTTTTTGAAATTTTGTTGGTCTTTTGTCCAATCAATGTGCCAGTCTTTTGTTTGTGTTACAATTTCATTTTCAAAAAAGCGGTTGAATCGCGTGTCCCATTTATAGTCTAATTTCTGAACATCATTTGCATATTCAAAATCATTTGTTGTGTCAAATTTTAACTGATTATTAAAAAATGTAAAAATGATAAATAAAGGAGGCACATTAGCATCTTTAAGAGCATTGTTTCTATCATAAGCATTACCACCAATATTTTTTGATATCCAATTGAATAATAATGATGGAATTTCGTTGACATCTAATTGCTTGTCATTTGTACAAAACAAAAGATTGTTGATATTGAAATCATCAGAATATTTGTTGAATAAATACGAAACCTTTCCACGCAATAACATATCCGGAATAATTTCATCGTCTACATCTTCAATTTCTATTGCTAATCTGCTTCTTGCTCCGGGGAAATCTAATAAATCAGAATTTTTTAAAAATTCTTTGCTATCTGTAAGTTCGTTTGGAATAGAGAAAACAAGTTCGGCAGTAAGAGCAGTTATTAAAGATAAATTGATTTTTATTTCCTCGCCATTCTCTTTTTTTATTGTTGTAAATTTATTGCAAGTGTATAATTCTTTTAGTCGCTTTACATCTAATACTTCTCCTTCGCCTCTAAGTACTTCTTTAAATGATAAATAGGCCACTGCATCAAAATTAACAGTTTTTAAGTCGGATATTAACTTTGAAAAAAGGGCTGAAAAATGGTCGTTTTTATTCCATAATACCTCAAAAATTGCTTTCCATTCCTGATACTCAAAACCATCAATAATTTTCCCAATACGTTCAAAGAAACGCGATTCATTTAATCCTTCAAATAGAATTGTGTGTTTGCTTAAATGATTTTCAAAATATTCTTTAATTTCTAAAATATCATATTCTGAAAGAATGGTTTGTTTTGAATTGGAATAATTAGATTCGAAATTCTTAATGTGAATATCTAGCTCCTTATTTTTATCAAAATTTGTTATCTTTTTGAGGTCTAAAAAGAAGGAATCCAAAATAATAATTAAAATGTCTTTTGGAGAAAGTAATTTTACTTTAATTGGAAATTCTTCATATTTCACTTCATTATTAATTGTAAACCTAGTTACTACACCTGTACTTTCTGCCCCAACACCTGGAGGATTGATGTCTTTAAGAAAATCATATTCTTTATTATTATTTTTAATAACAAATGGTTGCCCTTTGCTACTTAATAAATTTTTAATCAGATAGGATTTACCTACTTGACTGCCACCAAAAATGGCAATAACTGGTTTAGAATCGATGTTGTTATATACCTTTCTAAAAGTGTTTAAAGCGTTTTTGAGTTTTAATAAAAGTGAATGCTTTTCCTCATATTTTAAGTTGCTCTCCACCCATTTAACGGATTCAGTCAACTTAATGCTATTGGAATTTATATCCTCCTTTAAAACTGCTATATCTTGTTCTGAATAATGTTTCATAATTATCTGGCATTTAATATAAACTCGCAAGTATCTAACCAATAGCCATTCTCATTATCTAAGGTTTGGTAATTTAGCTTGAAATATTTATTTGGTTTGTCATTTCCTTCATTATCCTCAACACTCTCAATTTTTAATTGTTCTTTGGATTCATCAATATCTCGGGACAAATTGATTTTTAAGGGGAAATTTTGGTAAATCTTGTTTTTTTCAAGACCTATTTGTTCTTCATAAAAAGCATTGTCTTTATTAGGATGACGCGTTTTTACTGTCTTACTAATCTCTTTATTATCAATACTTATGCTGTATAAATCGGAAACTGGATAATTTTTAGAAATGAACTTAGCATATCCAAATTGATATGGAAGTGTATTAACCAAAATTGTATTTTCGTTTTTGGTAGGAGTTAGAATCACTTCTTTATTACTATAATTGGTTTTAACGATGTAATCAGCAGTAGAGATTAATTTTTGTTTTATCAGTTCGGTATCTATTTTTAAGTCATTAATTTTTTTGAGTTTACCTGCCATAAGTGCTATAATTGCGCCAACACTTACCATCGTTTTGGGATCTTCTACAAATCCTCTATTGTCTGAGAAAGGAAACCATTTACCAATCCAATACTTGTTTAAATTGATTAGATTGTTTGGAGAAATAGCTAAGTATTTTAAAAATATTTCTTCCATACTATTTAATGAGCATGGTTTTCCGGAAAGTACAATATAATCACATTGGTATTGGTTTAATACCAAACAAAGCTGTTTTATTAAGCTATCAAAAACAGAACTTGTAATAGTATTAATTTTTTGTGTACTAACTTTCCATTTAATTTCTAAGAAGTTAAAACCAAAATGCTTTTCAAAATAAAGAACGAGCTCTTTGTTTTTAAATTCTTTACCAATTATCTGTTCGAATGATGCCTCATTATTCTCATTATTATTGGCATTTTTCATATAATAAATAGCAATTGGAATCGCTACTTGATGAATAAAAGCTTTACGCATCATTTTGGCTACATACCCAATGTTATTAGAATCTTGACCAAAAAAACCATTTAATTTTTCAGAAACATTTTCTATTCCTTTTGCTTTTGCATAATTTTCAATTACTCCTGTGCACCCTTCATCTGCATCAGAATGAATAGTTCCTTCAATTATTATTTGCTGAATAATTTCTTTTAATAAATCATCACCCGCTAATTTAAAACTGTCCCAGTATAATGGATCCGGCTTTATGTTTATGGTTTTATTTTTACTATTCAAAGAATAATCATTAATCATAACATCAGTTGTACCAGCACCAATATCAATAGAACCTACTGTAATTTTATCTTTGTTTTTGAATAAATAATTGTCAATTACATAATTGTTTCCTTGCAATTTTTTAGACAATAAACTGTACATAAAAACCAGTTGGCAACTAGTGGCTTCATCATATATCCAGTCTTTTCTTTCTTCTAAATCGGGAAGCTTTTTAGCAATATCTTTTATTGAAGGTATTATTTCAGGTAATTCAAACCAGAATTTGTTCTCATTAGAATCAAAATAATATTTAACGTAATTGTTTAATAATTTACAAGCATCTTCAGCTGCTTCTCTCAAGGCAATTTGTTCATACTGAATCATCCCTGTAGGGCAAGAAATTGTGATTCGTTTTAGTGTTCTAGGTATTGTTAGATTGCCATGATCTTCTCTGAACTTATATGAATTTATTTGAACGTAGGCATGAATTAAAAGTTCGAGAAAGACAAACTTCATTAATGAATTTCTTGAGAACAACGATTTTGACCCAAAAACATCCCCATTGGTTAGAGTACCATCAATTTTTAATTGCTCAGATATACCACTTAAATAAACCTTTTTAATTTTATTGAAATTCGTTGGGTAAAACTCCCATTCTTGATCGGCAGGATTAGTGTCCCATAAATATCGTTTTGGACTTGAATTGTGTGTTTTTAATTCATAACCCAGATTTAGATTAAGGTTGGCATTATTGATTAGGTTTTCTGCTTCAAAACCAATCCTAACGAAGCTAGGCACCGTGAATTTATTGTTATGGTATTTTTCTTTGTTTATGTTTCCAAAAACAGATTCACTAAAAACCAAATTCATTGGAAATGGTTGATTATACTCTACTTGTGGGTTGGAATAGTCTTGAATAATTATTTTTTTTACTTTTTCGAAAGTAAAATTTTCATCACTTTGATTTTCAAAAAGTAACGCGCAGGTTGCTGAATTACCAATATCAATTACTAAATCTACCGGTATTTTTTTAGCATCATCAGTAAACAACTGTAATTCGGGCGTTTCTTTTAAGCTCTCAATCCATTTTAATAAAAGGATGTAATGTGAAACATATTGCTTTATAGGTTGTTCATAACGCAATTCCTCATTCTTACCATAGAACGTATCCGCTAAATAACTCTCAATCCATGAAGTGGCCGCATTAGTATTGAATAAAAAGTTACTAATATTGATTTCATTGGTGTGAATTTTGAAAATGTTTTCTTCGGGATTTAAGCTTAATTGTGGCCCGGTTTTATCTGATTCATTTTTAGCTAAAGTGGTATCGATTGCTAAAACCAATTTTATTTTATTGTATTCATCATCACAGTCAAAATATACTCTTACCCAATCTGTTGGATACATTACATCCTTATTGATAGAATTGTCTTTGAAGTATGGTAAAGGAATCCATTTTTTCTTAAAATGTTTTAATGCTTTACGAAGATTATTGGTTTCATAAAAATCGACTATCTCTTGACAGTTTTTTAAATCAGCATCCTCTTTTAATTTATTGTTTACAATAAAATCTTTGTCTAGTAACTCTTGTTTTCTGTAAAAAGTTTCATTTCCATCGTTGGCTACTTTAAACAAAGGGTCTAAGGTGAAATCTAAGATGTTAGCATCAAATGGTTGGTGAAAATAAATTTTATTGCCTTTAGCAAAATCTAAATTGATTTCAGCTTCAAATTTATGATACTGTATACTAGAGTTAGAAATAAGAGAAATTCTTTTCATTAAATTAATTTTAATGTTGCTTTTTATAAAAAGTAAATTTAACAATTTTTAACAAATAACCTATTCGTTTTTTGAACATGTTACTTGTTGTGTTTTAAATCTAATTAGTATTGTAAATCAATAGTTTAGATGGTTTTTGCGAAATTAAAAAATTAGATTCGTATTATTTTACGGTTTTCATCATTCTTACTAAATCATTTTTTTAATACTTACAAAAGGAAATACTAATTTTTAATTTTAAGTTTTATTAAATTCAATTGAAATTATTGAGCTAAAACCATTTTAATAAACAACATTTTAGTTTAAAAGGCACTAAAATTTATTTATATTTGACGTTAAATGACAAAACTAAACTAGAACTTTGTCAAATAGCGACAAAATCTATTAATTTTTATAATGCACCCAAAATGCAATTTTTTTCATAATTAATTTGAATTTTACGCTTAAAAAAGAATCATAAACAACCCCTTTATTACCCTTATGGCCAAACAAGTTACCTCAAAAAAAGAAAAGCCAATTGAAGAACTCCTTTGGGATAGTGCCAATAAATTGCGCGGTACCGTTGAATCTTCGGAATATAAGCATGTAGTATTGGGATTGATATTCTTGAAGTTTGCCAGTGATAAATTTGAGGAACGCCGCAAAGAACTGTTAACGGATGGTAAAGAGAAATACCTTGAGATGAAGGAATTCTACAATATGTCGAATATTTTCTTTTTACCAGAAGAATCACGTTGGTCTTTTATTATTGAAAATTCAAAACAAGATGATATTGCTTTGAAAATAGATACTGCACTTCACACCATTGAAAAAAACAATCCTTCGTTGAAAGGTGCTCTGCCTGATAATTACTTTTCTCGTTTGAATATGGATGTGAGTAAGTTGGCGGCTTTGCTAGATACCATTAACAATATTGACACAATTAAAGATAAAGAACAAGATATTGTAGGTCGTGTTTATGAATATTTTTTAAGAAAATTTGCTATTGCGGAAGGAAAAGGAAAAGGTGAATTCTACACCCCAAAAAGTATTGTAAACCTCATCGCTGAAATGATTGAACCCTATAAAGGTATTATTTATGATCCTGCATGTGGTTCGGGAGGTATGTTCGTGCAATCGATGAAGTTTATTGAAAGTCACCATGGTAACAAAAAAGAGGTTTCCATTTATGGACAGGAATATACTGCTACCACATATAAACTTGCCAAAATGAACTTAGCGATTCGTGGTATTAATGCTAATTTGGGCGATGTTGCAGCCGACACTTTTGGCCGTGACCAACATCCTGATTTGAAAGCTGATTATATCATGGCCAATCCTCCGTTTAATCAAAAAGATTGGAGGGCTTCTAATGAATTGATAGAAGATTCACGCTGGCGCGGTTATGATGTTCCGCCTGTTAGTAATGCTAATTATGGATGGATTTTGAATATGGTTTCTAAATTATCAGAAAACGGAGTAGCTGGATTTATCTTGGCTAATGGTGCTCTTTCTGGTGGTGGCGAAGAATATAAAATTAGACGTAAACTGATTGAAAACAAATTGGTTGAAGCTATTGTTATTATTCCTAGAGATACCTTTTATACGACTGACATTAGTGTTACGCTTTGGATATTGAATAAAAATAAGAAAGCTAGAACGATAGAAATAAACGATGTTGAGAAGAAGTATCGCAACCGAGAAAATGAAATTCTTTTTATGGATTTGAGACGATGGGGTTCTGAATATGAGAAGTCTTATATTGAACTTACTTCCGATGACATTACTAAAGTAGCTGAAAATTATCATAATTGGCAACAGACTTCTTTTGAAACTAAGTATAAAAGCATTCCTGAATTTTGCTATTCTGCTACTTTTGAAGAAGTTGTGAAAAATGATTTTTCCCTAGTTCCAAGTAAATACATTGAATTTACAGATAGAGATAGCACGATTGATTTTGATACTGAAATGTTGAGAATTCAAAAAGAGTTCCAAACCATATTGGCTGAAGAAGTGGATTCACAAAATCAATTAAGAAATGCTTTTAAAGGATTGGGGTATGAAATCAAATTATAAGCGTTTAGGCGACTACATACAACTGGTTGATAAACGAAATACTGATTTAAAGGTTAATCGTCTTCTTGGTATAAATATTACCAAAAACTTTATGCCGTCGGTTGCCAATGTTTCTGAAACCGATTTATCGAGATATAAAGTTATTGAAAAAGGACAGTTTGCCTATAGTGCTATGCAGGTTGGACGCGATGAAACCGTTAGGGTTGTTTTGTTTACTGATGATGAGCCTGCTATCATTTCGCCTGCTTATTTAGTATTTGAAGTTGTTGATACAAAAGAAGTATATCCTGAGTTTTTGATGATGTGGTTCCATCGCCCAGAGTCGGATAGGTATGGTTGGTTTATAAGCGACAGCACCGTGAGAGCAAGTTTGGAATGGGAACGTTTCTGTGAAATAAAGTTGCCTTTGCCTGATGATATTAATGAGCAAAAATACTTTGTTGATATGTATCAAGGGCTACTAAACAATCAAAAAACTTATCAAAAAAGCTTAGATGATTTGCAAATAATTACTAACTCGTTTTTGGATAATTTGAAAAATCAAAAAGTCAAAACTTCATTGGGTAAATTAATTGAGCTTGTTGATATTAGAAATTCCAATAATGAGGTAAAAAAATTATTAGGGATAAATGTCAAAAAGGAATTTATGCCTTCTAAAGCAAATGTTGCTAATACTGATTTAGGGAAATATAAAATAATCAATAAGGACCAATTTGCTTATAGTGCAATGCAAGTAGGAAGAGACGAAACTGTGAGAGTTGTACTTTATGAAAAAAACAAGGCTGCAATTATATCTCCAGCATATAATGTTTTTAGAGTTCGTGATGTAAAAGTTGTACTTCCTGAATTTTTAATGATTTGGTTTCATAGACCCGAATTCAATAGGTATGGTTGGTTTATTAGTGATAGTAGTGTAAGAGCAAGCCTTGAATGGGAAAGATTTATTGAAATAAAAATACCTGTACCCGACATTGAAATTCAAGAATCAATAGTTACAATATTTCATACTCTACAAACGAGAAAGAAAATTAATGAACAACTAAAGAATATGATTCAACCACTTTGTCCTATTCTTATGAAAGGTGTTATGGATAAAGTTAATGCGACTGTAACGGTGTAAATTGGAAATATGGAATATAAATATCAGTTAATATTATTAGGCGAAAATGAAACATTATTTAAACAAATTAAAGTTTCATTAGCTAATAAGTTTGATGAGTTAAAACTAATTAGTGACTTAGTAAAAATTATCACTAAAGAAAACATTTCTGAATATACTGGAGGGCAACCTGCTTATGTAATTTATTCTGGTAATAAAAATAATTTGGATGCTGATACTTTAGAAATTCTTAAAAAGCAAAAACTTGATGGAAATGTAATACTCCCTATTTTTAATACTTCTTTTACTGATGAAATACCAGATGAATTAAGAAATCAAAATGGTTTAAAGTTTGAAGACAACTTAAACAAAATTTGCAATCTTATTTTAGAAGGTTTTGAATTGTTAAGAAAGAACAGAAAAATTTTTATTTCATATAAACGAACTGAATCAAGTAATGTTGCTATTCAATTATATGAAGCTCTAGAAAGAAATAATTTTGATGTATTTATTGATACACATTCCATAGATAAAGGAGAAGAATTTCAAGAAGAATTATGGCATCGAATGACGGATTGTGATGTAATTCTGATGCTCAATACAAAGCATTTTTTAGAAAGTGATTGGTGTGGACAAGAATTAGAGAAAGCTCATCTTAAAAGAATTGGAATAGTTCATTTAATATGGCCTGACAATGATTTTCAAGATTTTGCACAATTAGCACATTCAATTAAATTAAAAAACAATGATTTTGACAAGCCATTATTTAGTGATTTAACAAAAGGTAGATTAGGAATCGAAAAAGTAGACGAAATAATAAATCTTGTCGAAAGTGTTCGAGCAAGAAACTTAGCAGCAAGGCAAGATGCTTTAATAACTGAATTTACGCAAGCAGCCAATGATAATAAAGTTGAGGTAAATTTACAATTTAGTAGGTATATAACCGAAAATCTACCAAATGGAAAAAGAAGAGTTTATATTCCAACTATCGGAGTACCCCAATCTATTAATTGCTTTAATTCAGAACGATTAATTAAAACTATAGAAAAAGGAGAAGTTGATTCAATTCATTTAATTTATGATGAAATGTCAATCAGAGATTATTGGTTGGAGCATTTAGATTGGCTTAATGAATATCTAAAAGTGCAGACTATAAAAAAACAGAATTTTAACAAATGGTTTTCTAAATAATGAAAAATATATTTCTATCAGCAAGTATACCTTTACCAGAAAGGCATCCTAAATATTATGATACAGCAGATATTATTGCAATTAGAGAAGCTGTAATTTCATTAGTAACAGTTGTATTGCCACATCATAGAATTATTTGGGGTGGTCATCCTTCAATAACGCCATTGATTTACTATGTAATGCAAAAAATGAATTTAACCATTCAAGAGCATGTAAAATTATACCAATCAGATTTTTTCAAAGATAAATTTCCGGAGGACAATAATAAATTTCAGAACATAATATTTACTGAAAATATGGGAGAATTACCTTCAAGTATTCAAAGAATGAGGGAAAGAATGTTTTCCGAAAATGAATTTGCAGCTGGAATATTTATTGGTGGAATGGATGGTATTGAAGTTGAATATAATATGTTTAGGGAATATCATCCTAATGCAATTTTATTGCCAATTGCTAGTACGGGAGCTGCAACTAAAATTGTTTATGAAAATTTAAAAGAACCTAAAAATGAAAGATTGCTAAAGGATTACGGATATATGAGTTTATTTCAAAAATTATTAATTGATAAAATATAAAAGATGGCAAAAAAATATTTTGTTTCTTATAAATACAAGGATGATAAAGTACAAAAATTAAAAGACTTTTTCTACGAAGAAGTAAACGTTACTATGCAGTTCATCTACAGAAATACCAGAGTTCGAGATTATGTAGATTTATTGCAAAATAAAATTGGAAGTGATCATATTAATCTTGGTGAAAGAGACGGTGAAAGTTTAGAAGATTTCTTAGACCACGAAATTGAATCCGAATTAAAGAGAAGAATTCGACAGTGTAGCGTAACAATTGTTATGATTTCAAAAGGAATGAAATTAACTACTAAAACTCAAAAGGAACAATGGATTCCTTGGGAAATCTCATACTCTTTGCGAACTGTTCCAACTGGAGGAAATACAAAACAAATGAATGCTGTTTTGGGTGTTGTTTTACCTGACGAAACTGGAACTTATGATTGGTATTATTCTTCTAATCCAAACTGTAATAGTGTAACTCACCATACCAATTTACTATTTAAAATCCTAAGCACTAATATGTTCAACTTATGGGAGAAAAAAACTCGTGAATGTAATGGTTCAATAATTACGATATCTGATGAGCCTTCATTCATAAAAACTGTAAAATGGAGTGATTTTATGTTTAATGATAATTACAATTTTTACATTGATGAAGCTATCAAAATTAAAGATAACATGGCATTATATGATTATAAAATTAATTTAGAGTAAAAAAATGGCAAAATATAGCGTACATCAACAGCCCGTAGAAACTTTATTGAGTTGGATAAAATCTGGCGATATTGCCATACCTGAAATTCAGCGCCCGTTTGTTTGGAATGGTGCCAAAGTAAGAGATTTAATAGATTCTTTATATCAGGGATATCCTGTGGGGTATATCATTACTTGGCGTAATCCTGATGTAAAATTAAAAAACGGAGAACTATCGGCTGGAAAAAAAGTATTAATCGATGGGCAACAACGTATCACTGCCTTAACGGCTGCCATTGTTGGGCAAAGGGTTTTAGATAAAAATTATAAAGAAATCAACATCCGAATTGCTTTCAACCCGTTGGAAGAAAAATTTGATGTACTCAATAAAGCTTATGAAAAAAGCCCGGAATGGATAGACAATATTAACCCTATTGTAAATGATGAGATTTCTATATCTAAAGCTATTCGGAAGTATTGCAAGGACAATCCTGATGCCAATGAAGATTTGGTAGAGGAACGCATAGAAAACCTAAAACGCATTAAGACCAAGCAAGTTGGAATTATTGAGTTAGATGCTAGTTTAGATATTGATACCGTTACCGAAATTTTTATTCGTATCAATCAAAAAGGAGTGGTTTTGAGTAATGCCGATTTTGTAATGTCTAAAATTGCTTCCGATGAAAATCATGGCGGTAATAAAATGCGTAAAATGATTGATTATTTCTGTCGTTTAATTGTAGACAAAGGATTTATAAAACACATTCAAGACAATGATACTGCTTTTACTCAAACGGATTATTATAAAGCCATTAAATGGATGGCGACTGGAAGCGATGATTTGTATGTTCCAGATTATATCGACATGCTTCGGGTTGCTTTTACATTTAAATTTAGCAGAGGTAAGTTTAGTGATTTAGTAGCACTATTATCCGGGCGAAATTTTGAAACTAGAAGTTATGAAGATGTTATTGCTGAAGCGAGTTATGCTAAATTATCAGAAGGATTGGAGGCGTTTGTCAATCAAACCAACTATCAACGTTTTTTAATGATTATTAAATCGACAGGTTTGATAAGTAAGAAATTGATTTCCTCTCAAAACAGTCTTAATTTTGCTTATGCCTTGTATTTAAAATTACGAGAAGATGGCATGGGAGAATCTGAAGTACAAGGATTTGTTAAGCGTTGGATGGTTATGAGTATGTTTATCGGTCGCTATTCGGGTTCTGCTGAATCGCGAATTGATGAGGATGTTAAGCAAATCAATGAAAAAGGAATCCAATTGTATTTGAAACAAATGGAGCAAGCAAATTTAGGAGAAGGATTTTGGGATTTTGGAATCATAAATGATTTAGAAACTTCAAGTGTAAACAACAATGCTTATAATTTATATTTGGCAGCACAAATAAATGCTAGTGCTAATGCATTTTTATCTAAAAGCATGAAAATTAGTAGTCTTATTGAGCAACGAGGCGATGTGCATCATATCTTTCCTAAGAAGTATTTAATGAATAACGGCTATCCGCAAAAGGCCTATAATCAAGTTGCTAATTTTGTTTATACTGAACAAGCCACCAATATAAAAGTGGGAATGTTAACACCAGAGGCATACCTAAATAAGGTAAAAACTCAAATAGATGCAGGTACTAATGAAATAAGTACATTAGATAGTTTAAATGGGTTAAATGATAACTTAGTTGTAAACGATATTCCTGAAATTATTGAAACTGCAAGCCATTTAGAATACGAGACATTTTTAGAAAACCGTAGAAGATTAATGTCGACTAAGTTGAAGAGATATTACGAGGGATTATAATTAAAATATTAAGTTTTTGACCTCTAAAGTTTTTGAACAAAAAGGTTTAAAAGGATGAAGTTACTTAACTTTGATAAATCAAAGTTAAGTAACTTCACTGTAATAAACTAAATAAATTTTAATTTCACTTTTAAAAATGTCCAGTTTTTTATTAAATAAACTGGACAAAATAATATATTTGCAGTAAATTTTATCGTATGAAAACTACTGATTATATTGCGGTTACTATAGATAGACTTCCTAAAGGATATGTTTTCACCTATGCTGACTTTACTACAGAGGTGAATAAGAAAGAAGCAGTCATTAAAGCCTTGAACCGAATGGTGGTTTCGGGTAAGATTTCTAAACTTGCTAAAGGAAAATATTATAAACCTGAACAAACTGTTTTTGGCAACTTGGAACCTAATCAATATCAAGTTGTAAAAGACCTGCTAGAAGTTGATGGTAAGATAATAGGTTATCTTACCGGTTATAGTATTTATAATCAATTAGGACTTACTACTCAAGTGAGTAATACTATTCAGATTGCTAAAAATGAAATTCGTCCGGCACTAAAACGAGAACTCTATACTATTAAGTTTATCAAACAAAAGAATATAATCACCAAAGAGAATATAGCGTTGTTACAACTATTAGATGCTATTCGTTATGTCAAGAAAATACCCGATAGCAGTATAGCTTCGTGTTGCCTACGGTTTGTATCGATATTGAAAACATTATCGGAAAAAGACCTTTCGACTATAGTGCGGTTGTCGCAAAAATATCCGCCCGCTACACGAGCACTTTTGGGTGCATTACTTGAAGAAATGGGCGTTATGCAATTCCAGGAACTATTACAAAAAAACTTAAATCCAATTACAAAATATAAACTATCGGGAGTCCAATTGGTTTTAAAAGCTGCCGAAAAATGGAGTTTACTATGAAGTTACACGAAAATACAACACTATTTAGACAATCTATTGACTTTACAGCTCAACAGATGAAGATATTGCCTATTTATGTAGAAAAAGATTACTGGGTTACTTATGCACTTCATCTTATTTTTCATGATCCAATTGGAGCAGAAACTATATTTAAAGGAGGAACAGCATTGTCAAAATGTTTTGGTTTAATTGAACGGTTTTCTGAGGATATTGATTTGGTTGTTTTGAAAAGAGAGGGAGAAGGCGGAAATCAACTGAAAAACAAGTTGAAGAAAATCACCAATCTTGTTGGTACAAAATTGACGGAAGTTGATGAACCTGGAATTACACATAAAGTTGGTATGCTTCGTAAAATAGCCTATAGCTATCCCAAAAACTTTACGGGAAAATATGGACAAGTAAGAGAGAATATTATTGTAGAAGCCACATGGCTGGGACGATATGAACCTTTTCATAAAAACATTATTTCTTCCTATGTGTCTACAATGATGGAATCTACAGGTCAACACCTTCTTGCTGAAGAATATGGATTGTTGCCTTTTGAAGTTCAGGTATTACATGTAAACAGGACTATTTGTGAAAAAATAATGAGTTTGGTTCGATTTTCTTATGGTGAAAATCCAATAGTTGACCTACAGAACAAAATTCGCCATACCTATGATCTTCATCAGCTGTTGACAGTTCCTGCTATTCTAGAATTTTTTGAAAGCCCAGCTTTTGAAGAGATGCTACTAATTGTAGCAGAAGATGATGTTGAAAGTTTCAAAAACAATAATGAGTGGTTAAACTATCATCCCAAAGATGCTATAATATTCAGTGAAACTGCAGCAACATGGAAGTCATTAGAAACAACTTATACCAATGAATTTGGGAATCTTGTTTATGGCAAATTACCGACAAGTGAAGAAGTATTGAACTCGCTTATAAAAATTAGAGACCGAATAAAAGGTATATCATGGAATATTGTAATCCCTAAAAAGGAAGAAACAAAATGAAATTTACAGAAGCACAATTAGAACAAGCCTTTATTAGTTTGCTCCAAGAAGAGGAAATGACTCATCTTTTGGGTGGCAACATTCGTAAAGCTGAGTTTCAAGGCGTATCGGAACCACCGACTACTTACGGTCATATTGCCAGTGAAAAGGTTTTAATTACCGATGATTTGAAGCAGTATTTGCGCCAGCAGTATGCCTCTGAAAATATCACCGAAAATGAGATAGATTCTATACTTAGGGATTTGGAACGACTGCCTTCTTCTGACTTGTATGAGAGCAACAAAACCATAATGAAGATGGTTAGTGATGGCTTTTTACTAAAGCGAGAAGACCGCAACCAAAAGGATATTTATATTCAGCTGATTGATTATACCTTAGCAGACAATAACACCTATAAAATAGTCAACCAATTGGCTATTAAAGGGTATGAAATGCGCATACCTGATTTGATTTTATATATCAACGGACTGCCTTTGGTGGTGTTTGAATTTAAAACTGCTATTCAGGAAAATACAACCATACACGATGCTTATGTGCAATTGACTACACGGTACAAGAGAGATATTCCGGAATTGTTTAAGTACAATGCCTTTTGTGTGATTAGTGATGGCGTGAATACGAAAGCTGGTTCTTTCTTTGCGCCGTATGAGTTTTTTTATGCCTGGAGAAAGATTGAAGGCATGGTTACCGAAGTTGACGGTATTGATGCGATGTTCACTTTAATTCAAGGGATGTTCAATCGCAACCGCTTGCGCGATATTATTCATAATTTCATTTACTTACCCGATAGCTCTAAGAAAAACGAAAAGATTGTTTGTCGTTATCCTCAATATTATGCTGCAAACAAATTGTTTCAAAATATAAAATTGCACCAGCGACCTGATGGCGATGGTAAAGGCGGTACTTATTTTGGAACCACAGGTTGCGGAAAAAGTTATACGATGTTGTACTTGAGTCGGTTGTTGATGAAGAGTACTTATTTTGGCAGTCCAACGATTATTCTAATTACAGACAGAACCGATTTGGACGACCAGCTTTCGGGTCAATTTACCAATGCTAAGGGATTTGTAGGTGATGAAACGATTATTAGTGTTGAAAGTAGAAGTCATTTGCGCGAATTGCTTCAAGGCAGAAATAGCGGTGGTGTGTTTTTGACCACCATTCACAAATTTACAGAAGACACCAAACTATTAACCGATAGAACCAATGTGATTTGCATTTCGGATGAGGCGCACCGTAGCCAAACCAATTTAGATCAAAAAGTAAAAGTTACTGAAAAAGGAGTTACTAAAACGTATGGTTTTGCCAAGTATTTACATGACTCATTACCTAACGCTTCTTATGTTGGTTTTACAGGAACACCTATTGATGCAACTATCGATGTGTTTGGCGATATCGTTGATGCTTACACCATGACAGAATCTGTAAAAGACGAAATCACTGTTCGTATCGTATATGAAGGTCGTGCCGCTAAAGTATTATTGAATAATAGTAAGTTGCAAGAAATAGAGGCGTACTACAACCAATGTGCTGAGGAAGGCAGTAATGAGCATCAGATAGAAGAGAGTAAAAAAGCGATGGCACAAATGAACGCCATTATTGGAGACCCAAAACGATTGAAAGATTTGGCTGCTGATTTTGTACGTCATTATGAAAATAGAATTGCTGAAGGTGCGACGGTAAAAGGTAAAGCAATGTTTGTATGTAGTAGTCGACCGATTGCTTATGAGTTGTATAAAAATGTATTGGAGTTACGTCCTGAATGGGGTAAAGAAAAAATATGTGCTGAAGGAGTTGTATTGACTGAAAAAGAGAAAAAGGAAATCAAACCCATGGAACAAATTAAAATGGTAATGACCCGAGGGAAAGATGACCCAGAGGATCTTTATTATTTGCTTGGAACCAAGGATGACCGAAAAGAATTGGACCGCCAATTTAAAAATGAGAAATCGAATTTCAAAATTGCCATTGTTGTAGATATGTGGCTTACCGGTTTTGATGTGCCATTCTTAGACACGATGTATATTGACAAACCTATACAACGACATAATTTAATTCAGACTATTTCGCGCGTAAATAGAAAATATGAAGGAAAAGATAAAGGTTTGGTTGTGGATTACATCGGTATCAAAAAACAAATGAATTTGGCATTAGCCCATTACAACAAAACGGATACTGATAACTTTGAAGATATTGAGCAATCTATTATTGTGGTAAAAGACCAGTTGGATTTGTTGCATAAGTTGTTTCATAAATTTGATACTAGTGCTTACTTCAAAGGAACACCATTGGAGCAGTTGCATGCTTTGAATAAAGGAGCCGAATATGCACAAATTACACAAGACATTGAAAAACGTTTTATGTATATCGTAAAGCGATTAAAAACCGCCTACGATATTTGTTCCGGAAGTGATGCCTTTAAGCCACATGACCGCGATGAAATTCATTTCTTTTTGGCTGTACGTTCCATTGTATTTAAACTTACTAAAGGCGTTGCACCTGATACCGCTCAAATGAATAATCGTGTCAAACAAATGATACAGGAAGCTATTGAAAGCGAAGGTGTGGAAGAGATTTTTAAATTGGGTGAAGAAGGTGCTACTGAAGTTGATATTTTCTCGGATGATTATTTGGCTAAATTGGACAAAATCAAATTGCCTAATACTAAAATTAAGCTGCTTCAAAAGTTATTGGCTAAAGCCATTGAAGATATTAAGAAAATCAATAAAATAACTGGTGTTGATTTCTCTAAACGATTGCAATTAATTGTTGACAAATATAATGAACGCAAAGAAGGTGACGTGCTGAGAAGTGAAGTATTGGAAGAGTTTACCGATGAGATTATTGATTTGAATTTTCTCTAAAAAAGGAAAAAGATTCTTTTAAAGATTTAGGGATTGATATAGAAGAAAAAGCATTTTATGATATTTTAAAAGCTTTAGCCATCAAATATGATTTTGTTTATCCAGAAGATAAGCTTATTGGGCTGGCTAAAAAGGTTAAAGAAGTTGTTGATGACAAAGCCAAATATACTGACTGGAGTAAACGTGATGATATTAAAGCCGAATTGAAAGTAGGTTTGATTATTTTATTGGCAGATAATGATTATCCTCCTGTGGATAGAGATGAGGTTTATAAAGAGATTTTTGAACAAGCTGAGAATTTTAAAAAATATCAAAAATAAGTAATCATGTCCGACCAGGCGAAATTTCAAAAAATGCTCGAGGTTTTATTGTTACTGGATTGTCAATATGGGCGAACCATAGCAGAACTATCGGAACGATTTGAAATTTCACAACGAACCGTTTATCGTTATTTGGACACTTTTAAGCACGTTGGTTTTGTTATTGAAAATAATAATGGTTATTTCAAAATCGATAAAGAGAATACTACTGTTCAAGAAATTAGTCATTTGTTGCATTTTTCTGAAGAAGAAGCTTTTATTCTAAGTAAAGCCATTCATAGTATTGACGATACAGATGCACTAAAAAATAAACTTGTTAGAAAATTATATAGTTTGTATGATTTTGACCGAGTTATTCATGCCATTGCCAAGAAAGAGGAAAGTGAAAATATCTACACTTTACTCCAAGCCATAAAACAGCAAAAGCAAGTTGTTTTACAATCTTACAAATCAGGGAACAGTAAAAACATACGCGATAGAATTGTAGAGCCTATCGATTTTACAATAAATTATACTGGAGTATGGTGTTTTGATGTTGAGGACGGTTTAAATAAAGTTTTTAAAACTTCCAGAATTAAAAATGTTTCCCTACTGGAACAAGTATGGAAACATAAACCCCAACATAAAAAAGGTATTATAGATATTTTTAGAATTCAAAGTTTTGAACCTATTTCTGTCCAATTAGAATTGAGTTTGGTTGCTTATAATTTGATTGTTGAAGAATATCCTCTGTCCGAAAAATACATAACTAAAGTTACCGATACATTGTATCAATTGGATTGTGAGGTTGGCAATTTTTTAGGGGTTGGACGTTTTGTACTCGGTTTGCCTGGTGAGGTAAAAATTATAGGACCTCAAGCATTAAAGGATTATGCACAAGAACGATTGAAGGATACTTTTATTTAAATTAACTAATTGAAATATTCTGGATTGCAATAGCCATAATTAAGTCGATTTTTTGGGTTGAGTTTAGAAGATTTTTGATGGTTTGTTTGTGGTCTTAAAACCATTTCCAGAAGTTTCTGATGGATTTCATATTAATTTTTTTAGGTTCCCGCTTTCGCGGGAATTTTTGTTAGCGTTTATCTTTTGTTTCTTTATCAAATGCAATGAGGTTAAGCATATTGCGAAGCCGTGAGCGAATACGGTTGCCATAGATTGTTTCTATTTCTGAAGCTGAAAGATTACTGGTTATGTGGGTTATGGATTTGTTATCTATAAAATGTTCATAGCGACTGATGAGAATTTCAGCCATGACGTTGCAGTCATTTCCAAAATGTTTTATTTGTTGCTCTGCACCAACATCGTCAAAACAATATCCATGAAGTCTGCTATTATTATTTAATTTTTGAGTGTATGGCTGTAAAGCTTCATATCCTCTTTTTGCAAACTCGAATGAAATTTCTCGACATGTTTTTATTTTGTAGTCAGTGGCTGGTATAGCAAATGGTCGGATGAGGTGCATTATTGATGTTTTGCCGCAGCCAATAGGTCCCGATAATAAAATTCCTTTTGATAAATCGATTTGCAGTTTTGCTGCTTCACTTTTGTCTTTGATCATGTAGATTAATAGCTTGTAAAAAATAGGGCAATCGACTTCATTTATTTTGAATGATTGACCGTATTGTGCTTTACCATGATAATGGATATAAGACAAGCATTTATTAAAATCATAGATTTTGTCATTGCCTTCAATGGTATAGGTATCAGTGATGAATTTACAATGGTTCTCCATAGTTTTTGTGAGTTAGAGTGTGCAGATGATTTGGTTGAGGTGAACTTGATTTGGGTTGGAATTTATTTTGGTTCATTATCCAGTTTCGTGCAGAAGCTTTCCAGTCTTTCATTTTGGTTTTACCTCCGACTAACCAACCGATACTGGAGTAATAGTTGAAAAACTTGTTGGCTTCGGTTTCAGAACTTTCTTTAAAAGCGAAATATTCCAATATCATTTCAATAGATGGTGTGTTTCCGTTATTATTTATTTCTTCTTTTTTGACGCAACTTTTTTCTTCTTGAATTTCTTTCAGAGCTTTATTTGAATTTTCAGCATTTAAATTTTCGAATTTGTCATCTATATTATTGTTTATATTGTTTGTATATGTTTTATTATTATCTATATATACCTGTTCATTAACCTGTTCAATAGGCTGTATATTTTTTAGCTTAGTTTTATTTTGAACGGGTTGAACGTTTTGTTTGTATTTATTATCTGCTTTTAAATTGCTGTTTTTAAAGCTGTTGTCACAATTGACTTGTTCAAGAACTTGTTCCATTGCTGAATGGGTTAAATTTTCAATAGATTTATTTTTTGGACTAGTAAAGGGTTCAAATTTTGGTCTAGTAGTTAACACATCAGAGAAGTTTACCATATTTACATTAGAACAGGAATGTGGGTTGAATGTTGGCATATACTCCATAAAACCAAGTGCTTCTAATTCTTTCATACATTTATGATAGGTTGCTTTAGAATTTATTTTGCTGGCTTTCATAATTTCTTCACGTGAAATACCAGTAGGATTTTTGAACCTGTTCACGTTCCAACATTGAAATAGTGCCAAATAGAGCGAGATGTGAGTGGGGTTAATGGAATTTTCATTATTGATTTTATTAAAAAAGCCGGTGAGGTGTTTTATGTAGTTCATTGTCTGTGTATTAAGATGTTTGTATTAAGTATTAAGACTTTTATTTTGCAGTCGCAAACTTCACAAGAGCCGTTGCAATTGTTATCGGTTGTTTTCATCTTATTTATCGAGTAATTTCTTTAAATCATCGTACTTGTAGTAAAGGATGCCACCGACACGATTGAAGTTTAAGGTTCCATTAATGCGAAGGTTTTGCAAAGTGCCTGGAGAAATTTTGAGGAGTTTTCGAACTTCGGAAGATTTGAGCCATTGTGTAGGTTCTTCTGCTGCTGGTTTACCTGATTGAATTTCGTGAAGTAGTGCATTGCCAAAATTGAGTAAGTCTCTTTTTGTTACTACTTGGTGGTTTAACAATTCGATGTTGTCGATTTCCGGAAAGAGTTTTTTTGGATGTAAGTTCATAATGAAAGTGTTTGATTTGTTATGAGACAAATTACTTTCATTTGATTGTTTTTTAAACCCAAGGTGAACCCAAGTTGGGTTGTTTTTTGTTCAAAAAAGTTTATAATCCCATTGATTTTGGAGTTTACTTTTTAAACTTTAACATAAATGGTCAATTTCTCCGTTTTTAATTTGTTGGAAGTCGCAACGGAAAATATGGGCTTGTGGAAGGATACCCAAGTAGAACCCAAGTTGGGTTCTAAATTCGTACAAAAAGAATTGTACAGATAAAAAAACCAAGTTGAAAACTTGGTTATGAAAGTTTAATAATCTTCTCCTCTAAATTTATTGTTTGCTACCTCAGCAAGATTTTGAAGAAATATTGCATTAACAGGATATCGCTTTTTAATGTCTTGCAGGCATCGATAAAGTGCTTTATCATCTAAATCAATATTAAAAGCTACACATAGCCCTCGAGCAATTTCTTTTATGTCAATGTTACCACCATTCAACATTTTTTTATAGTACAAACCATATATTAGCTCTGCTAATTCCATTTTTGTACCTGTCCAAGTAATTTTGCTTATAGTTGGGTTGTATTTTGCTGTGATGTTCCCATTTAACTCATCCAGCTTGTTTTCTAAATAACTAGTGAACATATCATTTGCTATAATGATAGCTACATTGAAATCGTGAGAAGTGCAAAGCTTGGAATCAAAGTTAATCAAGCAACAATCGTCCCTAACAATATCTTTGTAGCTGCGGCGTACAAAAAGGTCTTTATCTTTGATGGTTGTTTTCGAACGGTAGTATTGATAAAATTCTCTATTGCATACAACATATTGATGAATGTCAGATAGCAATTCTTCATAATGCTTTTTTTTGTTTTTTTTGCTTGGTGGTAATGAGGTTTCTAATTTCAATAACTCTTTATAAAAAAGTAGTTTTGAAACCATTCTTGGTTTTAATTCTTTGAAAAAATAGATTTCTTCTTGTAGAGTTTTAAAAACGTGTTTTTTTAGCCATTTGAATAACTCCTTCAATTTTTTTTCTATGTAGTGAATAATATCTAAAGAAACGGTCAAAACGTCATCTGATGCATTTTTCAGCACTTCGTATTCTCTTTCAAATTCGTTAAAATAGTTGATGTGATTGAATTCCATAAAAAACAAAATGGTTTAAACTGATAGTATCAAAATAAACCATTTTGTATTAATATAATGCCATACTATTTGGTAAAAAGTTATTAACACGGCTGAGCCTAGAGATTCCCTGACTTTTTTAAATTTTGCGGTTTTGAAGCAAATTTTGATTTTAAAATCATCATGTCCTCGCTAATTTTCTTATCTAAGATTTTAGCATAATGCTGGGTTGTTTTAAGGCTGGTGTGCCCCAACATTTTGCTTACTGTTTCTAAAGGAACTCCATTGGAAAGTGTTATAGTAGTAGCAAAAGTATGACGGGCAATATGAAAGGTCAATTCCTTTTTGATTTCGCATACATCTGCAATCTCCTTAAGATAAGCGTTCATTTTTTGATTACTTAAAATTGGTAAAAGTCGTTTCTCGTTTTTGCAAACTGGATGTTCTGCGTATTTATCGATGATGTATTTTGCGGTCGGTAATAATGGAATTTTGGATGCTGTATCGGTTTTTTGTCGGTTTTTAAAAATCCATTTATCGCCATCTATTCCCAACGAAATATTGTCAAGCGTTAATTGTTTCACATCTATATACGCTAAGCCTGTAAAGCAGCTGAAAACGAATATATCACGAACTAGTTCCAATCTCTCGGAAACAAATTCTTTGTTCATCATTTGTTCTATTTCGACTTCCGAAAGGAACTCCCGAACAACTTCTTTGACTTTCGCTTTGTAATTGACGAAAGGATCTTTGTTCAGCCAGCCATTGGCCAAGCATTGGTTGATAATCTTGTGGAAATTCTTGATGTATTTGACAGCGGTGTTATTGGCACATTTTCGTACGCTGCGTAAGTAGAATTCATATTCGGTGATAAAGGAATGGTCTATCTTCTCGATATTGATGTCCGTAATATTGTATTTCCAAGAAATAAAATCTTTGGTATGTTTCAACGAAGTTTCATAGCGTTCCAATGTTCCAGCTGCATATTCCTGTCCAACCAGTTCTTTGATTTTACGATTGTGTTCCTGAAAGATTGGAACTAACATTCGTTCGCGTTCTTTTTTACCAGTCAACTCATTTTTGAAGGATTCAAAGTTTACTGGGATGTCTTTTTTGATTAAATTTTTCTCCAGGTTTAAAATCTTTGATTTTAAATTGTCAAGATGTCCATTGATTGAACGAGCTTCCTCCGAAGTTCCTCTCATTTTAGACATTTCAGAATGCCATTTGTCGGGATCAACAAATTTGCCAGTACTATTGTCTAGTCTTCTGCCGTTGATGGTAATTCGTTGGAAAATGGGAACTAAACCTTGAGCGTTGACTTTGAATCTTTTTAAATAAAAAAGGATTGAAATTGGATTGTCCATAATTGGTAACCTTTAAGTTAATAGAAATTTAGAAAAACTATCAACACAAAACAAGATGTTCAATGAATGAACCCCTTGTTTTAAAAGGGTTTACACAGGTAGGGGCACAATGATTTTTATTTTTTAAAGTGCCCCGAATTGTACCCCTTTAGAATGAGAAACTATGAATAATTTGGATAGGGAGTAAATTAAAAAACCCTCTAAATCATACGATTTAAAGGGTTTTGGTAGGTTTTTTGAAATAACCAGCGGAGAAAGAGGGATTCGAACCCCCGGACCTGTGACAGTCAACAGTTTTCAAGACTGCCGCATTCGACCGCTCTGCCATTTCTCCAGTTTGAGCGTGCGCAATTTGTTCTTGCGAGTGCAAATATAGTAACCTTTTTCATTTTGCAAAAAGATTTGAACTAAAATATGCAGTTATTTTTTTGTTTTTTGTTTCACTAACTGCATTTTACTATACAAATTTGGTGTCATTTTTAATAAGGTACATACTCACTAATCTCTAACCCGTATCCAATCATTCCCACCCGTTTGCTTTGCATACTATTGGAAATCAGCCGTATCTTCGAAATATCAATGTCGTGCAGTATCTGAGCACCAATTCCAAAATCCTTCACATCCATCTTGATTTGCGGCACTCTGTGGTTTCCTTCTGCTTGCAATTGCTTTAATTCGGTTAACCTGTTCAGCAAATCTGACGAATCTACGTCCTGATTAATAAACAAAATAGCTCCTTTTTCTTCTAAAATGATACGGTTGAAAACATCATCCAGTTTTTTGTCCATAGCCATCGCTAAAGTATTTAGAATGTCATTATTGGCTTGTGTTGAATTAACTCTTGTAAGTATAGCATCGCCCATGTTCCAACTACCTTTTGTTAAGGCCAAATGCACTTGCTTATTAGTAGTCTGCTGATACGCTCTTAAACGGAAGGTGCCAAAACGCGTTTCCATCTCAAAATCATCTTTCTTTACAATCAGACTGTCGTGTTGCATGCGGTAAGCCACCAAATCTTCTATAGAAACTAATTTCAGATTAAACTTCTTAGCCACTTCTACCAATTCGGGTAAACGTGCCATTGTGCCATCTTCATTCATAATCTCACAAATTACTCCGGCCGATTTGAATCCAGCCAATCGCGCAAAATCAATTGCGGCTTCTGTATGACCAGTTCTCCTTAAAACGCCTCCTTGTTTGGCTACCAATGGAAAAATATGACCAGGGCGCGCTAAATCATAAGGTTTTGTATCTTCATTTACTAAAGCTACTATTGTTTTTGATCGGTCTGCTGCCGAAATTCCGGTAGTAACGCCGTTTCCTTTTAAATCTACAGAAACCGTAAAAGCAGTTTCCATATGATCGGTATTGTTTTTTACCATCGAATGCAATTCTAATTCGAGGCAGCGTTTTTCGGTCAAAGGCGCGCAGATTAATCCTTTACCATGTGTAGCCATGAAATTGATCATTTCGGGTGTTACCTTATCGGCTGCAGCCAAAAAATCACCTTCATTTTCACGATCTTCATCATCTACTACAATGATAATTTTGCCTTGTCGAATGTCTTCGATGGCTTCTTCAATAGTGTTAAGCTTTATTTTCGTCGTGTCCATGAGACTGTTGTTGTGTTGTTTTTGATGAAATGTTTTTTAGAAAATCCCTATTGTAGAGATAGAATAAAATGTAAAAAGGAAAGCCGCCCAATAGTAATGTGATTATATTGATGTCGGCAGATGTGTTATATTGCGTAACTATTTTATATAAGGATTGCTGCGATTTAACTAAGAAAACAAAAAATACCAAAGCTAAAATGGTGCAACCTATCATCAGTAAGATACCTTCCAAAAGTCCGGATACCAATACAGAGAGTGAGAGTATGTTGAATATAAGCGCAATAATACTGAATTTTTTATAATCTGATTCTGCTGTTTCTAAAGCTATTTTATCAAATTTTTTTGGAACTTTTTTTACTGATGGAGTACTGCTGTTTTCCAGAGTTGGAGTAGGAGTATCGGCCCCTATACTTATTTGACTTTCCTGTGTTTCTGCTTTGTTAGAAGGTTTTACAAATGAATTGATATAGGGAATTTTACTGATTAAAAACATAGCCCAGCCGAAATCAAAACTAAACGCAAATCCTTTATCGTCGGTGGCTTTTTTGGTCAGAATTACTGCTAATGGCCCTAAAACAATTGTGGACATCCAACTCCCAAAAAAAGGTGATAATTCATCTTGTTGTGCTACTTTTTTACCAAATGTGTTAATGAAGTGGAAAATAATGAAAATTAAAATAGCGAATACAATGGGTAATCCCAAACCTCCTTTACGGATAATAGCTCCCAAAGGTGCACCAATAAAAAACATTAGTAAACAAGAAAAAGCAATGACGAATTTGTCATATAAAGCGATCCAATGTTGATTGATATTCTTTTGTTTGTCAACTAACTCATAGCGGGAAGTTTCAAAAGAAAAGTTAGCAGCATCGACGTTGCCACTTGCCACACGTAACATTTGGATTTTATCAGTATCAGAATAATTTTTTAAAATATCGTCACTAATAGCGGTCTTTGTAGTATCATATGGATTTCCTGAACTGGTCAATGAAGAGCGTTGGTTTACATTTTCGGCAATCGAAGCTATGTCTTTATTGAAGTTTTTCTGTAACGAATCCAACGTATAAGACAGTTCGCCAACGGTCAGCATGGTGTTGGTATTCGTAATTTGTTCTTCATTCATGTTGGCGCTGTTCAATTTAGATAAATCAATATTGATGACATATCTTTTGAAGGCGCTTTTAGCAAAAGGTACTTTAGTACGATCTTCAAATTTCTTCGGAATAATATCTTCATAATAGTTACCATCTTTAAGCACTAATTTCAAAATATTAGATTTTTCGCTACTAATTAATTCTCCGTTTTTTGCTTTAATAACCGTATTACTTCCTGCTCCAAGATTGGATAATTGGTGAATGGTAATTCCGCTTAGAAATTTACCGTTGTCACCTGATTTCTTTTCAACCTTAATATTATAAGTTCCAATTTGGCTGAATTGCCCTTCTGCTATAGCTAATGCTGGCTTTACTTGAGCAATATTTCTGCGGAAGTTAACAAACTTATATTCGGCAAACGGAATTACATTATTAGCAAATATAAAAGCTACAATACTTAAACCGGTGATGAAATAAATCAGACTTCGCATCGCGCGTTGCAATGAGATTCCGGATGACTTCATGGCGGCAAATTCATAGTTTTCTGCCAAACTTCCAAAAGTCATAATAGAAGCTAATAAAACGGAAAGTGGTAATACCAGCGGGATAATGCTTGGCATCTTGAAGAGTAAAAATTTCAGGATCATTACGATGTCCAAATCTTTACCAGTTAATTCAGAGATGAACAACCAGACAACTTGCAATACGAATATAAAAAATAGAATTACAAATACCGTAGCAAATGTAATAAGGAAGGATTTTAGTAAGTACTTATCAAGTATTTTCACCCGAGATTAATCTAGTTTATTGATGTAGTAATTTGGATATTTACTAGCGGCAAAGGTAAACTGATTTTTTGATAAAGGCTGATTGGTTTTAAAAGAATTAACAGTAAGTGTTGTTCTAGTACCATTTTTCCCCATTTCAATAACATTGAAGATGTTTTTAGTTTGAGAATCGATGCCTAATAATACTTCTTTTCGTTGGTCTTTAGCGTTGGTAGGAACCAATTTTATATACTGTATTTTTCGACCTTTAACATCTTGTAAAATATCCCAGCTGTATTTATAGCCAGAACTGAAAAAGGTAAGCATTTTAGAAGGTGTTATGGCTTTATCATCAGCATCATTAAGACTTGAGATGGTTACTTCCTCATCTTCTGGAACGATAGTGTAGCTTTTTTTACCATCGTAGATTTTAGTTACACCCATAAAATTCAACACATACTTATTGTCCTGAATAATTACATTTCCTTTACTTTCTTTATTGATATTTTCCTTACTATTGTTGAGCGTGTATTTGAAATCAATAGTAATATTGTCGTATGACTTAATCTTAGCAGTAACTTGGTCTAATAAATCTTTTGCTTTTTTATCTTGAGCAGTAGCACTTAGTGTCACTAAAAGTACGATAGCAATTGAAAATATTTTTTTCATTTTAAGCGTTGTTTTGTTCATTGGTGAAAAATTGATCTAACGAAGCCAAGTCTGTAATGTTTACACTTCTCGCTTTGCTTCCTTCAAACTGACCTACAATTCCGGCTGCTTCTAACTGATCAATCAATCTTCCGGCACGGTTATAACCCAATTTCAACTTCCTTTGCAATAATGATGCCGAACCTTGTTGAGCAGTTACAATTATTTCTGCAGCTTCTCGAAACATGCTGTCTCTCTCGGAAATATCAACATCGAGTTTTACATTGCTTCCTTCTTCACCAACGTATTCTGGTAGTAAATAAGCGCTTGCATAAGCTTTTTGTGAGCCGATATAATCTACAATGCGTTCTACTTCTGGAGTATCAACGAAAGCGCATTGTACACGAACTAAATCATTACCGTTAGAATATAATAAATCTCCACGTCCAATCAATTGGTCGGCACCTTGAGTGTCCAAAATAGTTCTGGAATCAATTTTGGAGGTTACTCTAAAAGCAATACGCGCTGGGAAATTCGCTTTAATTAAACCGGTAATTACGTTTACCGACGGTCTTTGTGTTGCAATAATTAAATGGATTCCAATTGCACGTGCCAATTGCGCCAAACGAGCAATCGGGGTTTCTACTTCTTTTCCGGCAGTCATAATTAAATCGGCAAACTCATCGACAACCAAGATGATATAAGGTAAAAATCGGTGTCCGTTTTCCGGATTTAATTTCCGTGCTTTAAACTTATCGTTGTATTCTTTGATATTACGAACCATAGCATCTTTTAGTAACGAATAGCGGTTGTCCATTTCGATACACAACGAATTTAACGTATGAACCACTTTTGTATTATCGGTAATAATGGCATCACCATCATCTGGAAGTTTGGCCAAATAATGACGTTCTATTTTATTGAAAAGTGTTAGCTCGACTTTCTTTGGATCAACCAAAACAAACTTCACTTCCGCTGGATGTTTTTTGTACAATAATGAAGTCAGTACGGCATTCAAACCCACTGATTTTCCTTGACCCGTTGCTCCAGCCATTAATAAGTGTGGCATTTTAGCCAAGTCAACTACAAAAGTTTCATTTGAAATTGTTTTTCCTAAAGCAATTGGCAGTTCCATTTCAGCTTCTTGAAACTTAGCAGATCCAATTACGCTGCGCATCGGAACCATCGTCGGGTTTTTATTTGGAACCTCAATACCAATCGTGCCTTTTCCAGGAATAGGCGCAATGATACGAATCCCGAGTGCCGCTAATGATAGTGCAATATCGTCTTCAAGACTTTTGATTTTGGAAATACGAATTCCGGCTTCGGGAACAATTTCATATAAAGTTACCGAAGGACCAACCGTTGCCTTGATCTGAGCAATATCGATTTTATAATTTTTGAGGGTTTCAACAATTCGGTTTTTGTTTTCCTCTAATTCCGCTTGGTTTATAGTAATACCTACTGAGGCATATTCTTTCAATAAATCAATTGTTGGGAATTTATAATTGGATAATTCTAAGGTGGGGTCAAATTCACCAAAATCAGCTACTAATTTTGCAGCCAGATTTTCTTCCATTATATCTTCAACAGCCGCTTTTTCAATTACAAAAACTTCTTCCGGTGTTTCGATAATCTGTAATTCAGAACTTGGAATTGGAGTAGGGGTAACTGCTTTTATGGTTGGTTCCAAATTAATTTCGGAAGCATTTTCAATCGTTGGCTTTAAGGATTCTTTATTGATTTCGAATTGAGAAGGTTTTAATGTAGGTTCTTCGGACTGTGATTCAGGTTCTTCGTTTACCGCAAATTCTTCCAAATTATAGGCTGTTCCAGTAGCAGCAGTAGTGGATAATCCGCTTAAATCTTGTTTGATGTCTTTGTGTTTTTTTTCAAAAAAAGCTTTGATCGCATCTGGAGATATTTTGATTTTGAAAATTAAATAGATTACAACTGCGAATACAATTACCAGTAATGTTCCAGTTTTACCAATATAATCCTGAATAAACTGGTTGAGTTCATAACCAACTGTTCCGCCTAATTCCGGAATAGTTGTAGAGAAAAAACCAAAGGTCATGGATAAAACGATTATAGCAAACAAATCCCAAAACCAAGTGTTTTTAAGTTTTTTGATCGGTAAATCCAGCAATAGGAAGGCGCCGCTTAAAAATAAAAGCTTCACAAACAAAAAGGAAGCCACGCCAAAACCGCGATAAATGAATAAATCAGCGGTATATGCCCCAAATTTACCCAGCCAGTTTTGTACATGCTCGTTTCGGTCTGTAAAAGAATCAACAGCACTTTGGTCGTTTTGACCTGAAATAAAAAAGGATATAAAGGAAACCAAAAAAGCTATTGATAAAAGCATCAGTAAGAAACCAAACAGCATGCGGTACTGTTTTTGGGTCTTTAGAATTTTAATTTCTAACTGCGGATCTTTTTCTTTAGTTTCTTTTTTTACTGTTTTTGCCATTGTTTATCTATAAGCTATAAAAATAGAAATTTAATCGAATTAGTATAGAAATTTTGGAACATAAATTAACAATCCAACAGCGATCGAGGCCATGGCAGCAAATAATACAGCGCCTCCAGCAATATCCTTGATAAAGCCAATTCGTTCATGGTATTCCGGATGAATGAAATCACAAATCTTTTCCACTGCGGTATTCAAACCTTCCACGGCAAGAACCAAACCGGTTGCTAGAATCTGCATCATCCATTCTTCTCGTGAGATATTGAAATAAAATCCAGCAATTATCAACAGAACAGCAATTGAAGATTGAACCATCACGCTGTGTTCTGTGGTGATTAGTTTATGAGCGCCGATGACCGTGTAGCGCACACTTTTTATTCGTCCTGTTACAAAAGATTTATCTCTTTCCATATCATTATAGTGCAGCTAAAGCTAATTCGTAATTCGGCTCATTCGCTATTTCAGCTACTTGTTCCGTGTATTTTATTATTCCATTTTCATCTAAAACAATAACTACTCTCGAATGTAAACCACTAAAAGCACTGTCCGCAATTTCTAAACCGTAGTCTTTGCCAAAACTTCCGGTTTTAAAATCAGATAAATTAATTACATTTTCTAATCCTTCCGCACCACAAAAGCGGTTTTGTGCAAAAGGCAAATCACGTGAAATACATAAAACTTTAGTGTTCGCTAATTTGCTTGCATCGGCATTAAATGTTCGTACCGAAGTCGCACAAGTCGCCGTATCGATACTTGGAAAAATATTCAACACTACTTTTGAACCTGCAAAATCTGCTAAAGTTACGGTAGATAAATCCGTTTTTACTAATTGAAAATCGGGTGCTTTAGCACCTACTTTTGGTAAGTCACCAATGGTGTTTATTGGGTTTCCGCCTAATGTTATTGAAGCCATGATTGGATGTTTTTTTGAGTGTCAAAAGTAGTAAAAAAAAGTGAAACTTCGTGCTAAAGATTTTGTTGTGTAAATTAGAAGTAAACCAATTTTAACACTTTTAATTTGGTGAAATAGATTGTTATATCGTAATATTGCAATATAATAATTTATGATATGGGAGCATCAAAATCAGATTCTTTTTCGGTAGAACAAAATGAAATGGCCAACTTGTTTAAGGCACTGTCTAATCCGGCACGAATTGCTATTGTGGATTATTTATTGACGGTGGATTCGTGTATTTGTGGCGATATTGTAAACGAGTTGCCATTGGCGCAACCTACAATTTCGCAGCATTTGAAAGAATTGAAAAATGTGGGTATTATAAAAGGAACCATCGAAGGAACGGCAATTTGTTATTGTATTAATCCAGACACTATTGACAAAATCGAAAATCATTTTGGGATGATTCGTCATAAATTAAAAAATAAATGTTGTTAATAAAAGACAACTTAGACCTTTTAGACCTTTTAGACAACTTAGATTATAAAAAGGTAAAAAGGTAAAAATCTAATAATCTAAGAAGTCTAACAATCTAAGAAGTCTAAAAAAAATCTAATTATGAAATTATCAGAAATTAAAAATCATTTAAAAAATTTAGAAACCATTGCGTTTCAATTGCCTAATGGCGAATTAGTTCCTACTCATTTTCATGTAACAGAAGTAGGAAAGGTTACCAAAAATTTCATCGATTGTGGTGGAACAGTTCGTAACGAAGAAGTTGCCAATTTTCAGTTATGGGAAGCAAATGATTACGATCACAGATTGCATCCAGAAAAATTGGTTCATATAATTGAATTATCAGAAGAAAAACTTCAAATTCCAGATTTAGAAATTGAAGTAGAATATCAAATGAAGGAAACCATTGGAAAATTTGATTTGGATTTTGACGGAACTAATTTTCAATTAAAATCGAAACTAACCGATTGTTTGGCAAAAGATAAATGCGGAATTCCTGAAGAAAAACCAAAAGTTAAAATAGGCGAGTGGAAACCAAAACAAACATCTTGTTGTACTCCAGAATCGGGTTGTTGTTAATATAAAAATCTAAAAAATGAATAGTACTATACTAGCAAATATTGCTTTAGTTTCTGAATTTAAAATTTCAGAAGAACGAAAAGAACTATTGAATTCATTAGTCGAATACGTTCAGCATAAAGTAAATAGTCAAGAAGAAATTCGTTTAAATTTCATTTGCACACACAATTCACGTAGAAGTCATTTGTCTCAAATTTGGGCACAAACCATGGCGTTTCATTTTCAAGTTTCAAACGTTTTTTGTTATTCTGGCGGAACGGATGCTACAGCACTATTTCCAAAAGTAGCTGAAACTTTAACGAATCAAGGATTTAAAATTGAAAAATTGAGTTCAGAAAGTAATCCAGTTTATGCTGTAAAATATAATATGAACGCTCATCCAATCATTTGTTTTTCAAAGATTTTTGATGCTGCTTTTAATCCAGAATCAAAATTTGCTGCTATAATTACTTGTTCGTCTGCTGATGAAAATTGCCCTTTTATTGCTGGTGCAGAAGTTAGATTACCAATAAGATATGAAGATCCAAAAGTTTTTGATGGAACAGCAGTTATGGACGAAAAATATGCTGAAAGAAGTTTGGAAATAGCTTCGGAAATGTACTTTGTTTTTTCTCAAATAACGAAGCGATAAAATGAAAAAACGATTAGGATTTTTAGACAAGTATTTAACGCTCTGGATATTTTTAGCGATGGTACTTGGAGTTTCAATTGGTTATTTTATTCCAAATTCAGCGGATTTTATTAATTCATTTTCTTCTGGAACTACTAATGTTCCGTTAGCAATTGGATTGATTTTGATGATGTATCCGCCATTAACTAAAATCGATTTTTCAAAAATTCCATTGATGTTTGAAAAGCCAAAATTGTTAACGGCTTCTTTTTTTATCACTTGGATTTTTGGACCATTTTTAATGTTTTTATTAGCTACTTTCTTCTTGAAAGACTATCCAGAATACATGACGGGTTTGATTATCATCGGAATTGCGCCTTGCATTGCAATGGTAATTGTTTGGAATGAATTAGCCGAAGGAAATCGTGAATTAACAGCTGGTTTAATAGGAATTAACAGTTTGTTGCAAGTGTTCTTTTTTAGTTTGTACGCTTATTTCTATTTAGAAATTATGTTGCCTTTATTCGGAATTAAGGGTTTAGAATTGAATATTACGGTTGCAGAAATTGCCAAAACTGTTGGAATTTATTTAGGAATTCCGTTTGCGTTAGCTGTTGCAAGTCTCTATTTGATAAAAAGATTTATAGGTGATAAATGGTTTAATCAAAAGTTTATTCCTTTTGTTTCTCCAATTACGTTGATAGCGTTGCTTTTTACAATTGTAATTATGTTTAGTTTAAAAGGGGAAATAATTGTTGATTTACCGATGGATGTTATTAGAATAGCAATTCCATTAGTTATTTTCTTTGGAATTATGTTTTTCTTGATGTTTTTCGTTTCAAAGAAAATTGGTGCCAATTATCGTGATGCTGTTGCATTATCTTTCACAGCTTCAGGAAATAATTTTGAATTGGCTATTGCCGTTTCCATTGGTGTTTTCGGAATTAATAGCGGACAAGCTTTCGCTGGAGTAATTGGGCCTTTAGTTGAAGTTCCTGCATTGATACTCTTGGTAAATGTTGCTTTTTGGCTCAAAAAAAAATACTATAAACCACAAAAAAACCAACTCAATTGAGTTGGTTTTATATCTAAAATCTAAGAATTCTAATTAAACATGCAATGCTCTATTGTCCGTTGCCGCCAATGCTGCTTCTTTAATAGCTTCAGCAAATGTTGGATGTGCGTGCGACATTCTAGATATATCTTCAGCCGAAGCTCTGAATTCCATTGCAGTTACTGCTTCAGCAATCAAATCGGCACAACGCGCACCAATCATGTGAACGCCTAAAACTTCGTCCGTTTTTGCATCGGCTAATATTTTTACGAAACCATCTAAATCGCCACCAGCACGTGCTCTTCCTAACGCTTTGAAAGGAAAACTTCCTGCTTTGTAATTTACTCCAGCTTCTTTTAATTGTTCTTCAGTTTTTCCAACAGCAGCCACTTCGGGCCATGTATAAACCACTCCAGGAATTAGATTGTAATCGATATGTGGTTTTTGTCCTGCTATAATTTCGGCAACCATTGCTCCTTCTTCTTCCGCTTTGTGCGCTAACATCGCGCCACGAACCACATCTCCAATTGCATATATGTTAGGAACATTGGTTTGTAAATGATCATTTACTTCAACCATTCCGCGTTCTGTAATTTTGACACCAGCTTTATCAGCATTCAATCCGTCAGTATACGGGCGACGACCCACAGATACTAAAGCGTAATCGCCTTCAAGAGATAGAATTTCACCTTTGGCATTTTCGGCTTTGACCGTAACTGTTTTTCCTTTTCTATCGACAGATTGTACTTTGTGTGATGTATAGAATTTCATGCCTTGTTTTTTCAGCACTTTAGTCAATTCTTTAGACAAACTAGCATCCATTCCTGGAATAATTCGGTCCATATATTCCACAACCGAAACTTGTGCACCTAGACGAAGGTATACTTGTCCCAATTCAATTCCGATAACACCACCACCAATAATGACTAAATGTTTAGGAACTTCTGGTAATTTTAAGGCTTCTGTTGAAGTGATAATTCGTTCTTTGTCTAATTTAATGAAAGGTAAATTGGATGGTTTTGAACCAGTTGCAATAATTATGTTTTTGCCTTCAATCGTTTCTGAAGTGCCATCCGCTTTCGCAATAGCGACATGAGTAGCATCTACAAACGAACCTAGTCCTTCAAAAACGGTGATTTTATTTTTATCCATTAAAAATTTCACACCGCCCGAAGTCTGATCAACCACGGCTTGCTTGCGCGCAATCATTTTTTCCAAATTCACTTTTACTTCGCCCGAAACTTCAATTCCGTGATCGGCAAAATGCTGTAATTCTTCGTAATGATGTGAGGATGCCAATAAGGCTTTTGATGGAATGCAACCTACGTTAAGGCAAGTGCCTCCTAGAGTTGAATATTTTTCTATGATAGCGGTTTTGAAACCTAATTGGGCGCAACGGATTGCTGAAACATATCCTCCTGGGCCAGAACCTATAATGACTACGTCAAATGAACTCATAATGCTATATGTGGTTAATTGTTTAAATTTTTGTGTCACAAAATTACAGTTTTTATTTGAATTTTCGAGTCAAAGAAAATAAGGATTTTTAAAACCGAATGTCCACTGGACATTCTCCTCTTAATATCAAATATAAGAGAAGTTTTAGAATTATTTTATATTAATACGTATAAGCATACAAGAACTGATAAAATGCTTTTTTATACTGTTAAATTATTGAAAATCAATAAAAATTAAAAATACATTTCGTAGCTTTGGTTTAGAATATTAGAAGAAATTGTTATTAAAAAACAATGAAGACAATGTTCAAAGCGGAGAAGCTTTTACAGTAAAAGTTATCCCTTAATATGCAAATCTGAGTATTATTTAAAGTAACCGTTAAGAAGAGATTTATCCTTTTGCAATTGGTAAAAACCACTAAATTTAAATAAGAAGGACAGTAACTGGCTGTTTAAAGCAAAAGTGGGTTATGATTTTAAAAAAAATCAGAATGCGCAGAAAATCCGTTAGAGACTATTCTTTAACGGATTTTTTTTGTTGAAAAATAAAGTGCAGTTTTTAATATTGTTCCTATTCTTCTTTTTTAGTTTGTTAGGCAAAATTTACAACTCCCAATCAAGTACGAACGAATCCATTATGAAATTGGGATTTTTTTATGCTTGTTTTTTATTCAGTTTGCTATTTTTAAAACCATACATAAAGTACACTACTAATCCAATTACCAACCAGATGCCAAACCATTTCCAGTTGGACACAGCCATTCCTGTCAGTAGATAACAGCAGGAAATTAACCCCAATAACGGCAGTAGCGAAAGGTTTTTCCAAAAGGCTAAAACAGCCATCACGATACAAAGAATAAAGAATACGACCAACGTGATATTAGTCGCAATTTTATCTCCCGAAAAATCAAATGTTTCACTGAAATAGGTGGGTAAATAATACTGAACAACACCAATAGTTGCAAGGCAAAGCAATGGGAATATGAATTTTGAATTCACATACGGAATTCTGAATTTTCCTTTGGTAGCGCGTTCTACTAATTCTGCTTCGCTTTGCGGAGATAGTAATAATACACCACCACAAACTAACACAAAAGCAAATAAAGTACCGATACTGGTGAAGTCTAATACAAAGTTTTCGTCTGTGAAGAATATCGGAATTCCAACAACCAAACCGGTGACAATGGTAGCAAAACTTGGTGTTTTATATTTTGGATGTATTTCAGAGAATTTCTTTGGCATCAAACCATCACGGCTCATGGTCATCCAAATTCTGGGTTGTCCCATCTGGAATACTAATAAAACACTAGTCATTGCCACAACAGCAGCAATAGATACAATGAATAACATCCATTTAACTCCTTTTAATGCAAAAATTTCAGCCAATGGATCGCTTACACCCAAAAGTTTATAGGAAACCATTCCCGTTATAACAAGTGCCAGAATAATATAAACCACCGTACAAATAACCAGTGAATACATCATTCCACGAGGCAAATCACGTTGCGGATTTTTGCTTTCTTCTGCCAATGTTGATACAGCGTCAAAACCGATATAGGCAAAGAACACAGCGGACACACCGCCCATTACACCACCAAAACCATTAGGCATAAAAGGAGTCCAATTCTCTATGTCAATATAAAATGCACCGACAATTATTACCAAGGCAATTATGGCTAATTTTATGTAAACCATTATATTACTAAAGTTTTTAGACTCTTTGGTGCCGCGATAAACCAAATATGTAATCAGCATATTAATCACTACTGCGGGCAAATCAAATATGATTCGGAAGCCATTTAACGTAGGAGCAGTTTGCCATGCAGTCATTCCTTCTCCAGCTTTATTGGCTAGAATGGCATCTTGAGCTGATTTGTAGTTTATCGTAAGCCATTCCGGTAGATGAAGGTGGAAACTTTCGAGTAAATTGGTAAAATAGCCGCTCCAAGAAAAAGCAATATAAATGTTTCCGATAGAATATTCCATTATCAAGGCCCATCCAATAATCCAAGCAAATAATTCTCCAAAAGAAACATAAGCGTAAGTATATGCACTTCCCGAAACTGGGACGCGCGAGGCAAATTCGGCATAACATAAAGCCGTTAGACCACAAGCAACAGCACAAATAGCATATAAAAAAACTACGGCTGGACCGCCTGAGAAACAGGCATTGCCAATAGCACTAAAAGTACCACCACCTATAATCGCTGCAATACCAAAGAAAGTCAAATCTTTAACGTTTAAAACTTTGTGTAAGCCGTGTGATTCTCCATCACCGCCTTGTTTTACAATTATAGCGGTTGATTTTTTTCGAAATAGTTTGGATAATAACATTCTTTTGATTTTGGTTTAGAAAGAAACAAATATATAAAAGATTTGATAGTAAGAGGAGAATCACCAGTAGGCATTCGGAATAAAGTAGCAAATATATACTTTGGTACTTTTTTTATATAAGTTTTGCCAATTTGTAAATAGTAATATATAATTAAAAACTATCGTAAAACATGATAGTTATCATTAATTTTGGACATCAGAAAATGTAATTTTATAGCAACATAAATAATATACCATGGAAAATGATTCAACGATAGGTAAGTGCCCTTTTAATCAAAAAGATGATGTTTCAGTAAATTCAACTAAAAATCAAGATTGGTGGCCAAAATCATTAAACTTAGATATTCTAAGTCAACATGATTCAAAAACAAATCCGTTAGGAAGTGATTTTAATTATGCCGAAGAATTTAAAAAATTAGACTTAGAAGCATTAAAAACTGATTTAAAAAAATTAATGACGGATAGTCAAGATTGGTGGCCTGCAGATTGGGGACATTATGGCGGATTAATGATCCGTTTGGCATGGCATTCTGCTGGAACCTACAGAATTTCAGATGGTCGTGGCGGTAGTGGAACAGGAAATCAGCGTTTTGCGCCAATAAATAGTTGGCCAGATAATGGGAATTTAGATAAAGCACGCCGTCTATTGTGGCCTATCAAGAAAAAATATGGCAATAAAATTTCATGGGCAGATTTAATTGTCTTAGCAGGAAACATGGCTTATGAATCGATGGGTTTCAAAACTTTCGGATTTGCTGGTGGACGTCAAGATATTTGGAACCCGCAAAAAGAAGTGTATTGGGGTGCAGAAAAAGAATGGTTAGCAAAATCAGGAAGTGAAGGCAGCAGATATTCCGGAGAAAGAGATTTAGAAAATCCTTTAGCGGCTGTAATGATGGGATTAATTTATGTAAATCCAGAAGGAGTTGACGGGGTGCCAGACCCTCTAAAAACAGCTCATGATGTTCGTATTACTTTTGAACGAATGGCGATGAATGATGAAGAGACTTGTGCATTAACTGCTGGTGGTCATACCGTTGGGAAAGCACACGGAAATGGTGATGCCTCTAAATTAGGAAAAGAACCAGAAGGTGGTGAAATTCAAGATCAAGGTTTTGGCTGGTTAAATCCAAGTGGAAATGGCCCTAATACAATAACTAGTGGTTTAGAAGGTTCTTGGACAACACATCCTACGCGTTGGGATAATGAATATTTCCATTTATTGCTAACTTATGATTGGGAATTGAAAAAAAGTCCAGCTGGCGCTTGGCAATGGGAACCAATAAATATTAAAGAAGAAGACAAACCTGTTGATGCTTTTGATTCTTCTAAAAGAAGAAATCCTATCATGACCGATGCTGATATGGCAATGAAAATGGATCCAATTTATAGAGAAATATCAGAGCGTTTTCATAAAGACCCAGCCTATTTTAATGATGTTTTTGCAAGGGCTTGGTTCAAATTAACGCATAGAGATTTAGGTCCTAAGAATAGATATCTAGGTGCTGATGCGCCAACAGAAGAATTAGTTTGGCAAGATCCAATTCCGACAGTAAATTACACGTTGTCAGAAACTGAAATTGAAGAATTAAAAGTTAAGTTACTAAATAGTGGTTTGACAAGAGTTGAATTAATTAATACTGCATGGGATAGCGCTAGAACCTATAGAGGTTCCGATTTTAGAGGTGGCGCCAATGGTGCAAGAATTCGTTTAGCTCCACAAAAAGATTGGATGGCAAATGAACCTGAAAGACTGCAAAAAGTACTAGCAAAACTTACTGAAATCCAATCTGGATTAAGCAAAAAAGTTAGTATTGCGGATTTAATTGTACTTGGTGGAAGCGCAGCCATTGAAAAAGCCGCTCAAGATGGAGGTTTTAACGTCAAAGTTCCATTCTATGCAGGAAGAGGAGATGCAACTGACGAAATGACTGATCCAGCATCATTTGAAGTTTTAGAACCAACAAATGATGCTTTCAGAAACTTTATGAAAAGAAAATTTGTTGTAGAACCTGAAGAATTAATGCTAGATAAAGCACAACTTTTAGGCTTAACAGCACCTGAAATGACAGTTTTAATTGGTGGAATGCGTGTGCTAGGCACCAATTATAAAGGTTCAAAACAAGGAGTGTTCACCAATAATGAAGGTGTTTTAACCAATGATTTCTTTGTAAATTTAACAGATATGAATTACAGTTGGAACTCAGTTGGAGAAAATTTATACAATATTGTAGACAGAAAAACTGGAGTTACCAAATGGACAGCAACACGAGTTGATTTAGTTTTTGGTTCAAATTCTATCTTAAGGTCTTATGCTGAGGTATATGCACAAGATGATAACAAAGAAAAATTTGTCAAAGACTTTGTTAAAGTGTGGTCAAAAGTAATGAACCTTGACCGATTTGATTTAAATTAAATCTTTTATAATAAAAATGCCTCTCAGAAATGAGAGGCATTTTTTTATGGAGTAAATACAGTTTTGTAATTATTCCAATACCGATAAATTAAGAATAGGTTTCCTAAAAACAGAGCGATTGCAAGTGGCAATTGCTCAGGAACTAAAAAGTAATTAATCAATAAAATATTGATGGTTATCGGAAGAATAATTATGTTAGCCAATGTGACATATTTTCCGATGACAAATGATAAACCACAAAGTAGCTCAATACCTTTAGCCAACGGCATTAAATAAGTAGAAGTTACCAAACCCAATTGGAATACCTTAAAATCTCCAGTGGCAACTTTCTCTGGCATCAGTTTTAAAAAGAAACTGATAGATGCATAAAGAAGCAATGCGCCAATTAAAACACGAACAATAATGGTAGCGATTTTCATAATAGCTGATTATTTTTGGTTAGTATACCAAAGTTAAACAAAATAAATACTAATGGATTAAGTTGAGTTATTTATTTCATTTTCAAGTTGCTAGCAGTTATTTTTTGATAAATTTACGATACGCTATAATTCCTAGAATTGTTAGTAAAATTAATGACCAAAGCTGAAATATAAAAGCAAGTAGGGCTTTCATCATATACCAACTAGTTTTTAAACTATCCACGATTTGTAGTCCAATATTTGGAAGATAGGCATTGCTATTTTTTTTATTAGCAACAATTTCTTGCTGAATACTTTCTCGTTGGTACAAATACAAAGTAACTGTACTAAAACTGACCTGATCTTCCAAGTTTAGATTTTGCAAAACACTCTGATCACTTTCGGTTTCTCTAACTAAAATGGTATCCAATTTCGCATTCGGAACTCGAAGTCTGATGGTATTATCAACGGTAATTCGGTTAGTTTCTAGCGTACTGTCTTTACTGATTTTTGTTTCCGATTTTTCACTACTGTTGCTTTTTAAATCCGTGAAAGTTACGAATCCACCATTTTTGCCAACAATGTTTTCAATCACATAAGTTGATTTAGCAACGTTTTTTACTTTGAATTTTAAATCGGCGGTTTGAACAAATTTTCGATTACTGTCTTTTTTCTCAACAGCCGCATTGGAAGAAATTGTTGAGGTTACAGTCGAAGTAACATCCGAAGCTTCAGCGTTAGAATCGGCAAGCGAATCTGCTTGTTTACGCGCAAAGGCAAGTCCGAATAAGAGCAATGCCAAACCAAGTTTTGAAAGGTGTTTCATTTTACATTCATTTGTAAAGGGTATTAATTGCGCTTAATTTTTCGGAAACAATGAGCGTATTTTTCTATCAATAATTTTAAAATGAATTACTTGTTCAACGTTATTTCTTTCCTACTAAAAAGCAGACCACAAATTGATAATCAATATGAAATGAAAGAATAATTTTTATTGTAAATTTGAAAATCATTAAATACACTCACTTTTGAGAACAAAAATTAGCCGAACTATTGATAATCCAACGCACTTTAAGCAACAACTTTTGCAATGGTCACAGCAGTTTCGTGAAGTTGTGTTTTTGGATTCTAATGACTACAAACAAAACTATTCGAGTTGCGATTGTACTTTGGCTGTGGATGCGTTTACTTCGATAAAAACCGATTTCAGCAAAGCATTTGACGAATTAAAGCAATACCAGCAACAAAGCAAAGATTGGCTTTTTGGGTATTTGTCGTATGATTTGAAGAATACTACAGAACATTTACAGTCTAATAATTTTGATGGATTGCATTTTCCAGATTTATTCTTTTTTCAACCGAAGAAACTATTTTTATTGAATGGAAATCAATTGGAAATTCTCTATTTGAATATGGTAGATGATGAAGTAGAAAGTGATTTTGAGGAAATTAATCTGCAGAATGTGGAAAGCAAAACACAGATTGTCACGCCGAGCACAGTCGAGGTGCAGCAGCGAGTCTCTAAAGAAAACTATATTTCCAAAATTTCAAATATGCTCGAACACATTCATCGTGGCGACATCTATGAAGTGAATTTTTGTATGGAATTTTATGCCGAAAATGCGACAATCGAACCAATAGAAATTTATCAGAAACTAAATCGTATTTCAAAACCGCCGTTTGCTACTTTCTTTAAAAATGATATGCAGTATTTACTTTCTGCATCACCAGAACGTTATCTAAAAAAGGCAGGAAACAAAATCATTTCCCAACCCATAAAAGGAACAGCCAAACGTTTTTCAGAGGCAACTTTAGATGAAAATTCCAAAATAGCATTAGAACAAAACCCAAAAGAACGCTCCGAAAACATCATGATTGTTGATTTGGTTCGCAATGATTTATCGCATACTGCCACAAAAGGTTCAGTAAAAGTGGAAGAATTGTGTAAAATATATACGTTTGAACAAGTGCACCAAATGATTTCGACGGTTGTTTCGAATGTAGAAAATACAACTTCAGCTGTAGAAATTATCAAAACCACTTTCCCAATGGGAAGCATGACTGGTGCGCCCAAGATTTCGGCTATGAAAATTATAGAAGAACTCGAAGAAACCAAACGCGGTTTATATAGCGGAGCAGTCGGTTATTTTACTCCAGATAATGATTTCGATTTTAATGTCGTAATCCGCAGCATCTTATACAATGCTAAAGAAAAATACGTGTCGTTTTCCGTCGGAAGCGCTATTACATCTTTATCAAATCCCGAAGAAGAATACGAAGAATGTCTGCTGAAAGCCAGAGCAATGTTTGAAGTTTTGAGTTAAGTTTAAGGGAAAAGGGAAAAGGGAAAAGAGAAAAGGGAAAAGAAGAAAGGGAAAAGTAAAATCATAAAATATGAATAGTTATAGAGATTTAATTGTTTGGCAAAAATCAATGGATTTGGTTACAAAAATTTATCAACTCATAACTCGACTTCCAAATGATGAAAAATTTGGTTTGACATCGCAAATTAAGCGAAGTGCAGTTTCTATTCCTTCTAATATTGCTGAAGGTTATGGTCGAAATTACAAAAAAGACTATTCGAGATTTTTACAAATAGCTAGAGGCTCATTATATGAAAATCAAACACAATTAGAAATAGCAGTTAATCTTTCGTTCATTGAAACGGATGATTTAAAAGAAATTAAAGAACTTTCTTTAGAAGTCGAAAAAATGCTAAATTCGCTAATTAAAAAATTAGAAGAATAGTTTACTTTTTACTTATCCCTTTTCCCTAATTACTAAAAAATATGCTTTCAAAATTCCAAAACCACATCAATAAAAATTTTTCCTTCTTGAACGGAAAAAAACTCCTTTTGGCAACAAGCGGAGGAATTGATAGTATGGTTTTATTAGAATTATGTCATCAATTGAATTTGGATATTAGAGTCGCGCATTGTAATTTTCAATTGCGTGGCGCTGAAAGTGATGAAGATGAAAACTTCGTGAAAAACCAATGTGAAAAACTGGATATTTTGTTATTTGTAAATCATTTTGATACCAAGAAATTCGCAGACGAACACAAATTGTCCATTCAAGTTGTGGCAAGAAACCTGCGTTACGAATGGTTCAATACACTTTTGATCATCAACAATTACGATTATATTCTGATGGCTCATCATTTAGATGACAGTTTGGAAACCTTTTTAATCAATTTCACACGCGGTTCTGGTTTGGATGGTTTGACTGGAATTCCACAACAAAACGGGAATATAATCCGTCCGTTACTGCCTTTTTCGCGAGATGAAATTGAAGTTTTTGCTAATGCAAATGACATTCAATGGCGCGAAGACAGTAGCAATGCATCCGATAAATACCTTCGGAATAAATTGCGTCACGATGTGATTCCCGTTTTAAAAGAACTCAATCCAAGTTTATTGCCCTCGTTTGAAAGTACGATTTCTAATCTGCAACAAGCCCAAACTTTAGTAGATGATGCGTCTCGAATTGTATATAGAAAAGTTGTGGAAGATGTCGATTTCCAAAAGAAAATCAATTTGTCCGAATTGATGCAATTGCCCAACTATCAGGCGTATTTGTACCAATGGCTGGAGCCTTTTGGCTTTACGGATTGGGATTCGATTACCGATTTAGTTTCGGCACAATCTGGAAAACAAATCCATGCGCAAAAGCATTCATTGTTAAAAGATAGAAACGAACTTATTATTTATCAGAAGCAAGAATCGGAAGAAAGTGAAGAATTTTTGATTGAAAAAGAGCAAGAACTAGTTAAATTTCCCTTAAAAATTTACTTTTGTAAAGTAGATGACATTTCGGTTCAGTCAACTAATACTATATTTGTCGACGAAGAAAAACTTCAGTTTCCTTTGTTAATTAGAAAATGGCGTAAAGGCGATTTGTTTTATCCTTTAGGTATGCACGGTTCAAAAAAATTGAGCAAATATTTCAAAGACGAAAAATTTTCTTTGATAGAAAAATCAGAAACTTGGCTGTTATGTTCACACAATCAAATTGTTTGGATTATTGGTAAAAGACAAGACGAACGATTTAAAGTCACAAAACAAACAACTAAAATACTACAAATACAACTTCAATAATGAAACGATTACTACTTTCCCTTTTACTTCTTTTAGCTTTCGCAAATACCAATGCACAGATTATAAAACCAGTCAAATGGACTTCCAAAGTGGAGAAAATATCCGATACCGAATTCAATTTGGTTATGGAAGGAAAAATTGATCCTGAATGGCATGTGTATTCGCAATTTACGCCAGAAGACGGACCTTTGCCAGCTGAATTTAAATTTGATGATACTAAGGGCAACTATGAATTGGTTGGTAAAGTAAAAGAAAGTCCGTATAAAAAACAGTTCAATGATGTTTTTGGAGTGGATGAATATTATTTTGAGAAGAGCGTAAAGTTTACTCAAAAAGTAAAAATTCTGAATACAAAAGTCGTATTAATAAAAGCAAGTATTGATTATCAAGTTTGCAAAACAAGCTGTATTAACGATAATTTTAAATTTAAGTTTGACCTTCCAAACCAGGGAAAAATTGTTGAAGAAACAATCGCTACTATTCCAGCCGATACGAGTACACAATCCCAATTTTCAGTTAGTGAATCGCCAAAAGCAGAAGTAAAAGCAGAAGTAAAAGTTGCAACTAGATCTCCAGAAAAAGAGGAAAATAGAGGCTTGTTAACCATTTTCTTTTTAGCATTTCTTGGAGGTTTAGCGGCCTTGTTAACACCTTGTGTTTTTCCAATGATACCAATGACAGTTAGCTTTTTCACCAAACAAAGTAAAAATCCGGCTCAGGGAAAACGAAACGCCATTCTTTACGGAATTTCTATCATTGCCATTTATGTTGTTTTAGGATTAGCCATTACGGGTATTTTTGGTGCCGATGCTTTGAATGCACTCTCAACAAATCCATGGTTTAATGTGGCTTTCTTTGTACTTTTAGTAGTATTTGCAGTTTCTTTTCTTGGTGCTTTTGAAATTATGTTGCCAAATTCTTGGGCAAATAAAGTTGACAGACAAGCGGATAGAGGCGGAATAATTGGGATTTTATTCATGGCGCTAGCATTGGCAATTGTATCCTTTTCATGTACAGGACCTATTGTTGGAACTCTTTTAGTAGAATCAGCTTCAAAAGGTGGAATCGCACCAATTATCGGAATGCTTGGTTTTTCATCTGCTTTAGCATTGCCATTTATGTTGTTCGCCATGTTTCCAAGCTGGATGCATTCGTTACCAAAATCAGGTGGATGGTTGAATACCGTGAAGGTTTCTTTAGGATTTTTAGAACTAGCTTTAGCATTTAAATTTTTATCGAATGCCGATTTAGTATTGCAATTACATTGGTTAGAAAGAGAAGTTTTCTTAGCAATATGGATTGCCATTTTCGGTACATGGGCACTGTATTTATTAGGTAAAATCATGACGCCTCACGATAGTCCATTAACCCATATTTCTGTCGGAAGATTATCTTTAGGATTAGTAGTTTTAGCATTTACAGTTTATATGATTCCAGGATTATTTGGAGCACCATTAAAATTAATCAGCGCATTTCCGCCGCCGCAAACGTATAGCGAAAGTCCAATGGGATTCTTCGGAAGCAGCTCAATATCAGAAAAAGGGATTTTAACTGAAGGAGCTGAAATCGGTCCCCATGGCTTAACCGTTTTTACCGACTACGCTGAAGGTTTGGCGTATGCTAAAACGGTGAACAAACCAGTTATGTTAGATTTTACAGGCTATGCTTGCGTAAATTGTCGTAAGATGGAAAACAATGTTTGGGCGGATGAAAAAGTTTTAAATTCGTTGAAAAACGATGTGGTTTTAATTTCGTTATATGTTGATGACAAAAGAGATTTACCAAAAAACGAACAATATGTATCTAAAGAGACAGGAAATGATATTATTACTGTTGGTGACAAATGGACCGAATTCATCATCACAAAATACAAAACCAATACGCAACCGTTCTATGTTTTAATCGATTTGAAAGAGGAAAAACTAAATGCTCCAATTGGCTATACACCAAATATTGATGAGTATTTTGGTTGGATGAAAGACGGAATTTCTAAATTTGAATAAATAAAAAAAAAGTTCTTGCGCAACCAATTATCCCTTTTTATATCTTTAGTGTAAACCAAAACCAAAACGATATGAAAAAAATTCAAATTATTTTAAGTTTATTATTTATCACAATCGCTTATGTAAGTTGCGATCCAAATGATGACAATTCAACTTCAGACGACAACTTTTTAGAAAACTTTGGAAATAGTGCTAGTAGAAGCTTCATAGGTCAAATAGTAGATACGGACAATCATCCTTTGCAAGGTGTTACTGTTAAAATTGGTTCTTCTACAACACAAACAGACATTAACGGTGTTTTCATTATCAATGGCGCCAATGTATATGAGCGTTTTGCTTATATAACTGCAACTAAAGTTGGCTATATTGATGGTTCACGTTCTATGGTTCCTACCTCTGGAAAAAACAATGTAAAAATCATGTTGTTGCCCAATACTCCAGTGCAAACGGTACAATCTGGAGTTGGAAGCGAAGTAGCTTTGCCTTCAGGAACTAAAGTGGTTTTTGACGGCGCTTTTGAAGATGCGAATGGGAATGATTATTCAGGTGCTGTTCAAGTCGCACTGTTTCATTTATTACCATCCGATGAAAATATTAGTAAATTGATGCCCGGAATGTTATACGCCCAAACGGAAACCAATCAACAAGCAGCATTGGAAACTTATGGGATGATTAACGTTGAACTTCGCGGTAGTGGTGGACAAAAATTAAATATCAAAAAAGGACACACAGCTGAAATAACTTTACAAATTGATGATAGCCAAATTGCAACAGCTCCAAGTACTATTCCGTTATGGCATTTTGATGAAGAAAGAGGCTACTGGAAAGAAGATGGTGTTGCCACTAAATTAGGTACTAAATATGTTGGAGAAGTTTCGCATTTTTCTTGGTGGAATTGTGATATCCCAAATTCTTCAATTCTTTTGACTTTTAATTTTGTTGATGCAAATGGAAATCCACTTTCAAATTTATATATAAATATTTTGAATCCATCCGGTTTCCATGCTTCGGGAAGTACAGATAGCAATGGACAACTATCCGGGATTTTACCGGCAAACCAAGTGTTGATAGTCAATGTTTATTCGTCGTTTTATTCTTGTGGCGGTAACAACATTCTTTTCTCAACCACTGTCGGGCCATTTACAACAGATACAGTGCTACCCAATATTATTATAAATGAATCAGGTGATGTAATGAATTCTAATGTGGTTGGAACCTTATTAAAATGCGACAACACTCCAGTTACAAACGGATACGTTTATCTATCAAGAAATGGTAACGGGGCTGTTGCTGCGATAACAAATGGAGTTTTTAGCTTCAACGAGATTTATTGTGCAAGCAATACGGATTTTACCTTAAAAGGTTTTGATATTGAAAATCTGCAACAAACAGATTCTATTGCTTATAACTTTACGGCACCAATAACCAATATCGGTAACCTTCAGGCTTGTACAGCAGTGGATGAATTTATTTCTTACCAAATTGATAATAATCCTACGGTATTTTTAATCCAACAAGTGAGTGGTGGTGCATCCGGAACAGGAACTCCAAATACAAATGGTTTTTACCTCAATGCTTACAATAACGATCAAAGTGGTTTGTATATTGGGGGAACAACGAATGTTCCAGGTATTTATACTACAGCTCAATTTTCATTGGAAGGTGGTAGTTTTGGTTATATTAGCTCAACGACAACTAACACCATTCAGTTTAATTTGAATCAGGTTGGCGCGATTGGTCAATACATAGACATGACTTTTAGCGGAACGTATTTTGACCCCGAATTCGGTGGTATAACAAGAACCATTACTGGCGTGGCTCACGTCATTCGAGATAATTAGTCACAACAACAATTTATAACAAAAAAGCCCCATTTAATGGGGCTTTTTTGTCATCCTAAAATTTCACTAACTTCCGATTTTAAGAAGCTTAACGCTAGTGAACTTGCCGATTGACCATCCAGAAGATTGCTTAAAATCTTTTCTCTTAATTGATCTGCATTCGTAACAGACGCATCCAAAGTTGTTTTTCTGATGTTTTGAATGATCGTGTTTTTAGCTGTCAAAAGCATTGTCCACAAATCATCCGTAACATATACTTGCTGGGTTATGTTGTGCTCGTATTCTTGTTCGATATGCTGTATTAAAAGATTCTGATAAGCTACTTTATCGTCATTTATTGGTGCAACGCGAACCAATAATTTTGCCGGATTGATACGTTCTAAAAGCAAAGCCAGTCTTTCATAAGCCTGCAAGCGTAAGGGTAATGCTTCTTTTTGATTGTCTTTTTGCAATAACCAACGTCTCGTGTTTTGTTGGTCTTTAAAATAACTGTCAAATAAATAATAGGCTACTCCACCCGTAATTAATGATGGAACGGCATACAAAAGGACTTCTACTAATTTATCTATACTCATCTTGAAATTTACTAAAATTGTTGACAAATATAATAGAAATAGAGCTAAAAGTTTATTGCTTTTAATCATTAGTAACATTAAATTTGTTGACACAGATTTAAATTATCCTGCAACTTTGCAACTCTGATACTTAGCGACTTTTTAAAAAATGCAACACTACATTTCTCAGCTTAACGAAGCCCAACAAGAACCTGTTTTTCAAAAAGACGGCCCCATGATTATTATTGCGGGTGCTGGGTCGGGGAAAACGCGAGTTTTAACAGTGCGTATTTCTTATTTGATGAGTTTGGGTGTCGATGCGTTTAATATTCTAGCATTGACATTTACCAATAAAGCGGCACGTGAAATGAAAAAGCGTATCTCTGATATTGTAGGAACAAACGAAGCGAAGAACCTTTGGATGGGAACTTTTCACTCTGTTTTTGCTCGAATTCTAAGAAGTGAAGCCGATAAATTGGGTTATCCTTCTAACTTTTCGATTTATGATTCTCAGGATAGTGTCCGATTAATATCTGCAATTATCAAGGAAATGCAATTGGATAAAGATATTTACAAACCAAAGCAGGTTTTCAGTCGGATTTCATCTTATAAAAACTCTTTAATTACTGTAAAAGCGTATTTCAATAATCCCGAATTACAAGAAGCGGATGCGATGAGCAAAAAGCCACGATTGGGTGAAATTTACCAAAATTATGTGGAACGCTGTTTCAAAGCAGGCGCCATGGATTTTGATGATTTGTTATTGAAAACCAATGAACTTATAAACCGTTTTCCTGATGTTTTAGCTAAATATCAAGACCGTTTCCGATATATTTTGGTAGATGAGTACCAAGATACCAATCATTCGCAATACTTAATCGTAAAAGCCTTGTCGGATCGGTTTCAGAATATTTGTGTCGTGGGCGATGATGCGCAGAGTATTTATGCGTTTCGTGGTGCCAACATCAACAACATTTTGAACTTCCAAAAGGATTATGAAAATGTGAAAATGTATCGTTTGGAACAGAATTACCGTTCGACAAAAAATATTGTGGAAGCGGCCAATTCGATTATCGATAAAAACAAAACCAAGTTAGATAAAGTGGTTTGGACGGCTAACGATTATGGTGCCAAAATAAAAGTCCACCGCAGTGTTACGGATGGAGAAGAAGGCCGATTTGTAGCCGGAGAAATATTCGAACAAAAGATGCGAAACCAGATGATGAACGGAAACTTTGCCATTTTGTATCGTACCAACGCCCAATCGCGTGCCATGGAAGATGCGTTGCGTAAGCGAGACATTCCTTATCGAATTTATGGTGGATTGTCGTTCTATCAACGAAAGGAAATCAAAGACGTTTTGTGTTATCTGCGATTGGTTATCAATCCAAAGGACGAAGAAGCGTTGATTCGGGTTATCAATTATCCTGCACGTGGCATTGGCGATACGACGGTTGAAAAATTAACTGTCGCTGCCAATCATTACAAGCGTTCTATTTTTGAAGTAATGGAGCACATTGATAAAATTGATTTGAAATTGAATTCGAGAACCAAACAAAAACTCGAAGATTTTGTCACGATGATTAAGAGTTTTCAAGTTATTAATCAGCAACAAGATGCCTTTGTTTTAACCGAACATGTTGCTAAGAAAACGGGATTGATTCAGGAACTTAAAAAAGATGGAACTCCCGAAGGCATTGCCCGAGTTGAGAATATAGAAACCTTAATGGGCGGTATCAAAGACTTTATCGAAGGACAGCGAGAGATTGATGGGGCACGTGGTGCCTTATCCGAATTTCTTGAAGATGTAGCTTTAGCAACTGATTTAGACAAAGATACTGGCGATGATGATAGAGTGGCGCTAATGACGATTCACTTGGCTAAAGGATTGGAATTTCCGTATGTTTTTGTTGTCGGAATGGAAGAAGATTTGTTCCCCAGTGCAATGAGTATGAATACGCGAAGTGAATTGGAAGAAGAACGGCGTTTGTTTTATGTGGCCTTAACTCGTGCCGAACATCAAGCCTATTTAACCTATGCGCAATCGCGATACCGTTGGGGAAAACTGGTGGATAGCGAACCTTCGCGTTTTATTGAAGAAATAAAAGATGAGTATCTGGAATACATAAATCCAGTCGATAACGGGTATCGGTACAAACCAACAATCGATTTGGATATTTTTGGTGACGTCGATAAATCAAAATTTCGCTCTGAAAAACCAATAGCGGGAACGCCCCCAAAAAAGTACGGAGAAGAACCTGTTTCATCGTTAAATATTCGTAAATTGAAACCTGTTTCGGGGAATTCGCCAAGTAATACCAATCTTTTTGATAGTACATTAACGATTGGAAATGTTGTGATACACGAACGTTTCGGTAAAGGTCAAATCCTGAATTTAGAAGGCGTTGGTGCAGATAAAAAAGCAGAAATTAAGTTTGAAGTAGGCGGAATTAAGAAATTATTGCTTCGCTTTGCAAAGTTGGATGTAATTGATTAAATGGAACATTTCTAAATTTCAAGCTCTAACAAATCTAACAAATCTAACAAATCTAAGTAGTCTAAAAAATGGCCGAATTTATAAAAATATACGAAGACAAACCTAGCGAAGCCGCAATCAAAAAAGTGGCTGACGTTTTGCGAAATGGCGGTTTGGTGATTTATCCAACGGACACGGTTTATGGATTGGGTTGTGATATTACCAATACTAAAGCCTTAGAACGCATTGCAAAAATCAAAGGAATTAAATTGGAGAAAGCTAATTTTTCTTTCGTTTGTAGTGATTTGAGCAATATTTCAGATTATGTGAAACAGATTGATACGGCTACTTTTAAAATTTTGAAACGCACATTACCGGGTCCATATACTTTCATTTTACCAGGTAATAATGATTTGCCGAAAGAGTTCCGTAAAAAGAAAACCGTTGGTATTCGTGTGCCCGATAACAACATTGCTATTGCCATTGTAAAAGCATTAGGCAACCCAATAGTGTCATCTTCTATTCATGATGAAGATGCTGTTTTAGAATATTCGACAGATCCAGAACTAATTTTTGAGAAATGGCAACATTTGGTAGATCTAGTTATCGATGGCGGTTACGGAGATAATGTGGGTTCGACTATAATTGATTTGTCAGGATATGAGCCTATTATTGTCCGTGAGGGAAAAGGCGATCCTGATATTTTTTAATTTTATATGAATAGATTTCTACTTTTTTGTCTGTTATTTATTTCCAATTTTTCATTTTCTCAGACCCTTAGAGGGAAAGTTTTTGATGAAAATAACAATTCATTGCCCGGAGCAAATGTTTATTTTGACGGAACTACTATTGCCACTACCACTGATGAAAATGGGAATTTTAGGCTTAACTATGGTGCGAAAATTAATAGTATTCTAGCTATTAGCTATATTGGATACCAAACCCAATACACAAAAGACTTTGATTCAGATACAGAGTTGATAGTTGTTCTCAAAGAATCAATAAACGCACTGAAAGAAGTCGTTATAAAAAAGGACCGATTTTCAAGAGCTGAAAAAATGAAATTATTCAAAGAACAGTTTTTAGGAAAAACCAAATATGGAAGAAAAGCAATCATCCAAAATGAAGATGATATTGATTTCGATTATAATGAAAAGACTAAAACATTAAAAGCTTCTTCGGATAAACCATTATTAATTTACAACACTATTTTAGGATATAAAATCAATTACGAATTAGTAGATTTTGAAGTCAACTTTTGGACAATTAGCATGAATAGTTATGATGTTACCAAATGCTTTTATGCAGGTTTATCAAGATTTGAAGAGATGAAAACGGATTCTAAAGTCCGTAAAGAAAGAGAAAAATGCTATCAAGGTTCTCAGTTGCATTTCTTTAGAAATTTGTCAAACGGTGTTTGGAATAAACAAAATTTCATACTATTTCAAGGAAAATTTGCGGTCGATGCTTCTGAATATTTTATAATTTCAGATGAATCAGACTTTAAAAAAATCACTATAATCAAGACTTATGAGGGTTTGGATAAATTCAAAATTGCCGAATATAATTTGTTGTTTAATGGTAAGGAACAATCAAAAATAATTTTCGGAACGGATACTTTTTTTATTGATAGATTCGGGAACAACTCCAATATCGAAAGTATTATGTTCATTGGGAACATGACTCAAAATAAATTTGGCGGTGTCTTACCCGGTAATTATGGAATTGATTAAAAAAAACGTCCCAATTATTTAGGACGTTTTTTATAAATATATACTGCAAACTGCTACTGCCTTCTGCTTACTTCTTCTGATTCTTCATTTCTTTTTCAATCATTTCGTAGAATTCATCTATTTTCGGTAATACTACGATACGAGTTCTTCTATTTTTCGCTCTATTATCCGCTGAAGTGTTTTCAACTAAAGGAACAAATTCGCCTCTACCAGCTGCAATTAATTGAGATGGTTTTACACCTAAATCTTTTGTCAATACTCTAATAATAGCTGTTGAACGTTTTACACTTAAATCCCAGTTGTCTAGCAATACTGCATTTCCTGTGAATGGAACGTTATCGGTGTGACCTTCAACCATACATTCAAATGTTGGACGACTGTTAACCACTTTAGCCACTTTAGCTAAAACTTCTTTTGCACGGTCACTAACTACGTAACTTCCGCTTTTGAACAATAATTTATCAGCAATAGAGATGAATACAACACCTTTTTCTACGTTGATTTCGATATCTGGGTCAGAAATACCTACTGAACTTTTCAAACTCGTAACTAAAGCCAATGTAACACTGTCTTTTTTTGTTAACGCATCTTGAAGACGTGATATTTTAAGATCTTTTTCTTTTAAACTTTCCAATGATTTTTCAAGGTTAGAAGCACCTTTAGTAGTTAAAACAGTCATTTCTTTTGAGCTGTTTATCAAATCTGAATTATTTTGTTTCAGATAGTCATTTTGTTTTGACATCGCATCTTTTTCAGACAGACACAAATTCAATTTAACTGTAGTCGAATTCAATAAATCTTGACATTCTTTGTTTTGTGCTTCTAAAGCAGCAATCTTTTTCTTAGTACCGCACGAGGTTAGTGTCAACGCGACTAACGAAAGTGCAAAAATTACTTTTTTCATAAATAAGAGGATTAAATTTTAACAAAAATACGGTTTATTTTAAGTTTTAAGGGTTTATTGAATGATAAACTCTTGTTAAAATGCTACTCAAAGACAGTGCCGCTTTTAACAAAGTACTTGTAAACAATGCTGTTCGACCGATAATAGTTTTCCAATTGTGGTGCGTTTCTTTTCTTTAACGTTTTGTTTATCAGAAGGAAAAAATAAAAATGGGCTTTAACAATTGCCCAACAATGAGAAAATTTACCTTTCAATATAAATTGAATTCCGGCAACGCCATCCAGCAAGAGACGCGCGAAAAGGATAAGAAACAGTTTGTTCTCAGGTAAGTTTTTGGTTAACATCAACAATGAATTTCTAAAATTCAACAATGTTTTTTTGGGATTGCTTTCGTTTAAAGTTGCTCCGCCAACATGATACACCACCGATTTTGAAGTGTATTTGGCTTTGTAGCCTAAATTAAATGCCCGCCAACACAAATCGATTTCTTCTTGATGCGCAAAGAAATCACCATCAAAACCATTCAATTTTCTATAAATTTCTTTACGGATGAAAAAACAAGCACCGCTTGCCCAGAAAATTTCTAGTTCGTCATTATATTGTCCGTTGTCTTTTTCTATGGTGCCAAATAGCCGGCCACGGCAATACGGATAACCATATTTATCGATGAAACCGCCTGCTGCTCCAGCATATTCAAAATATTCTTTGTTTTTGTAATCTAAAATTTTGGGTTGAATAATCGCGATAGTAGATTCCGAATCAAAAATCGATAGAATAGGATTTAGCCAATTTTCTGTAACTTCGATATCTGAATTTACTAGTGCATAATACTCTTCCTCAACTTGCTGCAAAGCGCTATTGTATCCGTTAGCAAAACCATAATTTGCATCATTTTGAATAATTGTAATAGAGGGAAACTGCTGTTTTATAAACGCAATCGAATTATCTGTAGAAGCATTGTCCGCAACATAAACGTTCGCCTTATCAGAATACGCCATAATTGAAGGCAGAAATTGTTCTAATAATTTTGCTCCATTCCAATTTAATATAACGACAGCTATTTTTTTCAAGGTTTGTTTGGTTATTTGTGGATTTGGTTATTTGAAAAAGCAGGTAATTCTTCTAGAAAAATATAACATTCGTTCTCGAAATCCATTTGACAAAAGTAATGATTTAGTCCGTTAGTTACCATTAGGTATTCGGCTTTCAACTTTAGGTTGTACCGCGCAATTTGATCGAATGTGTCTTGTGAAATTTTTACTTCGGGCGCCTTGCATTCCACCAAAAGAAAAAAATTGCCATCCGGATAAAAAACAACAATATCATAGCGCTTGTTGATGTCATTGACTTTGACTAATTTTTCGACATTAAGGTATGCTTTAGGATAATTTTTATCTTTTAATAGAAATTGAACCGTGTGTTGTCGCACCCATTCTTCGGGAGTAAGAATGATAAACTTTTTCCTGATGTCATCAAAAATAGACACTTTATTTTCACTATTTTTGAAGCGAAATGAAAAGGATGGAAAATTAAGTTTTTGCATAAAGCAAATGTAATTTAAAATTCAAAATTTAAAATTCAAAATTCCATAAAATGGAAGAAGTAGTAAAAATAATCAACGACATCAAAGCTGGCAAAATCAAACCAATCTATTTTTTGATGGGTGAAGAGCCGTATTATATTGATAGAATTACGGAATATCTGGAAAACAATCTGTTAACAGAAGACGAAAAAGGATTTAATCAAATGGTGCTATATGGCCGTGACACTACTGTTGATGAAATTGTTTCGAATGCGAAACGGTATCCAATGATGTCGGAGCGACAAGTGGTTATTGTAAAAGAAGCACAAGAACTTTCGAGAACTATTGACCAAATTGAGAAATATGCCGAAAATCCACTGCCTAGTACGGTTTTGATATTTGCTTACAAATATAAAACACTAGATAAGCGCAAGAAGTTTGTCAAAACCCTAGAAAAAAATGGATTGCTTTACGAAAGTAAAAAGATGTATGACAACAAAGTCGGGGAGTGGATTAAAAGAGTTTTGCAAGGCAGAGATTACGGAATTGAGCCTAAAGCGATGGCGATGCTAGTAGAATTTCTGGGGAATGATTTGAGCCGAATTGCAAACGAATTAAGTAAACTGGAAATCATCTTGCCAAAAGGAAGCACTATTACGCCGCATCATATTGAAGAAAATATTGGATTTAGTAAAGATTTCAATGTATTTGAATTTCGGAAAGCAATTGGCGAGAAAAACCAACTGAAAGCCTATCAAATTGCCAATTATTTTGCTCAAAACCAAAAGGACAATCCCCTTGTAATGACCAACGGATTAGTATTTAGTTTCTTTTCAGCTTTGCTGCAATACCATGGTTTAAAAGATAAATCGGCAAACAATGTAGCCAAGGTTTTAAGAGTAAGTCCTTTTTTTGTTAACGATTACATTTCAGCTGCACATAATTACCCAATGAAAAAAATAAGTGCCATCATTGGAACTTTACGAAATGTGGATGTGAAAAGTAAAGGCGTTGGTGCGAATGCTCTTCCACATGGAGATTTACTAAAAGAAATGTTAGTAGGCATTTTTAATTAAGTACACTTATTGCTTTTACAAATCTTTGTTTATAGCCCTCTACTTTTAGACTTGTAATAACCACTTTCATTTCGCGTCCTGAAGTAGAATGAATAAAATCGCTGTCCATTCCTTTTGGATTTGTAACAATGCCGAGATGACCGATGACATTGTTGGTTGGACTTAAAAACACTAAGATATCGCCTTTCTTTACGTTATTAATTGGAACTTCTTTTCCAAAATTCTTATATTGTGGCGAACTACGTGGAACCTCAATTTTAAAATGCTTGAAGACATAATATACAAATCCCGAACAATCAAATCCATTAGTAGAACAACCCGCGGCAACATAGGGAGTTCCTAATAATTCCGTTCCATAACTTACAACGCTGTCCCTTAAAGTTGTTTGATTTTTGTTCGAATTTAGTAGCGTTTCTTTACTACTAGTTACATTCTTAAGTCGCCAGGATTTAGTTTCTTTAAGTGAGGTAATTGCAACGAATAATCCAATAAGCATTATACTAGTTACTGTAATAATTTTTATAATACTCATACTTTTAATTTTCATATTGGAAATTAGGAACAATAATTTAGTTCATTTACAAAGCTAACCTAATTTATATAAATTAAAGTTAAAAGAAGTTAAGGGCTAAGGAGCAATTTGGAATAGGATACATTTAACATTCTTTTAAAGAGCGATGAGATAGATTTGTAAATAAATTCATTAAATTTGTTAGGCATAAAAAAATAATCAAAACCGTAAAAAGCAAATGGAAACAATTAATGTAAAAGCATTCGGAACTGATAGCACGACAGCGCCTTTAAAAGAAATGAATATCCAGCGAAGAGTAGTATTACCAAAGGATATTGAGATTGAAGTTTTATATTGTGGTGTATGTCACTCCGACTTGCATACAGCGCGTAACGACTGGGGATTTACAACATATCCCGTAGTTCCAGGTCACGAAATTGTAGGTAGGGTAACCAAAGTAGGTAGTGAAGTAAGTAAATTAAAAGTAGGTGATATTGCCGCTGTAGGATGTTTGGTAGATTCATGCCGTACTTGTAGCAGTTGTGAACAGGATTTAGAGCAATATTGCCAGAATGGCTGGGTTGGAACTTATGGTGGACAGGATAAACATTTGGGTGGATTTACACACGGCGGTTATTCAGAAAAAATTGTAGTTGATGAAGACTTCGTTCTAAAAGTTCCTGCAAATTTAGATTTGGCCGCTGTGGCGCCACTTTTGTGTGCCGGAATTACAACTTGGTCACCATTACGTCACTGGAAGGTTGGTAAAGGAACTAAAGTAGCGGTTGTTGGGCTTGGCGGATTAGGGCATATGGCCATTAAATTGGCTAAAGGATTAGGTGCTGATGTAACACTGTTCTCTAGAACGCCAGATAAGGAAAAAGACGCTTTAGAGTTAGGAGCTGATGCGGTAATTATTTCTACAGATGATACTCAAATGGCTTCTGTTGCAGGAAAGTTCGATGTAATTATTGATACTGTTCCTTATATGCACGACTTGAATCCGTATGTTGCAACATTAGCGATTAGTGGAACTCTTGTTGTAGTTGGATATTTAGGAGGCTTAGAGCCTTTATTGAATACGGTTCCAATGATTATGGGGCGTAAATCTATTGCAGGTTCATTAATTGGTGGAATTGCTGAAACGCAAGAAATGCTAGATTTCTGTGGCGAACACAACATTGTTTCTGAAATAGAAATCATCAAGATGCAAGATATCAATGAAGCCTACGAAAGAATGCAAAAAAGCGATGTGAAATACCGTTTCGTGATCGATATGGCTTCTTTAAAAGCTTAGTAATTAATTGATGTATTTGTAAAAGACATTCTTAACGGAATGTCTTTTTTTTTGGCCCAAAAATAAATATGTTATATATTTTAATTCAATAAGTATGATTCAAATCATAATTTAACAGTTGTTTAACTATTAAATTTGTCTTAATAATTTAAACCCTAATATTATGAATAAAATAGCATTATTACTTGTAGCAACAGTATTACTTATCTCTTGTGGTAAAAAAGAAGGCAGCAATGACGATTTTTCAAAACCTACACCTGTGGATGAATCTGCTGTTGCAAAAGACCCTTCAGACTATGATCCTAAAAGAGGAGAAGGAAAATTTGATAAAGTAGAATTGGGAGCTTCTGTTGACCAAGCTATGGCTGCAGACGGTGAGAAATTAGCTGAAGTTAAATGTACTTCTTGCCATAAATTGACCGACGAAAAACTAGTAGGTCCAGGATGGAAAGGCGTAATGTCTCGTCATCAACCAGAATGGATTATGAATTTTATTACTAATCCCGATCCGATGATTACTAAAGATCCAAAAATGCAAGCGCAATTGGAAATTTGTTTGGTACGTATGCCTAATCAAGGATTAAATGATGATGAAGCACGTCACGTATTAGAATTTATGCGTAAAAACGACGGAGTAAAATAAACCACACTTATTAAACCTAATATATTATGAATAAAAATAAATTAAGTACCCTACTTTTTGCTTTTGTACTGTCAAGTGCTTTGTTTACTTCTTGTAAACCAAAAAACTCAACGGATGCTGTTAGCGGTGACGCTGCTAAACGGGTATATGTTGCGCCAGGAAAGTATGACGAATTCTACAACTTCGTATCTGGAGGTTTTAGTGGTCAAATGAGTGTATATGGTCTTCCAAGTGGAAGAATGCTTAAAGTTGTTCCAATCTTTTCTCAAGATCCAGAAAGTGGATGGGGATTTAGTGAAGAAACTAAACCTATGTTAAACACTTCTGAAGGATTTATTCCGTGGGATGATCAGCATCACCTTGAATTGTCACAAACAAACGGTGAAGTGGATGGACGATGGATTTTTGCCAATGCAAACAATACACCGCGTATTGCGAGAGTTGATTTAAAACGTTTTAAAACAGCAGAAATCATTGAATTACCGAATTCTGCAGGGAATCACTCTTCTCCATTTATTACTGAAAATACAGAATATGTAGTAGCAGGAACACGTTTTGCTGTACCTGGAGATTATGAGGATGGAGATGTGCCAATTAATACGTACAAGAAAAATTTTAAAGCACACGTTAGTTTTATCAAAGTGGATAAAGAATCGGGTAAAATGGACTTGTCTTTCCAATTGCGTTTGCCAGGAGTTAATTTTGACCTTTCTCATGCCGGAAAAGGAAAATCTCATGGATGGTTCTTCTTTACTTGTTATAATTCAGAACAAGCCAACACACTTTTAGAAGTTAATGCTTCTCAAAATGATAAAGATTTTATCATGGCAGTGAACTGGAAAAAAGCAGAAGAGTATATCAAAGCGGGTAAAGGTAAAATGGAAAAAGCTAAATATGCTCACAATACATGGAATGACGATACGCATACAGGTACTTCTGAGATGAAAGACGAAGTTTTAGTATTAGATGCAATGGCAATGAAAGACATTTGTTATTTAATGCCATGTCCAAAATCGCCACACGGTTGTGATGTTGATCCAACAGGAGAATACATAGTGGGTTCTGGAAAATTAGCCGCTTTAATTCCGGTATTTAGTTTTGATAAAATGATCAAAGCAATTGGTAAAAAAGATTATGAAGGTGACTATGAAGGAATTCCTGTGTTGAAATACAACTCTGTTTTATACGGTGAAGTTCAAAAACCAGGTTTAGGACCATTACACACAGAATTTGACGGAAAAGGAAATGCTTATACTACGTTCTTCGTTTCTTCTGAAGTAGTGAAATGGGATATCAAAACACTTAAAGTCTTAGATAGAGTTCCTACGTATTACTCTGTAGGTCACTTATGTATTCCTGGAGGCGATTCTAAAAAACCTTTCGGGAAATACTTAATCGCGTACAATAAAATTACAAAAGACCGGTATTTGCCAACGGGTCCAGAGTTAACGCAATCAGCACAACTATATGACATTAGTGGAGATAAAATGCAGCTGTTGTTAGATTTTCCAACCATTGGGGAACCTCACTATGCACAAGCAGCTCCAGCTGATTTAATTCGTAACAACGGTCAATTGAAGATTTACGACATTAAGAAAAATAATCACCCTAGGGTAGCCAAAGGTGAAAAAGAAACTAAAGTCGTAAGAGAAGGAAATAAAGTACATGTTTACATGACAATGGTTCGTTCTCACTTCTCTCCAGATAATATTGAAGGAATTAAAATGGGTGATGAAGTGTACTTTCACATAACAAATCTTGAACAAGATTGGGATGTTCCTCACGGATTTGCGATTAAAAAAGCCCCAACAGCTGAATTGTTAATCATGCCAGGTGAAACTGCTACTTTATATTGGAAACCAACTAAAGTTGGAATTGTACCATTCTATTGTACCGACTTCTGTAGTGCGTTGCACCAAGAAATGCAAGGATACATAAGAGTATCTCCCGCAGGAAGCAATGTACCACTATCATTTAGTTTAGGTACTAATTTGCCAGCTTCAGCAACAAAATAATAGTAATGACAATCATGAGGGAGCAATTTAAAACTGCTCCCTCTTTTTTTTAAATAAATCTTCAAAATGAAAATATCAAATTTAACTTCGCCTTCACAAGTGATGCTTTTGATTGCAGGATTGCTTTTTATAGGCTCTTTATTTGTGCCAATGTGGAGAATTGAATTATCGGCTCCACAATATCCTGAAGGATTGATGTTGCAATTGCATGCGAACAAAATTGCGGGTGATGTAGATATTATAAATGGTTTAAATCATTATATTGGTATGGCAACACTACACACCGAGAATTTCTTTGAGTTTAAAGTTTTACCCTATGTTTTTAGTGCTTTTGCATTGATTTCTTTTTTACTGATATTTATTAATAAACGAAAGGCTGTGTTTGGCTTTTTAATAGTATTCGTACTATTTGTAGTTGTTGCAGGAATTGATTTTTACAGATGGAATTATGAATATGGCCATAATTTAAACCCAGATGCTGCAATCAAAGTGCCAGGAATGTCGTATCAACCACCATTAATAGGGTATAAGCAATTATTAAATTTTGGAGCTTATTCTATTCCGGATACTGGAGGCTGGATGCTTGCAGGAGCAGGAATCTTAATTGGATTAGTTGTTTTAAAAGAATTTAAATTTAAAAAAGCAGTATAATGAAAATTATATCTTATTTTTTGCTCTTCACACTAATGATCTCTTGTGGTAAAAAAGAAGCAGAACCTATTAAATTAGCCATTGACGGATGTGAATTTTGTAAAATGAAAATTGCAGACGGAAAATTTGGTGGCGAAATAATAACAACTAAAGGACGAGTGTACAAATTTGATGATGTCCATTGCATGATGAATTATCGTAAAGAGAATGAAGCCAAAAAGGTGCAATCTTTTTACATTCATGATTTTAATCAAAGCAATGTACTCATACCAGCCGAAACTTCTTTTTATATAAAAGGCGGCGATATCAATAGCCCAATGCATGGCAATACCATTGCTGTTCAAACAAAAGAAGAAGCGGAACAATTAGCAAAAAAATTTAATGCAAATGTTATTTCTTGGAGTGAAATTAGTAAATAAAAGTAAATGAAACATTTCTTAATTATAGCCTTGCTTTTTTCATTCTCAGTAAAGGGAACCACCATTCATGTGGGCAAAAGCTATCCTATCAAATCTATTAAAAAAGGAATTGAAGTTGCCAAAAAAGGCGATACATTGATGGTTCATACCGGATTATATAAAGAAGGAAATATAATAATTGATAAAAAAATTGTCTTTATAGGTAAAGGTTTACCCGTTTTAGATGGTGAAAAAAAACACGAAGTGCTATCTGTAAAAGCGGATAGCGTTGTAGTTGATGGTTTTAAAGTGATACGATCTTCGTATGCAACAATCACCGACCCATGTGGAATAAAAGTATATAACAGAAAGTATGTTGCGATTCAAAACAATGTTTTAGATGATAATTTTTTTGGAATATACCTTCAGAATTGCCAAAAGTGCACCATAAAAAATAATTCTTTAAAAGCTTATGGTAAAGAAGAACAACAACTTGGAAATGGGATTCATTGTTGGAAATCAAATGAAATCTTAATTATTGGCAATACAATTGACGGTCATCGCGATGGTATTTATTTCGAATTTGTATACGATTCTCTGATTTGGAGAAATATAAGCACCAATAACGTTAGGTACGGACTCCATTTTATGTTTTCTCATAGCGATACCTACATTACCAATGTTTTTGAAAATAATGGAGCAGGTGTTTCTGTGATGTACACGAAAAACGTAAAAATGTTTAACAACTATTTTGAAGAAAATTGGGGCGATTCATCGCACGGAATTTTACTTAAAGACATTACGGACAGTTATATTTTTAATAATAAATTTATCAAAAACACATCGGCTATTTACATGGAAGGTGCGTCCAGAAATAAAATTGAAAAAAACGTTTTTATTTCAAACGGTTGGGGATTGAAAATTCAAGCTAGTTGCATGGATAATGTAATTGTAAACAACAATTTTTTTAAAAATACTTTTGATATCAGCACCAACGGAAGTTTAGTTTTAAATACGTTCGACTCTAATTTTTGGGACAAATACGAAGGGTATGATTTGGATAAAAACGGAATTGGTGATGTTCCCTATCATCCGTTAAGTTTGTTTGCAGTTTTAACAGAATCCACGCCATCCGCTATGCTCTTGTACCGAAGTTTTATGATTACCTTATTAGATAAGTCAGAAAAAATTCTACCGAGTATAACGCCAGATAATTTTTTAGATAAAACGCCATTAATCAAATCAATGCCATTATGATTGAAATAAAAGATATAAATAAAAAATTCGGAAAATTAGAAGTTTTAAAAAAGGTAACGCTTTCGTGTAAAAAAGGACAATGTATCGCGTTAATTGGCCCAAATGGTTGTGGAAAAACGACCTTAATAAAATCGGTTCTTGGGATGGTCTTACCCGATAATGGTGCAATTGAATTTAATGGAAAATCAGTTTTAGGCGAATACATTTATCGTGAAAACATTGGTTACATGCCTCAAATTGGTCGTTATCCGGATAATATGACTATTGGCCAAATTATTGACATGATTAAAAAAATTCGGAACTCAAATCATGAATTGGATGAAGATTTGCTAAAAGCTTTCGAACTTGAAAAAATGTTTGACAAACAAATGCGAACACTTTCAGGCGGAACTACTCAAAAAGTCAGTGCGGTTTTAGCGTTTTTATTCAACCCAGACGTGTTAATTTTAGACGAACCAACGGCAGGTTTAGATCCGTTAGCCTCTGAAATCTTGAAAGAAAAAATCATTAAAGAAAAACAAAAAGGGAAACTTATTTTAATCACATCCCATTTATTAAGTGAATTAGATGATTTGATTACCGAACTTATTTTCATGCAAGATGGTGAAGTTCATTTTCATAAAAGAGTTGAAGATTTAAAAGCAGAAACCAATGAAGATAGGATTTCAAAAGCCATCGCTTCTATACTTAAATCAAAAAAATCAAAATAATATAAAATCAGAGATTGCTTCGCGCCTCGCAATTACAAATGAATAGAATTATAAAAATCATATTACTCGACATTTTAAAAAGCAAGATAGTCATAGCGTATACGCTTATTTTAGCTATTTTATCCTGGAGTTCTTTTGCTTTAGAAGATAATTCAGCTAAAGGAATTTTAACTATTTTAAACGTAATTTTATTTACAGTTCCTTTAGTTTCGATACTTTTTGCCACGATTTATTTATACAATAGTTCCGAATTTATTGAACTTTTATTGAGTCAACCCATCAAACGAAAAAAGATTTGGATTAGCTTATTTCTCGGACTTTCTTTTTCAATGATACTAGCTTTTTTTGTTGGCGCCGGAATTCCGTTACTGCTTAATTCACCCGACAGTGTTGGTTTGATGATGCTGATTAACGGTTGCCTCATAACCGTAATCTTTACCGCTTTGGCTTTTTTAAGTTCGATTCTAACACGAGATAAAGCAAAAGGGATCGGAATCGCAATCATGACTTGGTTATTCTTTGCGTTGCTTTTTGACGGATTGGTTTTGTTTTTACTATTTCAATTTCAAGAGTATCCAATAGAAAATGCAATGGTTGGTGTTACTGCGCTTAGTCCAATAGATTTGGCTCGAATTCAAATTCTTTTGCATTTGGATGTCTCAGCAATGATGGGCTATACAGGTGCTATTTTCAAAGATTTCTTTGGTACCACTTTCGGATTGATTGCTTCGTTTTTATTACTTTGTTTGTGGGCCGTAATTCCATTTTATATTTCATTAAGACGATTTAAAAATAAAGATTTGTAAACATGAAAACCGATATTCGAAATAGAAAAGATATTGAAAAATTGATCAATGCTTTTTACGAGAAAGTAAAAGTAGATGAGGTTATTGGCTACTTTTTCAATGATGTAGCCAAAGTAAATTGGGAAATCCATCTTCCTAAGATGTATGATTTTTGGGAAAATATACTTTTTTACACTGCAAATTTCGAAGGCAATCCTATGGTAGTTCACAAAGAATTAAACGAAAAAAGCGCTATGACAAAGGACCATTTTGTAAGATGGAATGAATTGTTTACTACCACAGTAGATAAATTTTTCGAAGGAAAAAAAGCAGATGAAATCAAAAATAGAGCCTTAAATATTTCGTATGCTATGATGTTTAAAACATTGTAATTTTATTAGTGTTTTACTTCTTAGTGTTTTAAAAAACCACCACGGTTTTCATTTCTTACGATTGATTGCTCCACGACTAACCGTGCGACACCAATCATGTTTTTTAATTCATAAAAATCTTTATTAATTTTATGGTTTTGTTCTATTTCAACAAACTCATTTTCCCAATGTTCGAGTTGATTTTTAGCAAGTAGTAAATCAGAATCAGTTCTAACAATACCTGCATATTGGCGCATTAGTAATTGCAGTTTCAGCTTTTTATTTTTACAATTGTAATCTTGGATTTTAGTTTTAGCATTGACTTTCCATTCGTTAATTTTTGTATAAGTTTCATGACTTTTCGGAATATAATTTGCTAAAAAAGTAACTATTCTTTCCGAATAAACTAAGGCTTCTAAAAGGGAGTTTGAGGCTAATCTATTGGCTCCATGCAAGCCTGTACGAGAACATTCGCCGCAGGCAAACAAATTTTCAATAGAAGTTTGCCCGTTTAGATTAACCGATATTCCTCCGCAAAGATAATGTTGTGCCGGTTGCACTGGAATCCAATTTTTACTTATGTCAATTCCTAAATTTTTGCAATGCTCATAAATCATGGGAAAATGTTTTTGAAAACCAATTGCATCAACTGCGGTACAATCTAAATAAACACATTCATCACCCGACTTTTTTAATTCAATTTCAATGCTTTGAGAAACGATATCTCTTGAGGCTAAATCGCCTCTTTTGTCATATTGAGACATAAATCTGTTGCCGTTTTTTGTGCGTAATAGTGCTCCAAAACCTCGGACTGCCTCAGAAATTAAAAAAGTAGTTCCCGAATTTTTGCTATATAAAGCCGTTGGATGAAATTGAATGAATTCCATGTCATTAATTTTTGCTTTAACTCTGTAAGCCATCGCAATTCCGTCACCAGTTGCAATGGTAGGATTCGTGGTATGACCATAAATTTGACCAATTCCTCCCGTGGCTAGCAAAGTGTAATCAGAATGAAACGAAATTATTTCGTTTGTTTTTTCGTTTAAAGCATACGCTCCTAAACACTGATTATTATGTGTAATTAATTCTAATGCAAAATGATAGTCTAAAATATGTATATTTTTTTTGCTATGTGCTTGCGCAAGAATAGTTCTTTCGATTTCAAAACCAGTTTGATCTTTATGATGTACCACGCGGTTTTCAGTGTGTCCGCCTTCTCTTCCTAAATCAAAATTACCTTTGGCATTGGTGTCGAATTTTGCGCCCCAATCTATCAATTCCTGTAATCGTTTCGGACCTTCCGTTACCACCATTCTGACAACTTCCTCAATACACAAGCCATCACCACAAAGTAAGGTGTCTTGAATGTGTTTTTCATATGAATCTTCTATTTGGTTCACAACCACTGCAATTCCACCTTGCGCATATTTTGTATTCGATTCGCCGTCACTTGATTTTGTGATGATGGTAATTTGTTTATTCGGAAAACGTTCTGCTATTTTTATAGCGAATGTCAATCCTGCAATTCCAGATCCTATGACTAAATAGTTAGTTTGTATCATTATTTCGATAATTCAAGCATTCTATGAATTGGAAGTAATGCTTTCGCTTGAATTTCTATCGGAACACTAATTTCTGGACTTTCATTCAATAAACAATCGTACACTTTTTGTAGCGTATTGAGTTTCATAAATGCACATTCGCTGCAAGCGCAAGTATTATCTTGATATGATGGAGCAGGAATTAAGGTTTTTTCAGGAACCAATTGTTGCATTTTATATAAAATTCCGGCCTCGGTTGCCACGATAAATTTATAGGATTTGGATTCTTTCACATAGTCAATCATTCCAGCTGTTGAACCTATATAATTTGCCGTTTTTAAAATAGGAGCTTCTGATTCAGGATGTGCAATTATTTCAGCATCTGGATTTTTTTTATAAAGTTCCAATAATTTATCAATTGAAAACGCTTCATGAACAATGCACGAGCCATCCCAAAGCACCATTTTTCGACCTGTTTTTTGGATAATATAATTTCCCAAATTTTTATCTGGCGCAAAAATAATCGGTATGTTTTTGGGAACCGATTCTACTATTTTTACTGCGTTGGATGAAGTGCAAACAATAGTACTTAGTGCTTTAATTTCTGCTGAACAGTTTATATAGGTTATCACAATATGATCGGGATGTGCTTCCACAAATTTCTTAAAAATATCTGGTGGACAAGAATCAGCAAGTGAACATCCAGCATTCAAATCGGGAAGAATGACTTTTTTATTTGGATTTAAAATCTTTGCAGTTTCAGCCATAAAATGTACTCCCGCAAAGAGAATAATATCGGCATTTGTTTTTTCTGCTTCTTGAGACAATCCCAAACTATCACCAACATAATCAGCTATTTCTTGAATTTCGGGAACTTGATAATAATGGGCCAGTATAACAGCATTTTTATCTTTTTTTAATTGAATAATTTTAGCTTTTAGGGAATTCATTTCGAAATTATAGGTTTATTTTTTTTTAAAAACAGAAATACAAAATAAACTTTTATAAAACTTTTTATCTATGACTTTACTCATAAACGGGGGGTTTTTATATTCATAATTTCGTATCAACAAATTTTAAAATATAACATTATGAACGTTTTAGAACACACAACTATTGGTGAATATGTAGCCAAAGATTTCAGAACAGCCAGCGTTTTTTCAAAATATGGAATTGATTTTTGCTGCAAAGGCAACCGTACTATTGAAGAAGCTTGCGAAAAGAAAAATTTAGATTTTACTCAAATTGAAAATGAAGTTGCACAACTTTTAGAAACAAAATCAGATGGAGCAATTGATTTTAAATCATGGCCAACCGATTTATTAATTGATTACATCGAAAAAACGCACCACCGTTATGTAGAAGAAAAATCAGCCATATTACTTTCCTTTCTATATAAATTATGCAAAGTTCACGGATACAATCATCCCGAATTATTTGAAATTAACGAATTATTTAAAGGTTGTGCGAGTGAATTGGCACAACACATGAAAAAAGAAGAATTGATCTTATTTCCATTCATTAAAAAAATGGAAAATGCAATCCGAACAAATCAAGCTATTGAGCAACCACATTTCGGAACTGTTGAAAATCCGATTGCCATGATGCAGGAGGAACATCTAACGGAAGGCGATCGTTTTGTTAAAATAGCAGCGTTAACCAATAACTATGCACCGCCATCTGATGCTTGCAATACCTATAAAGTAACCTTTTCTATGTTGCAAGAGTTTGAAGAAGATTTACACAAACACATCCATTTAGAAAATAATATTTTGTTTCCAAAGGCCATGGAAATGGAAAGTCAGTTGTGCAATGCTATCTTAAGTTTAAATCAGTTACACTCCTCATAAAACTATAGTATGGAGAAATATGTTATCAAAAGAAATGGAGATTATAAACCCTTTGAACGTTTTAAAATAAAGGATGCAATAGAGAAAAGTTTCAGTAGTGCTTCCATTCCGTATGATGAAAGTGTTTTTGAAAGTGTACTAGCAACATTCGAAAATAAAAACACTTTGGCTGTAGAAGAACTTCAAGATAGGATTGAAAAAGTGCTATTTTAAAAAGAGTATTTTACAGTCATGCGTTCGTTTATGTTGTACCGTCATACCAGAAAATTACAGCGGGAACATATTCATGGTTTAAATGATGATACCACTTATGTAAACAGCTCACAAACCATTGAAGAATATATCAGCCAAACGGATTGGAGAATCAATGCTAATGCGAACACATCATATTCTAATGCGGGTTTGGTTAACAATGTGGCTGGGAAAATAATCGCAAATTATTGGTTGGACAAAGTGTATTGCAAGGATGAAGGATATGCGCACCGAAGCGGCGATATTCATATTCACGATTTAGATTGTTTGACAGGTTATTGTGCGGGCTGGAGTTTGCGTGTTCTGCTTAATGACGGTTTTAATGGCGTTCGCGGAAGAGTCGAAAGTAAGCCGCCTTCACATTTTAGAGAAGCTTTGGGACAAATGGCAAATTTTCTTGGAATTTTACAAAGCGAGTGGGCAGGCGCTCAGGCATTCAGCTCGTTTGACACGTATTTATCACCTTATGTTTTTAAAGATAATTTATCTTTTGATGATGTTTTAAAAGCTGTTAGAAGTTTTGTTTATAATTTGAATGTTCCAGCCCGTTGGGGACAATCTCCGTTTACCAACATTACCCTCGACTGGGTTGTTCCCACTGATTTGAAAGAGCAGATTCCGACTAAAAATGACCATCATTTATTTGAAAAGATCACGGAGGAATCGGTTTTAGATAGAGCCAAAGAAAGAGGCGTTTCGAATTTGATAGAAATGCGTTACGAACATTTTCAAGAAGAAATGAACTTGATTAATAAGGCGTATTATACCGTTATGACAGAAGGCGATGCGAATGGCCAACCTTTTACTTTTCCAATTCCAACAGTGAATATCACAGAAGATTTTGATTGGGATGGAGAAAACATAGAAATTCTTTTTGAGAATACAGCTAAAATAGGGTCGTCTTATTTTCAGAATTTCATCGGAAGTCAATATATTTTGGATGAAAATGGCAATAAAATCGAAAACGAAAATGCGTATAAACCAAATGCGGTTCGAAGTATGTGTTGCCGTTTGCAACTCGACTTAAGAGAATTATTAAAACGCGGCAACGGACTTTTCGGAAGTGCTGAAATGACCGGAAGCATTGGTGTTGTAACTATAAATATGGCTCGATTGGGCTATTTGTATAGTGGTAATAAGGCTGAATTAATCAAGCAATTAGACCATTTGATGGAAATTTCAAAATCAACATTAGAAAAGAAAAGAATCTTTATTCAAGAGATGTACGATCGGGGTTTATTTCCGTATACTAAAAGATATTTGTCTCATTTTAGAAACCATTTTTCAACGATTGGTGTCAATGGAATGAACGAAATGGTTCGGAATTTCACTAATGATAAAGAAGATATTACCAGTTCTTTTGGAAATGATTTTTGTATGGAACTATTAGATCATATTCGAAACAGAATGAAAGAATATCAAGAAGAAACTGGAAATTTGTACAACCTTGAAGCCACGCCAGCCGAAGGAACAACCTATCGTTTTGCGAAAGAAGACAAAAAGCGTTTTCCAGAAATACTACAAGCCGGAATGGGAGAAAATATTTATTATACCAACAGTTCTCAAATTCCAGTAGATTTTACCCAAGATCCGTTTGAAGCCTTGCTGATACAAGATCAATTGCAATGCAAGTACACTGGAGGAACGGTTTTGCATCTGTATATGAATGAAAGAATAAGTTCTCCAGAAGCGTGTAAAAACTTTGTAAAAACAGTAGTGTCCAATTTTAAATTGCCTTACATCACAGTAACACCGGTATTTAGCGTTTGTCCAGTTCATGGCTATTTGAACGGTGAACATGAATTTTGTCCGAAATGTGACGACCAATTATTAGAAACCTTAAACAACACACAAGATGCAAACAAAAACTAAACAAATTTTAGAGCAAAATCAAGAATTGAGAACCAAATGTTTGGTGTACACCCGAGTTATGGGATACCATCGTCCAGTTGAAAGTTTTAATATAGGAAAAAAAGGCGAACACAAACAGCGTATTCATTTCAAAGAAGTGAAGTGCTAAGTAAACCAATTTCCTATATTACACCGTTCACTTTATTAGATTATCCGCATCATTCAGCTTGTATTCTTTGGTATGCAGGCTGTAATATGCGCTGTTTGTATTGTTATAATCCCGAAATTGTTTTTGGGAAAGGAACTATCGAATTTAATGAAGTGCTTTCGTTTTTAAAAACCCGAATAGGTTTATTGGATGCCGTGGTTTTTAGTGGTGGCGAATGTATGATTCACAAAAATATCACAGAGCAAATCAAACAAGTAAAAGCTTTAGGATTTGCTGTTAAAATAGATACTAATGGTTCCAAACCTGAAGTTTTAAAACACTTAATTGAAGAAAATTTGGTTGATTATATCGCTTTAGATTTTAAGGCTGTGCCCGATAAGTTTGAGCAAATCACTAAATCTAATTTATTTAAACCTTTTTTAGACACTTTAAAAATCCTTACCAATTCTAAAATTAATTTTGAAGTCAGAACTACGTATCATTCCGATTTGCTAAATGAAAATGATATAAAAACAATAATTGCCATTTTAGCATCTTATAACTACAATGGCAATTATTACATTCAATATTTTAGAAATAATACAGCTACAATTGAAAAACTCGACTGGTCTTTAAAAAATCTTACTTCAGATTCTCTTTCTACTAAAGACATTCAGGTTGTATTTAGATAACATTTCTTATCTAAAAGTGAATTTTGCTTCCTTTATGATTTTAGTTCAATAGTATTAATCGCTTCTTTGTAAAATTCTAATTGTTCGGCTATTTTTGAACCCGAATTTTTAAAATAGGAAGTGTTTTTAAATAAGTTTTGATAATACGCAATTCCTTCATTGATATTGTTTCGATACGAATTCCACTTTTTTAATTGATTGGCAGTAACTTCATCAGTGAACGTACTGATTTCATTTCGTAGATAATCTACGTACATTTTTAACTCTTTGACAAACAAATTTGGACGCTCCGTTTCGTGCATCACATTCGTATTTCCATAAATATGTTGCACCATTTCATGCAAAGAATATTCTTTGTCAAAATATGCTAAATTTGGTCCAGGACAAATTACGACACCTTGTTGTTGGCCTTTTATCGGCATATCATTTTCTATATATGATGCGTTTGCCAAGCCGACACAGAGACAAGATTTCTCAGTAATTTTTTGTTGTTTTATTTCAAAATCTGTGGCTGAAATTTCACTTTTCTTTTGTACTAATTTTTCCAATTCTAAATCTTGGTATTTTTTAGAAGCAGTACAAATTCCTTCTTTGTTATACGACTTGTTCAAAGCCAAAAACTTTTTCGGACATGAACTTCCGGCTTTATTATCATTGATCCGTTTTTGTTTCCAATAATCATTAGAAACGCCTTTAATCGAATTAAAAGGAACACCGAGGGGCGAAATATTACTCAAATAAAAATCGTCTTCTTTAGCATTCGCTAATAATTTTCGGGTTTGCGCATCTACGGAAGTCGCTTCTGGAACCAATAGAAAAGGCGAACCCCAACCAATAGAATCCAATTGATATTCGTCTAATAAAAACTCATGTTCTTCTGCTGTTCCTACGCCACCTTGTGCGGTTATTTTTATCGGCAAAATAGTTTTAGGCAAAGGCTTTTCTTTTAATGTCAACGCTTTTATCAATAAATCGTGTGTAGATTGAAGTAATTCACTTCGTTTTTCTTTAAAATCTTGTAGAATTGGTCCCATTAAAAAACCATCGGTAGCGAAAGCATGACCGCCACAATTTAAACCTGATTCGATGCGGTATTCCGAAACCCAAAGTCCTTTTTTGGCTAAAAAATTACCTTGAATTAATGCGGAACGATAATCGCTAACTTTTAAGATTATTTTTTTTCTTAGAAAACCAGTTTCATCTGGAAAAAAATCAGGGAAATTCTCAAAATAACTATATAATCTCGGATTCATTCCTGCAGACAATACTACAGAAGACTTAAGGTTACTGTTGGCAAATCCTCTTAAAGATGCATGAGCATCATTGAATTCAATTGGTAATTGCACGTCACCTTCATAGTTATCTTTGTCGACTTTGGTCATAATATTAACGTCGATTTCACCCAAAGAAATGTTTTTTTCAATAAACTGAACTAAGTTATCTTTGATTGTCATTCCATCATCAATAAACTCTTGCAATCCTTTTTTTAAATCCGATTTGTTTGGTAAAAGTGCGATATAGTTTTCTAAAGCTGTTTTGCTTTCAACTAAATCATTTTTGAATTTTTCAAATTTTTCATTTACGATAGTATCCATCGTATTTAAATAATTTGTGATTCTAGTAGCTCTGTAATCTTGAATTTTTTGAGTGATTTCTTGATAAGGAATGCTAAACTTTTCGTTGTAAAAAGCTCTCATTTTTTCGATTAAATCATCGTCAGTTATTGAAACCGTTGAAGTAATGCCATAATGAGCAACTCGAATCGGACTATCAATTGTAAAAGCCAATCCCATTACGGGAATATGAAAAGTATGGCTGTTTTTAGTGTTTGACATAGTATTGTATTAAATGTTTTTTATTTGTTTTTGTTGGAACGTACTGATTAAATTGATAATTATTGTTCCTAATCCGGATATAATTCCTAATCCAAACAGCACAAAGGCAAGATTCAAACTGTGTTGCGATTCTTGAAATTTGCTGAACGTTTCGGTTGAATTTCCAAAGAGCCAAATGCTTTTTTTTAATCCCATAATCAAAAGTGTAATCCAAAATAAGACGAAGGAAATATGAAATATTTGAATCCCTTTTTTTAAATTTTTAATTGTTTTGTCGGTAAATGAAAATTCAGTGTCAAAAATATAAGTAACGGAAGAAAACAGAATTAGTGTATTAATTCCGATAGTTGTTCCCATGGAATGCGCTACCGTAATATGTGTTCCGTGTGTGAATAAATTAATGGAAGGAATAGATATTAATAGCGCCAAAATAATATTCAGAAAAACCCATAAATCTGCTAACCCCATAAATTTATAGGCAATTGAAAAATGAATTTTCTTTTCTTGTGATAAATTTTTTCTCCAATCATAAATAATCGAGAATAGAATAATCCATTCCGTCATGCTGATCATGTAGGCAAAATACCGAATCCACGGCGCTGTCGGAACCATATAAATATGATGTGCCCAACCGAACATCAAATTCGTTAATCCTAAAAAGTAAAAAAAGAAGGCTTTTTTAGACGTTGCATAACGGTTTTCGCCACTAATTTTTTCCATTACGAATAGTGCTGTGCCGTAAACTAGCATGTTCCACGAACCTACATACGAACCGCCAGATTTCCATTGAATTGCTAAGTTTTGAATGTAATAATCTCTGAAATAAGGCAAAAGCCATAAATGAGCTTCGGTAAAATGAAAAATCATTAATACAATTCCGGTGGACCACATATAATAATAAACAGGCCAAGTTTTGAACGAAGAAAGCATCGATTTAAAATAATTGATACCCAATAAAATCCATCCTAAAACAATTGGAAAATAATAATAACTCGGAAATTCCAGGTATTCTTTTCCACCAAATTTTTTAGACAAATAGGAAATGGCAATACCAATTCCGGTTATTAAAAAAATCCAAAAATGCCATTTCACGAGTGAATTATTGTAAAATTGACGAGTCGGATTTGATTTTAAATAGTAGTAAATTCCACCAATAGCGGCTAATAAAATCCAGGAAACGACAAACAAAGTATGCAATGGTCTAACGGCATTAAACGGAAGTTTTTCTTTTATAAAATCGGGAAAAATATATTGTAAACCACCTAATAGACCAAAGCACATACCCAAAAACAAAGCTACTAATGCAATAATTATGAAATAGAACGGATATCTATTAGTTTTCATTTTCAGATAGTTTATTTTTAATAGTTACCCAACCATTCTTTCCAATTGTTGCATTTACATCTGGATAATAACCTGTTTGGTCGATTTCTTTAAAAAATTGAACCAATTGCTCTTTTTCTACTTCCGAAAAATTGAATTTTGGCATCGATTGAATACCACTATTTAAGATTGTTTTAATATAATGTTCTCCTTTACCTTGTTTGGAATATACATTGGTAACATCAGGGCCGAGATAACCGCCTAAACCATAAATTTGATGGCACGAATTGCAGTTGTTTTTCAGCCAAATGTTTTCGCCTTGAATGCCTTTTTCAGATAAGTGAACCGATTTATATTGTGATTTTGAAGTGTAAGTAATGACGTTATAGATGCTGAAAGCACAAATTAATACCAAAAGAATTATCAAATATTTTGATGATTGTAGCATTATAAAGCACTAATTTTCAATGTTTATAATGGGTTTTAATTCTATTTCACTTTTAATCGAATTGGAAATCAAACAAGCGGCTTCTGATTTTTCTAAAATGTGTTGGGCACGTTCCATTTTATCAAGTTCTGCAATAGTTACCTCCGGTTTTAGTATAATTTTTGTCATCAAGTATTTTCCGTCAACCTGCTCTAAAATGCCTTCTGCGTCACATTTGAAGTGGATGAAATCAAATTTCGAATATGCCGCAATAGCTAAAAAAGTCGTCATAAAACAACTTACTACAGAAGCGGTAAATAGATGTTCTGGTGACCAAATATTAGGCATTCCCTTATCAAATTCGGGTGGCGTAGCTACTTCTATTTTTAGCGGTAATTCAGGAGACGAGATAATTCCTTTTCTATCATTTTCCCATTTTAAATTTACAGTATAACTATGTTTTTCCATCTTTGATTTATTTAAATTGTGATTGCACAAATGAAGTGATAACTATTGTTTTAGGATATGATTAAAATCACATTTTAATTAAATTATAAGCGTCACAATTCCGATCAATTAAACTAAAAAGAGGCATACACTCACTTTCCAAAATGCTTGCTTTCTTTAATTTCATATAATGAAAAGCAACCAATAAAAATTTAATTGCAGCAAAGAATTCTATCGCAACTACAAAAAAAGCATAGGCTACTAGAGGCTATGCTTTTTTTGAATTAATAAAATAGATGATTTTTTTAGTACACCTTTATTTAAAAACAAATAAAGAACTAGTTATTTTATTTTGGAAGTAATACATCTCCAATTACATGAATAATTCCGTTTGATGTTGGAATAGAAGCCACAATTTCGGAACCGTTTACAAAGGTTTTATCTCCTTTTTTAGTAATGGTAACTTTACCTCCATATACCATATCAAACTTCTGTCCGTCTTGCATATATTCAGGTTTTAGTGTCCCAACATAGGTATGATAACCCAAAATATTAGCTAATTTATCTTTGTTTTCGGGTTTTAATAAATCTTCAACAGTTCCTTTTGGTAGTTTATCAAATGCAGCATTAGTTGGAGCAAACACGGTAAAAGGTCCAGCATTACTTAATGAGGTTACTAATCCTGCAGCTTTAACGGCAGCTACTAAAGTGGTGTGATCTTTACTTCCCGAAGCCACTTGAACAATATTAGGATTTGAAGTGTCATCTTTTACACCTTCTTGTCCAACAGATTCCGTTGTGGTATCATCTGTTGCGTTACCTGTAGTAGTGCTTTGGTCAGTTTTTTTACATCCAACAAAAACTACTAGCCCGATTAATAATAATAATTTAATTGATTTTTTCATAATATAGTACAGTTGGTTTTTATAGGGACAAAGTAATTACTTAAGAATGGATAATTTTATGAGTGTAATCATAAAAGTGGGTGAATATTACCTTTTTTTATAGAAAAATATACTGTTGTACCAATACCGAAAACTAATATTATTGCAGCGCCAAATAGCATTTCATTTACATACGGAATTACGGTGTAACTAAATGATGCAATTCCTTGTACAGCAAGAACAACTTCATTTAGTAAGACACCAATGGAGAAAATAATTATTCCAGATTTAATTTGTTTGTTGATGTAAAAAAAGTGATTCGCATAAATGTAAAATAGTAAAAACAATGAAATAACAGCTAATAAAACCAAATGCAAATAAGCAATAACTATAGGTCTGAAACCAAAGGTCAATTGACTTAATGCTGGAATGGTTGATCCCAATTGAAGAATGAATTTTACGCTCAGAGCAAATCCTACAAATAACAAAATATACCTTAAGAAAAATGGATAATTCTGTAAAATATTTAATTTGGTTTTGATTAAAATGGAGAGTAGTTTGAACCAAGCGAACACTTGAATAAAAGCCGAAATTACGGTTACTACATAAACCCAGTTCGGAATTAAATCCCACCAAAGTGTAGATAGAAAATACGCTGGTATGCAAGCAATGAAAAATAACTTAAAGGACATTTTAAAGAAAGGGTTTTCCGTTGATTTTAGGTTTAGTAAATCAAACAATAATCCCATACAAGCAAAGAAAAACCAACCATTGTATTGAAAATGTAAATAATAATAAATGGAAGCCAAATATTCTTCTTGATGAATATTTTTCGTTATCATCATATAGGCCAATGCAAAGGTTCCAAATGAGGAGAAAATATTAAAGAAAATTGCAGCTTTGAACCAATTTTTAGAGAGAGAATTAGTATCGATTAATTTCAAATCTTTAAAATAGTAGTAACCAAATATACAAGCAACTGCAATGGATAACGTAGAAAAAAAGATGGAAAACGTTCCGTAACCTTCAATGAAAAAGAAAATTAACAACCCGTAGGCGCTAATTAAATTGGCTATTATAATTTTGGTATATTTTTGACTGTCAAAATTGACTATTTTTTTTTGTAAAAAATAAATTAAAAGAACAATCAAAGTGTGACTTACCCATCCAGTAAAGGCAAAATGCGAATGAGAATGTTGTAAATGTTTTTGGTCTAGGAAAGGAAATTCAAATCCAATTTTGTAGCGCATTAAAAGTCCGAGTAATGCAACAATAAGAAGATTAAATAACGAAAATTTTAGCGCGAATTTTGTAGTAAACTGCATTAGTAATATATTTTATGGTTTATTATTTTTACAGTATTTAGTTTACTCATTTTTGATAGTTCTCTAATAACGGTTTCCACTCTGAGACCTGTAAAGTTCGCAATTTCTTGCCTAGTAAAATAAACTAATTGTTTTGTGTCATTATTCAAATCGCTCTTGTGCGCTTTTAAAAAGGCATTAATCCTATATTCTGGTTTTTGATTTATGATTGCCTTAGTAGTGACTGCTTTTGAATGAATTCTTTTAGCCATTAAATTTAATAAATTTCTCTGAATCGAAGGATATTCGTCTAAAATTTTTAAAAATTTATCTTTAGAAAGTTTAATTATTTTGCTATCATGAATAGCAATTGCTGCGGATGGATAATTTTCATTAATTAGTAAAGGCGGTTCTCCAAAGCTCTGTCCTTCAGAAAAATAGCCTTGTGTAAACTCTTTCCCTTCGTCATTTAAATTAATCATTTTTACAGTTCCTTCGATAATTTGGAAATAAAAATTGGCAAATTCATCTTCATTAAAAACCACCTCATTTTTTTTATATTCCTTAGCAATTGCTCCCCAAGAAAAAAGTAAATTTAAATCTATATGCATACCTTAATTTTAAGTTTTGTAATCTACAACAAAAGCCATTTGCAAATCTAATTTAACGTATTTTTATAAATCATGATTATAGTCATATTAGAAATAATATTTAAAAACGTCTTCTCCTAATATACCTTGACAATTTTTATTAAAAATTGTTCTTCGGAAATAGATATAATGGATATGCAAATAAAAATTACAGTTTAAGTTAAGCGACATTTTTGTAAATGTTG
>NZ_JAQSDH010000036.1 GCF_029945805.1 Flavobacterium sp.
TTCATGTTTTTCCATAAGGATACTTTTTTGTGTATCGCTATTTCAGGACAAGACAGAAACAATAAATAAAAAACTCCCAAATTTTGGGAGTTTTTTATTTATTCTAAACTTAATGTGATCTGTCCATCATCATCGGTTTCTGTTTGAATATCTTCCGAAACATCGCTTTCATCCGTTACTTCCATTTCTTCAGGCTGTTCTGGTTCGGGTTCTTCATAAGGCAACGATTCCAATAAATTTACTTGTTTCAATTTATCTGATGTCAATTGATTTCCTAAAGCTTTAATGCCTTTTACCGCAATAAATTCTTCTAGATTTATCGTTTGATTTTCTTTTTGAACGCCTTTCACTTTCGCATAAACAATTTCCGCCATCGGACGCCAATCGGTGGAAACGATTTCGAGTTGTGACTTTTCGTGTTCTGTTATGAAAATCTCATCTTTATTTTCGTTTTCAACTAAGAAACGTTTGATAAAATAACGTTCTTTTTCGCCGTCGTAATAAATGGCTGAAATCGGTTTGTTAGGATTCCATTTTTCCATCACAACGATATCTTCATCGAAATGCGTGGTCAATTCGGGAATAATAGTTTTCAGTTTTCCGGATTGATTGATTAGCAATATTCTATCATTCGGTCTGAATTCACCAAGCAACTCGCCTCTTCCATCTACATTCAAACGCTGAACTGTATCGTCAAACCAAACTTTTCTCGGACGCAAAGTTGAAATTCCCTTTTCTTTTAATTCTATTTTCTTGATTGGATATTTAGTTACTGTATTTCCACGAGATGCTCTGCCTTTGATGGCGATATCCGTAAAATCTAAATCCCATTTCAATTTCTTGATGCTTCCCACTTGACGCAATAAAATCGTAATAACTTCGGCTTCACCATTCGGATTTGCTGAGAAATACAACACTTGTGAACCGGCTTTTTCTTGCGTTAAATCATAGAATTTATCTCGTGTCACTCCAGAAACGTTGAAACGTTTAATGAATGTCGAACCGTTTTTTCCGTCACGATACATCATGTTGTAAATCGTACGCTTGTCGTTTTTATCAAAAATAGCGATATGAATGATATCTTTTCCAACAAACTTCTTGTCATCCACTTTGGCAATCATCATTTTTCCATCGCGAAGAAACACAATTACATCGTCAATATCCGAACAATCGGCAACGTATTCATCTTTCTTCAAACCGGTTCCAAAGAAACCTTCTTCTTTGTTTACGTAAAGTTTGGTATTTCTTAGAACCACTTTCGTCGCTTCAATGGTATCAAAACTTCTCAATTCGGTTTGACGTTCTCGACCTTTTCCGTATTTGTCTTTCAGCATTTGGAAGAAGTCAATCGCAAATTCTATAATATTTGCCAAATGATGTTTCACTTGTTCCATTTCAGCTTCCAGTTTGGAAATTGCATCATCTGCTTTATCCGAATCGAAACGCGTAATACGAATCATCGGAATCTGAGTCAGTTTCTGTAAATCTTCATCATGAATCTCGCGTACAAAAGATTTTGAAAATGGTTTAAAAGCTTCATACAAATAAACGTAAAGCGATTCTCTGTCGGAATACAATTTGAAGTCGATGTACATTTCTTCCCGAATGAAAATCTTTTCTAATGTAGAAAAATGCCATTTATTTTCTAGTTCGTCCAACTGAATTTCGAGTTCTCGTTTTAGCAAATCAACCGTTCGATGCGTTGATATTTTCAACATGTGAGAAACGCCAACGAACAAAGGTTTATGGTTTTCAATCACGCAACCCAAAGGCGCTATCGAAGTTTCACAAGCCGTGAATGCATACAGCGCGTCAATCGTTTTATCTGGAGAAACGCCTGCTGGAAGATGAATTAAGATTTCAACTTCGGCAGCCGTATTGTCTTCTATTTTTTTAACTTTAATTTTCCCCTTTTCATTGGCTTTCAGAATACTATCAATCAGAGTTGAAGTATTGGTTGAAAATGGAATTTGGGTTATTACTAAAGTTTGTTTATCCAATTGTCCGATTTTAGCACGCACCCGAACACGTCCGCCGCGTAAACCATCGTTATAATTGGAAACATCCGCAATTCCCGCTGTTGGAAAATCGGGGAAAAGTGTGAATGGTTTTCCTTTTAATATTTTTATCGAAGCATCGATTAATTCAATAAAATTGTGAGGTAACACTTTTGTCGATAAGCCAACTGCAATACCTTCGGCACCTTGTGCCAACAATAACGGAAACTTAACTGGAAGATTTATAGGTTCGGCACGACGACCGTCATACGACATTCCCCATTGCGTAATTTTTGGAGAGAATAAAATATCGTGACCCAATTTAGAAATACGCGCTTCAATGTAACGCGAAGCCGCAGCACTATCGCCTGTGAGGATATTTCCCCAGTTTCCTTGCATGTCGATTATCAATTCCTTTTGCCCGATTTGCACCATCGCATCCCCAATACTAGCATCACCGTGAGGATGGTACTGCATCGTGTGACCAACAATGTTCGCTACTTTGTTGTAACGTCCATCATCCAATTCTTTCATTGAGTGCATGATACGACGCTGAACTGGTTTGAAACCATCTTCAATCGCAGGAACCGCGCGCTCTAGAATTACATAGGAAGCGTAATCCAAAAACCAATCCTTGTACATTCCTGTAACTTTGGTAATGGTATCTTCTGGATTTTCTTCGTTTTCGTAGAAATGATTTCCCGAAGCCTTGAGGTCTTCAAAACCTTCCTCGGGAGTTTCCTCTACCGATTCGTTTTGTTCGTTCTCGTCTTCGTTTTCGTTTGGAATTATATCGTCTTCTTCTTCGTCTTTCATTTATGCGTTTTTGTAGCACAAAGTTTCACTAAGTTTTACTCTAAGTTTCACAATGTTTTATATTTTTATTTTTATTGTAGCACAATATTTATCAAAGTTTTACACCAAGTATCACAATGTTTATATAAAATATTACAGCAATTATAATATCAATCTTTTAATACCATCTTTCAATGACTTCTTGTAAAAATTGAAAAGTAAACCTAACCTACATTCTGAAAGCCTCATGTATGTTAGACATTGAGCTATATGTTCAATTGTAAAATTTTGCACTACTTTTAATTCAACTATTACTTTATTATTCACAATTAAATCTACTCTATAACCACAATCCAACCTTATATCTTCATATATTACAGGAAACGCCTTTTCTTGTTTAACATCTAACCCGCATTTTATTAATTAATAAGCTAAACATTCACGATATACTTTTTCTAATAACCCTGAACCTAATTTAGTATGAACTTTATAAGCACAATCTAATATTATTCTACTGATCTCATTTTCTTCTTCCATAATTGAACTTTGAGTACTTTGTGCTTTCCATTGTGCTCCTAAACTTTCTCCACCACATCCAATTCCACTTTCAAGTTGTTTATGATAAAAACCTGACGGTCTGGTGTATTTTTTCCCATATAGAATTCTAATAAAGTCTCAATTGGTGTTGCTTTATCTAACATTACGGGATCAAGTCTTATGCTTTCGCCAATGAAATGCTTGAATTCGTCAGGTGAAATTTCTCCTAATCCTTTGAATCGTGTGATTTCTGGTTTTGGTTTTAGCTTTTCAATCGCATCAACACGTTCCGGTTCCGAATAACAATAGATGGTTTCTTTTTTGTTTCGCACACGGAATAAAGGTGTTTGCAAAATGTATAAATGGCCGTCTTTAATCAACTCAGGGAAAAACTGCAGGAAGAATGTAATCAAAAGCAGTCGAATGTGCATTCCGTCAACATCGGCATCGGTAGCGATTACGATATTGTTGTACCGCAAATCACCCATGTCTTCTTCGATATCCAGCGCCGCTTGCAGCAAGTTGAATTCTTCGTTTTCGTAAACGATTTTCTTTGACATTCCGTAAGAGTTCAAAGGCTTTCCACGCAAACTAAAAACGGCTTGTGTGTTTACATCACGGCTTTTGGTAATCGAACCCGACGCCGAATCTCCTTCGGTAATAAAAAGTGTGCTTTCTAAACTTCTTGGGTTTTTGGCATCCGTTAAATGAACTCTGCAATCACGTAGTTTTTTATTGTGTAAGCTTGATTTCTTCGCTCTGTCTTTGGCTAATTTTCTAATTCCGGAAAGTTCTTTACGCTCCCGTTCCGCTTGTAGAATCTTGCGTAATAATAAATCGGCAACTTCCGGATTTTTATGTAGAAAATTATCGAGTTTGGTTTTGATAAAATCGTTGACAAAAGTACGCACTGATGGGCCCTTCGGACCAATATCGGTCGACCCTAATTTGGTTTTGGTTTGGCTTTCGAAAACCGGTTCTTCTACTTTTACCGCAATTGCCGAAACGATCGACTTACGAATATCTGAAGCTTCAAAAGGTTTATTATAAAATTCTTTGATGGTTTTTACAATCGCTTCGCGGAAAGCCCCTAAATGCGTTCCACCTTGTGTGGTATTTTGTCCGTTTACAAAGGAATGGTATTCTTCTGAATATTGAGATTTGCTATGTGTCAGCGCGATTTCTATATCATCACCCAAAAGATGAATGATTGGATATTGCATGTCTTCTTCGGTGATCGTTTCTTCTAGTAAATCTTTTAATCCGTTATCCGAATAGTATTTTTCGCCATTGTAGTATATCGTTAAACCCGTATTCAAATAACAGTAATTCTTGAGCATTTTGATGATGTACTCATTACGGTATTTGTAGTTTTTGAAAATGGTTTCATCGGCAATAAAAGAAACTTTGGTTCCTTTGCGCTTGGTTGATTCAACGATATCTTCTTCGAGGGTTAGATTTCCGGCACAAAATTCTGCAGCTTTTTGTTGGTTATCTCGAACGGATTCCACCCGGAAATAATTGGACAATGCATTCACGGCTTTAGTTCCGACACCATTCAAACCAACCGATTTCTTAAATGCTTTAGAATCGTATTTTCCACCTGTATTCATCTTAGAAACAACATCCACCACTTTCCCTAACGGAATGCCGCGACCGTAATCTCTAACAGTAACCAGTTTGTCTTTGATGGTTACCTCTATCACTTTTCCGGCGCCCATGACAAATTCATCGATACAGTTGTCGATGGTTTCTTTCAGAAGAATATAAATTCCATCATCTGGAGAAGAACCGTCACCCAGTTTTCCGATGTACATTCCGGGGCGCATTCTGATGTGTTCCTTCCAGTCTAATGAACGGATATTGTCTTCTGTATATTGATTTTCGTCTTGCATTTGGGATGTATCGAATTGGTGCTAATATAAAGGAAATTCGAGGATTTTAGAAGTAGAATTTACCAAAGTTATTAAGAATGATATTGACAAAATTAGTTGGCAGTCTTAAGGAAGTAGAAGGCAGAAAAAAGAAGATTTAAGCAACAAAATCTTACTGATAATGGCAAAATATTCCGGTATCGGTTACGGTCCAAAAGGCAGCTTTTTGATTGGATGCTTTGAGTGCTCCATTTGCCAACGAATTACAAGTATAAAATAAATTATATTTACCGTACGCTTCGTAAAAGCTATCATTTTTACCATACGTTGTAGCTGTAATAAATAGTGGATTTTGTGCTGCATCTAACTGAAAACTACTTTCAATATAATCGGTTAGTTTTTGATAATTTACTTGAGAAATCAACACTTTGACACAGTCTTTATTTTCGTTGATACTTTTATAAAATGTGGTGTGCATTGCTGAATTTCCTAATCCGAAGGCGGCATTGAAGGCTGTACTTGCTTTTAAATCGGACCATTCAGGTGTGTCGAGATAAAAACCTTTGTCGCCCCAACCGAAAGCTAAGTATTGTGCCATGGTATCTTTGGATTGTGTATTTTCAAATTTGATTTGTTGGCTCCAGTCTTTGATGCTATTTTTTACTGGAACAACAATATCCGTATGCACTCCATTGGTTCTTATGTATATTGGAACTTCTTGCGCTTGTTGGTCTGATTCAGAATTTACGGTTATTTTAGACAAGATGAAAGCAGCTAAAACATAAACAATTAGGAAGATTAGAATTCCTAAAAATGATTTTCCGATAAATTTTAGACTTTTTTTGATGGTTTTCATGGTTCTGTTTTGGTTGGTTTTTGGACAACCAAATGTTGTGCCAACTTTTTTTCATTTGGTCTTAAAAAAGAAAAACGTTCTCATTAGCCCCGATGGGAGTGGCATCTCCCGATTTATCGGGAATAGAACGGACAGCGGGAGGATTTAGTATTAGGACGAAAAACGTTGTGCTCCTAAATAAAAAAACCGCTAAATTTCTTTAACGGTTTATATTTTATTTCTTTTCTCAAGCTTCTTTCGCCGCAATTAAACGTTGAAACGGAAATGCATCACATCACCATCTTTTACAATGTATTCTTTACCTTCGACTCTTAGTTTTCCGGCTTCTTTGCATTTAGATTCTGAACCTAAAGCAGAATAATCTTCAAAAGCGATAACTTCGGCCCGGATGAATCCTTTTTCGAAGTCGGTGTGAATAACGCCAGCCGCTTTTGGTGCGGTATCACCAACATTTATAGTCCACGCGCGAACTTCTTTAACTCCGGCTGTGAAATAGGTTTGTTGTTTTAATAATTTATAAGCTGCACGGATTAATACGGCGGAACCAGGCTCAGACAATCCCATATCTTCAAGGAATACTTGACGTTCTTCATAGCTTTCTAATTCGGTTATATCAGCTTCAGCGCCAACAGAAAGAATGATTACTTCTGCATCTTCATCTTTTACCAATTCCCGAATTTGATCAACATATTTATTTCCGTTTACGGCTGCAGTTTCGTCAACATTACAAACGTATAGTACTGGTTTTGCTGTAATTAATTGGAAATCTTCGAATAGTGCTTCTTCGTCAACATTTTGAGGAACAACAGTACGAGCCGATTTGGCTTGTAATAAAGCTTCACGAACTCGGTCCAACAATGCTTTCTCAGTCTGCGCTTCTTTGTTTCCGGTTTTTGCAGCACGGTTTACTTTTTCCAAACGTTTTTCAACCGTTTCCAAGTCTTTTAACTGCAACTCTATGTCAATGGTTTCTTTGTCACGAATTGGATTTACATTTCCATCAACATGCACAATATTATCATTGTCAAAACAACGCACTACGTGAATAATCGCGTTACATTCTCTAATGTTTGCTAAGAACTGATTTCCTAAACCTTCACCTTTACTTGCTCCTTTTACTAAACCTGCAATATCAACAATATCTACGGTTGCCATTTGAACGCGTTCTGGTTTTACTAACTCTTCCAAACGGTTTATTCTTGGATCAGGCACATTTACAACACCAATATTGGGTTCGATGGTACAAAACGGAAAGTTGGCACTCTGCGCTTTAGCATTTGATAAACAATTAAATAAAGTTGATTTTCCAACATTTGGCAATCCTACAATTCCTGCTTTCATATTTCTTGAATATTGTTTTTATCGGTAATATGCAATGCTAAAGCATGCCATTTGTGATTTTGTTATAAAAAGAGTGCAAATATAGCGTAATAAAATCAAGTAACAAAAGCGAATAAATCGAGATTGGAAAGTTATTGTCTGAGTTCTAATGCGAGGATAATTTGCTCCTCTTCATCGGTTGTAGTTAATCCTGAAACATCCCAGTAATTGGTTAGAATGGTGTTTTTTTTGTTGTAGAGGGTTTTGTCTTTAAAAACATCGCTGTCTTTATAAGTATAATTGTTGTTACTAAAATTGGTGGTAACAAAGTAATTTTTGACTTCAATATCCGTTTTTTTATCTTTTTCAATTCGCTCAAAGCCAATCTCTTCACGAGAACTTACTAAATAATAATTTGAATTGTCTAGCCGATAGATCGTTTTGAATAATGACTTGTAAATATTCTTAGATCCTAGTGAAGTTTTGTCTTTCATATTGGCAATTGTTGTTGGCGAAACAAACGAATTTACTTCCACAATTATTTTCTTTTTTCTGTCATAAAGTATGGTAAAATCGTCTAGCAATTCTTTTACGTTGTCGATTGGAGTTACCAACATTATATAATAATCATCATTTGCTGGATACGATTTGATTACAAAATCATATTCTTTCTTTGCCTTGACTTCCATAAGCGGATTCAGATATTTAAAGTTATAATAATTCTGCATGATATCATTTAGATTATAACCCAACACATCGCCGCTGATTTCTTCATTTATTAAACCATAAGAACGGTTTTGCTCCAGTAAAATATCGGTTTTAAAATTTTTGCTGTTGCCAAACAATTGAAAGTTCATTAAGCCGTCATTGTAATAGGAATTTGTTCCATTCATCTTAAAAAATTCTCGTGAATATACTTTCAAACGTGCCGGAACGGTTAGCCTTTTAATCGAATTTTCAACTACTGTTTTTAAGATTTTTTGAGGATGTTGTTTGGTTACAATAATTTCATCCAAACCTGTAATGCTACTTTTTAGCAAAATTACATTTTCTTTCTCCTTTAATATATTGGAGCGCAACTTAACTGTAGTATAAGAAGAATGGGTAATCTGAATATTTGAAATTCCGTTTAAAACAAAACTGACTGCTCCTTCCGAATTGCTTAGTAACGTCTGTTTTGTTTTAGCTATAAAAACGGTAGCATCTTCAATTGGTTCATTAGAGTCGGCGTCTTTCAGCACAATTGATTTTTCTTGATTTTGAGAAAAAGCAGTTACACTAAAAATTAAAAAAAATAGGAATAAGCTTGTCTTCATTTTGATTGGACTTCAGTCAAATTTACTAAAAGTTTATCAAAAAAACATTGAATTAATCAAAACGAGCAAATAAATCAGTTTAAATGTTAAAACTATAATTAAAAACAAAAATTCTGTAACGCAAAAGAACCCTTCTGAAGGTAATTTTGCTTTATACAAACCATTAAAACAAAACAAACATGAAAACGATAGCATCTGGAATGTTTGCACTTTTACTTTCAGTAGGAATGCAGGCCCAAAATCAAAACAAGAAAACCGAAACAATAACAACTACTACTACAGTTAAAGACAATAAAGGAGAACATAAGCTGGTTAAAAAAGAACAAACTCAAGAAGTTCAGGATATCCAACTGAAAGATGTTCCTCAAGGAACTTTAAATACCGATATTCAGCCAACTGCTACTCAAGTGACCGCCACTACTAAAATTAGTGTTGACGGGCAAGAACGCTATATCGATGTTGATCATTCTGCCTACTACTCCTATAATGGTGAAAAATATCAAGTTGCTTTGGATAAAGTAGGTTATACAATGACTACTTCAAACAATAGTAAACCAAACTATTTAAGAAGAACTTCGAACAACAATTTTATATATCGAAATAATGAAAAGTTTTCGATTGGTCATTTTGATGCTAACGGAAATCTTGTTTTAGAAACGTATGATGATAAAACGGATAAAATAAATGTAGAAGTATATAATTTACAGAAATAAACATTCTGTTTAAATGAAAAAATCCTGAGTGTTGAACTCAGGATTTTTTTTATTCATTATGTAAAAATGCTTGTCTGTTTAGTAACGTTTCTTCGCTTTCGACATGATTTTCGTCGGGCACGCAACAATCTACTGGACAAACAGCCGCACATTGTGGTTCATCGTGGAACCCTTTGCATTCCGTACATTTTCCTGGAACGATAAAATAAATATCATCTGAAATTGGCGTTTGTGCCTCGTCCGAATCCACTTCAGTTCCATCAGGTAAAATTACTTTCCCTTTTAGTTTGGTTCCGTCTTTATACCTCCAATCGTCTGCACCTTCATAAATCGCCGTGTTTGGACACTCGGGTTCACAAGCGCCACAGTTTATACATTCGTCTGTTATAATGATTGCCATTCTGATTTTAGATTTTAGATATTAGATTTCGGATTTCAGATAGTTAAGAATTGAAATTCTCAAATTAAAAAAACCTTAATGCTAAATCAATTACTTATTTTTGTGCAAAATTACAATCAAAACGCTTCATATACAAATCTAAATGAGTTCTATTAACACAAAATTACCTTTTGTTGAATTAGGAAAATTTCTTAGCCAATTTACGCTCGATAAACCGATTCAACGTGCAGGTGTACTTTATAATGAGTTGTATTTTGAAAAATTTAAAGACTTGATCGAACTATCACAATCGCACAACGGTTGGTTTACCCGCGAACAGGTTTATTTCTCAATTCAATCTTGGGCAGAAGCACTGACAGAAGAAAATTTAAATCAATGGGTGTCAAATTATAATTTTTCAAATGTTGAACCTAAAACGATTGGTTTAATTCTGGCCGGAAATATTCCATTAGTGGGTTTCCACGATTTTCTTTCGGTATTGATTTCGGGACATAAAGCTTTAGTAAAAACATCATCAAATGATCAGCATTTAATAAAGTTTCTGGCGAATTATATAATAAGTATCGACCCGAAACTTTCCCAATATATTTCCTTTACGGATGGAAGACTCGAAGAATTTGATGCTATCATCGCTACCGGAAGCAACAATACAGCACGTTATTTCGAATTTTATTTCAAAGATACACCCAGCATCATTCGTAAAAGCAGAAATTCGGTTGCCGTTTTAAGCGGAAGTGAATCGCATGACGATTTGGTAGCTCTTGGTGATGATATTTTTAGGTATTTTGGTTTGGGATGTCGGAATGTTTCTAAATTATTTGTTCCAAAAGGATACAGTTTTGAAGCATTTTTTCAAGCGATGTACGAGCAAAAAGAGGTGATTTATTACGAAAAATACGCTAACAATTACGATTACAACAAAGCCGTTTTCCTGATGAGTAATTTCAAACTGCTGGATAATGAATTTTTAACCTTGAAAGAAGATCCAAGCTATGCCTCGCCTATTTCTTCTGTGTTTTATGAATATTATGATGATATCGTTGATATACAAAATCGTTTGAGTACTGATGCAGAACAAATTCAGTGTATTGTTTCTACTGATTTAATTGAAAAATCGATTCCTTTCGGTCAAACTCAAAAACCTAAACTTTGGGATTATGCTGACAATGTGGATACACTATCTTTCTTGTCTTCGATATAAAACATTAACTATTATTATAAACTACATCGTTTTCGTTAATAACATCGGTATATTAACCTCTATTTACCATCGGATTATCAAGTAGTGTTTCCGAAATTTGCCTTTCAATTTATAGTACTCTGTCATATGAAAAAACATAATTATAGCGCTGGACCTTGTATTTTACCACAAGAAGTATTCGAAAAATCGGCACAAGCCGTTTTAAATTTTAACGATTCCGATTTATCGATTCTTGAAATTTCACACAGAAGCAAAGACTTTGTTGCCGTTATGGATGAAGCAAGGTCTTTGGTTTTAGAACTTTTAGGTTTAGAAGGAAAAGGATATCAAGCATTATTTTTGCAAGGCGGTGCGAGCATGGAATTTTTAAGAGTTCCATATAACCTAATGAAAACGGACGGCAAAGCAGCGTATTTAGATACTGGAACTTGGGCGAACAACGCCATTAAAGAAGCTAAATTATTTGGTGAGACAGTTGTTGTGGGTTCGTCTGCGGCTCAAAATTACAATAACATCCCAACCGATTATACTATTCCTTCGGACGCAAATTATTTTCATTGCACAAGTAACAATACTATTTTTGGAACCCAAATGAAATCGTTTCCGCAGACTGATGTTCCTATAGTTTGTGATATGAGTTCGGATATATTTTCACGAAGTTTAGATTTCTCTAAATTTGACATAATTTATGCTGGAGCTCAAAAAAATATGGGCGCTGCCGGAACAACATTGGTTGTGGTTAAAGAAGAAATCTTAGGCAAATCGGGAAGAGCCATTCCAAGTATTTTGGATTATGAAAAACACATTAAAGCCGAAAGCATGTACAATACACCTGCCGTTTTTGCAGTGTATACTTGTCTTCTAACCTTGCAATGGTTGAAAAATAAGGGCGGAATTACCGCAATTGAAAAACTAAACGAAGCCAAAGCCAACTTACTTTATAACGAAATTGATAGAAATCCATTGTTCGTCGGAACTGCTGACAAAAAAGATAGAAGCATTATGAATGCTACTTTCTTATTAGTAGACGCAAAAAATCAAGATACTTTTGACAAGATGTGGAAAGAAGCTGGGATTTCTGGAATTGCTGGTCATCGTTCTGTTGGTGGTTATCGCGCTTCAATGTATAATGCATTACCATTAGAAAGTGTTCAGGTTTTGGTTGATGTGATGAAGAAATTAGAAGAAGTACACAGTAATCAGTCTCAGTTAGCAGAATAATAGCCCAGATTGGAATGGCATCCTTTTTATCTCGTTCTCAAAACGAGATAAAAAGATAGAATGGAAAGCTGGAAAGAGCTCCTAAAATTTATAATTAACAATGAGGATGAGATTACTTCATTACTCGCAATGACATAAAAAATGAAAGTATTAGCCAATGATGGAATTTCTAAAAGTGGAATAGAAGCTTTAGAAAAAGGCGGTTTTGAAGTGATTACAACAAAAGTGGCGCAAGAGCAAGTGGCTAATTATATCAATGAACACAATGTTTCGGTACTTTTAGTTCGAAGTGCGACTAAAGTACGTCAAGATATTATTGATAACTGTCCGAGTTTGAAAATCATAGGACGTGGCGGTGTTGGAATGGATAATATCGATGTGGATTACGCTCGTGGCAAAGGATTACACGTTATAAACACTCCAGCTTCCTCTTCTGAAAGTGTTGCTGAACTGGTCTTTGCCCATTTGTTTACGGGTGTTCGTTTTCTTCAAGATGCTAACAGGAATATGCCGTTGGAAGGCGATACCCATTTTGAAGGTTTGAAAAAAGCGTATGCTAACGGAATTGAACTGCGTGGAAAAACGATTGGAATTATAGGTTTTGGCCGCATTGGTCAGGCTGTAGCCAAAATGGCACTTGGACTTGGAATGAAAGTCATTGCTGCTGATAAATTTGTGGATAAAGCAGAAGTAAGAGTTGATTTTTATAACGGGCAATTCATTAATGTAGCATTTGAAACGGAACCTTTGGAAGATCTTTTCAAACATTCTGATTTCATTACGCTTCACGTTCCCGCTCAAGATGGTTACGTAATTGGTGAAAAAGAATTAGCATTATTGAAGGATGGCGTTGGAATTATTAACTGTGCTCGTGGTGGTGTTATGGATGAAGTAGCTTTACTTAAAGCATTAGATACCAATAAAGTATTATTTGCAGGTTTAGATGTTTTTGAAAATGAGCCTACTCCGGAAATCCAAATATTAATGCACCCAAAAATTTCGTTGACACCACATATTGGTGCTGCAACTTTGGAAGCTCAAGATCGAATTGGCACCGAATTGGCAGAACAAATTATAAGTCTATTAAAAGTCGAGAATGTTTAATTGAGTTGACATATTTATATTCAATTAGAATCTAAAAATATGTTTGAATCAATTAACTGACTTAGTAAAACAATTTGGCAGAGAAGCTGTAGTAAACAATGCAGCGGTTCCTAACAAACATAATGAAGCCGTATTAAATGAAGTCAGTTCTTCTATTCTTGATGGATTAAAAGGAATGATTGCCAATGGAAACGTATCGGATTTAGCCGGTTTGTTTCAAGGAAATAATGCCGCTGATGCTTCAAATTCAGTGGTGCAACAATTGTCTGAGAAATTATCTGGTACTTTAGGTGAAAAATTTGGATTGAGTCTAGTGGTGGAATTAGGGATGCTATTTCAAAATATGGAGGACAATTTGGCCTTGGTCAAGATGGCTACGGGCAAATAAACAGTAATGATGCCGCTGCTGCTGTTTCAAAAAATTCAGGAAGTTTAGGTGGAATATAAGAAAGCTTTTCGGAAAATAAAAATATTGGAATCACATTGCATCCCACGTCATTCGCGTGTTTTTTTTTATGTTAAAATTGAAACAAGAAGTGTTTGTTTTGATTAATTTTAGGCAAACATAAACTCTCATGATAAAGCTATTTGTCCCGCTACTTTTAATTGTTGTTTTGGCTTCCTGTCATTTCGACAAAAATATCGTTACCAAAGCAAAAACACCCGATAAAGTAAAAGCATCAGATAAGGTTCGAATTGCTAATGATTCGCTGGAGTATGAAGTCATTATAATTGATCCAGGTTTTACTTCATGGCTAGCCAGCAACGCTCGTCCAAGAAATTACTATTCTGAAAGTTATTTAGAAAGTCACAATCAGAGTTTTGTTACTGAATGGAATAGTAGAGCAAATCAGCCCCAACGCTATGGAAGTGATTTGTATGAAATGCGCATCGATTATAATCCTACTATTCATTATGGATATGAAGTAAATTATCTACTGTATAACTATATGGTTTATTTTCAAATTACTAATAAACAAACTTTTGGAGGATTTGTTCCAAGACCGTAAATTGAGTAAATTTGCGTGACTTTAACCCACTATGGAAAACTTTAAAGAGCGCTGGAATATAAAATCAAATTGGCAGTTGGTTGTCATTTTTATTGTATTCGCTATCACAGGCACTTCATCCGCTTATCTATCCAAACCCATTTTAGCCCTTTTTGCCATTAGTAAAGAAACTATTTCTGGGTGGATTTATTATCCGTTATACCTCCTTCTTATTTTTCCTGTCTACCAAGCCTTGCTTGTTAGTTATGGTTTTATATTTGGTCAACACACTTTTTTTTGGGCATTTGAAAAGAAAATGCTTAGAAGTTGCGGATTAGGATTTATCGTCAAATGGTTTGAAAAGTTGTAAATGGTAAACTATTTACCGGATTTTATTACATAAACATAAAACCAAGTAATTGTAAAGGTTGGAATAAAATCTACAACAGGAACCATCTCTTCAATAAAATCAAAGATACCCGCTATTTTACCAATTTTCCCTTTATACATTCTGGTCAATAGTAGTGCCGATAACGGTGCCCAAATAAAAGCTAACGGTGGAAAAATACTAGGAAACATGCCGATTAAGTCGAAAACAATGCCCAAAAAAAGTTTGGCCGTTCTAGTTGATGTTGAAGTTTGGGCAGCCTCAAATGGAATTGCTTTAACCATTTTTTTAATTTTTATAGTCGCTGTTGCAATTCTAGTGCCAAACTGATAATCTTTTACCAAAAATATAAATTAGATTTCTTGAAAATTTGTGAATAGAGTTTATATATAAAAAAATCCCAAATAAATTCGGGATTTCTTCATTCAAAAAACAGTAACCTAAAATTCCTTTTATTTCTCTTTCTTAACTAAGTTAAAGAAATCATTTCTATTTTCTTTTTCATTAAAAATCCCTCCGTATTGAATCGTTGAAGTAAAACTACTTTCATCCTTAATGCCTCTACTCGACACACATAAATGTTTGGCTTCCATAACTACGATTACGTTATCGGTTTCTAAAACGGATTTAAGTTCATTAAATATCTGCATAATCAAGCGCTCTTGGACTTGAGGTCGTCTTGAATAATAATCTACAATTCGGTTTAGTTTGGAAAGGCCAATTACTTTTCCGCTTGAAACGTAACCAATATGCGCTTTACCTATTATGGGTAAAAAATGATGTTCACAAGTAGAATTGAAACTAATATCGGCTTCAACCAACATTTTATCGTAGTGATATGAATTATCAAACACTGATATTTTAGGCTTATTGGCAGGGTTTAATCCCGAGAAAATTTCTTGGATAAACATTTTCGCCACTCTATGTGGAGTTCCTTGTAAACTATCATCCGTCATATCTAGTCCCATCTCTTCCATGATTCGGAAAAAATGCTTTTCGATCGAAATCATTTTGTCTTTATCTGATTTTAAGAAAGCATCTATTCGTAACGGAGTTTCTGCTGAAGTCATTTGATGATTGTCGCCTATCATTTCAAATAATTCTCTTTCAATTGCTGTGTTCATAAGAATTAATTTTTTGTTTAACAAATGTAGTTAAAAGTTAAACAAAAAAATAATAGTAACTGAAATTATTAACTTATCCAGTTATAAATAAACTTTATATCACTTAAAAAAAGAAAATACTTTGTTACTTTGTGAAAAATTATATTAATGATTGTTGCCAAAAATATTCAGAAATATTACGATAGTTTACATGTTTTAAGAGGTGTTGATTTGCACATTAAGCAAGGTGAAATCGTTTCAATTGTAGGAGCTTCAGGTGCAGGAAAAACTACTTTACTGCAAATTCTAGGCACATTGGATAATCCTGATAAATTAAAAGATACTTCACTTACCATAAATGGAGAAAACACATTGACGATGAAGGATAAAGCGTTGTCAAAATTTAGAAATACGCATCTTGGTTTTATCTTTCAATTTCACCAATTATTACCCGAATTCACTGCTTTAGAAAACGTTTGCATTCCAGCTTTTATAGCCGGAAAAGACAAAACACCAACTGAAGTTGAAGCCAAAAGATTATTAGGATATCTTGGTTTATCCGAAAGAGAAAATCACAAACCCAACGAACTTTCGGGCGGAGAACAACAACGTGTAGCCGTTGCCCGAGCACTAATAAACAAACCTGCAGTAATTTTTGCTGACGAACCTTCGGGGAATTTAGATACAACATCAGCAGAAAATCTACATCAATTGTTTTTTAAATTGAGAGATGAATTTGGTCAGACCTTTGTTATTGTTACCCATAACGAAGAATTTGCAAATATGGCAGATCGAAAATTAGTGATGAAAGACGGATTAATCGTTTGATACTATGCTATTAATTCTGCTAAGCTGGATTTACATTTTCTTTACGGCCTTTGGTTTCGGGATGGCATTTTCAAAAGCACTTCGCTTTCAGCAGTTTGAAGTGGTAATAACGCCAATTTTAGGATTGTTTTCTATAACATTGTTTGCTACTGTTTGGGCATTTTTTGGACCAATTAATATTCTTTTTCACACTGTTCTATTATTATTTTCCATCCTATTTTGGTACAATAGTAAAGAAGTAGTGACGACTGTTTTTCAAACCTTAACTCAATTTTCAACGTTCTCTTTTCCTATCAAAATTTTATTGTGCATAAGTAGTATACTGATTTTGGCTCAAAGTGCTACACTTCCGTTTATCATTGATAATGAAAGTTATTATATTCAAACAGTCAAATGGCTGAATGAATATGGTTTTGTTAAAGGATTAGCGAATTTGCACTTATTTTTTGGACAAACTAGTGGCTGGCACATTACACAAAGTGTGTTTAGTTTTTCGTTTTTGTACGATCGATTTAACGATTTAAACGGATTTTGTTTGCTATTGGGGAATTTCTTTGCATTCGAGAAACTGAATTCATATTTCAAAAATGACAAGCGATTGGATTTGATTTTTGGACTACTGCCGTTGACTTATGTTTTTTTATTTCAATTTGTTAGTGCGCCTTCCCCGGATTTACCAATTTATATTTTCGGATTCATTTTGTTTTCCTACTATTTGCAAAGAGAAGATAAAGAAGCATTTATCATCATCGCAACTTTGGCATTTTTCGCTTTCTTTATAAAAGTAACGGCTGTTATTTTACTGTTATTTCCATTGATTTTATTGATAAAACGTTTCACGACTTTAAAAGAAAAATTATTTCCAGTTGCCTCTATTGGAGTTTTAGTTTTGATTTTATTTATTTCAAAAAATATCATTTTAACGGGTTATCCGTTGTTTCCATTGCTAAGTTTCAGAATGAGCGAGTTGGATTATGCCGTTCCAACCATTATCATGGATTTCTTCTTTAGCAAAAGCATGCTCCATTCCTTTTATATTGATGGTAGTTCGTTTGCCAATGCATCTTTTTTAGATTTAGCTAGACAATATTTCCTCTATAATGGATTGTCGGGCTACATCGGGATTGTATCCATTCTCATGATTTTAATTGCTCCAGTTTTAATATTCATCCAGAAGTCGCCCAAACTTTGGACTATTTATTTTGCGTTTATTGCCCTTTCGATACTATTATTTTTTAGTTCGGCGCAATATCGTTTTTACGTCTATTTTACCTTATTCTTTTTACTAGTAGTACTATCAACTTTGGTTAGCAAGCCGAAATGGATACTACGCTTATGCGGAATAAGCATGCTTGTTGTAACGGTATTGATTCTGATTCCGATTTCTTTTGGAAGTTTGACAACAAATAATTTATTGGTACAAAATAATACCTTGCATTTAGAGAACATTGTTATTCCCGAACCGAATTCTAAGTGGAATCCCGAATTTAGAGGTTCAAGCGTTGGAAATATGATCTATCAAACTCCCGTTGATGATTCTTTCTTTTGGGTAACTGGAAATGGAAAATTACCGTGCGTAAATGAAAAACAAATTCAATATTTTGAACACGGCTTTTTCTATATTCCGCAACAGCGCAGTAAAGACCTGAAAGATGGCTTTTATGCCCAAAAAATAAGCGGTCATGAATAAGTTGGAACTCAAAGAATTTCTAGATGAAAAAGTAGTCCAATACAATACTTTAGATTTTATTGATTCCGATCCCATTCAGATTCCACATCAATTTTCTGTTAAAGAAGATATAGAAATTGCGGCATTTCTGACGGCAACAATAGCCTGGGGAAATCGTAAAATGATTATCAACAACAGCAAACGGATGATGATGCTTATGGGCGAATCGCCTTATGATTTTGTAATGAGTCATTCCGAAATACAATTAGAAAAACTGGACGGGTTTGTGCATCGAACATTCAACAGCAACGACTTTATTACATTCATTAAAGCCTTAAAACATATTTATTCCAATCATAATGGATTAGAAATGGCTTTCGCCAAAAACCAACAACCCTATTCCATGCAACCAAGCATAGCAGAATTCAAGAAAATCTTTTTTGAAATTGAACATCAATCCCGAACAATGAAACACGTTTCGGATCCGATGCAAGGTTCGGCGGCAAAAAGAATCAATATGTTCCTTCGATGGATGGTGCGTCAAGATAATAATGGTGTCGATTTCGGAATCTGGAAAAACATTTCAATGGCTTCGCTTTCGTGCCCGCTTGATGTACATTCTGGAAATGTAGCAAGAAAGCTTGGTTTACTTACCCGAAAACAAAACGATAGCAAAGCATTGCTAGAATTAGACACTTCATTAAGAATTTTAGATGCTAGCGATCCCGTAAAATATGATTTTGCCCTTTTTGGATTGGGCGTTTTCGAGGGATTTTGATTAGACAATTTAGATTTTTAGACTTTTTAGAGTTCTTAGAAATAAAAAAGCGAAAGACTCTCATCTTTCGCTTTTAGATTAAGCGCAATAATTTAAACTAAAACCTTAACTAATCGTAAACCTACAAAATAATACTATTTATCAAGCCGAGTTTAACGTTGTTTTAACCACTTGTTAAAATTGTTCTGTTTCAAATTATAAGCTATAATTCAAGTTGACACTCCATCTGTATTTGGCTTCTACCCTTTCACTTGCCAAATTTTGATTTATCGGAAGCATCATATTTACCCCTAAAGAAAATTTATTCATCCCAACTTCAAAACCGGCTTTTCCAAACAAGATATCTCCAGCTGTTTTTCTGACCACTTCCGAATACTGATAATTACTGCCATAAACTTCACCAGCAAAACCCAATTGCGGCGCAAAGGACAATTTTTCCTTTTCATATAAGTAGAAAAAGGTACCCGCATAATTAAATTGATTCCCAAAACGGTATTTCTTGTCATTTTCCGTTTTGATGGTATAATTCAAAATGGTATTCAGTCCAAATTTTTTTCTTTTAATAATATATTCTGTTGCCAATAAATAGTCCCAACTTCCGGTTCCAACCTGAAAACTCGGATTTACATCGCCAGCATTTGCCTGATCAAACTTACCTGTAGGTGCTTTTATTCCACCACCAACTTGAAGAGTATGAACTAAAAACGTACTGTCTTTAAGGGTTTGATACAAACGATACATCGCCAAAACGTTAATATCCCCAATTCCTTTTATATCTTGATTGCCTGTGGCGGTTTCTCGATTGTGAAAATGGTACGGAAGCAAAGCGGAAATCTGAATATTTTTATGAACAGGAATTCTGGCCCACACCTGAACGGTATTAAAACTTTCGTTATACCAAGGCGAATTGCTGTACAAACCATCCGAACTTTTGTAATGTTGATTGAAATAACGAATTCCAATAAAGTTTGTATTCAACATCGATGAAAATCCCATACTTCCACCACTGGCAGAGCAACCGCAAGCATCACATTCAATTCCTTCGGGCATCACAAAATTTCCACTAAACGAATTTAATCCCGCAATACTGTCTTTTTCAGTAGCATTCACAAATTGAATTCCTATAAGAAGTAGTAGTATATATTTTTTCATTTTATTAGAATTCTGAAAATCGTTTATCGGTTAGATATTGATTATCGGTTAATGTTTTAAGGAAGGCAATGATTTTTGTTTTTTCTGAAGAGGTTAACGGAATTCCTATGTTTCCATTTGAATTTAAACTTGCGTCTAATGTTGGAGAGTTTATCATTCCTGACGAATAATGATCTAAAACAGCTTCAAGGGTGAAAAATCGACCATCATGCATGTAAGGGCTCGTTTTTTCTACATTTCTCAAACTTGGAACCTTGAACTTATGCAAATCTTCAGCCAGTTCAGTCACTCTGAATCTGCCTATATCGTTAATTGAGGGATTCACTGGCAATCCGTTATTTCTAAAAGAATTATCAGTAAATAAATCTGTTGCTTGACAACTAGAGCACTTTTGATTAAAAAGAGCGTACCCTTCTTGTTCCTCTTGTGTTAAAGTTCCTCCAACTTCACTTCGTTTATATTTATCAAATCTTGAATTTGAAGAAACCATTGAAGCCATAAATTGACCCAACGCTTTTAATAGGTTTTCTGAATTTATAGCTTTATTTGAAAAAGCTTGAGAAAACAATTTTTTATAAACGGCATCATTACGCATCATTTGAGTGATTGCGTTAAAATCTCCGTTCATTTCTATAGGATTGGTAATAGGCAAAATAGCCATCAAATCTAAATGCGCTGAAGCACCATCCCACATAAACTGAGATTGAAATGCCATATTTTGAATGGCAGGCGTGTTCCGAGTTCCAATTCCTTCTCCAACTCCATGACTAAAAGTATGTCCATGATGTATAAAGGCATTTTCTTGAATGTGACAAAATCCACAAGAGACTACGCCATCTGAAGACAAACGACCATCATAAAAGATTTTCTTACCTAATTCTATTCCTTTATTCGTTAACGGATTAGTATTGGTATTAAAAACCAATTCAGGAAAATTTGAAGGAACTTTTAAAGTGACAGCTATATTTTGATAGTCAGAATCAGATTCATTGGAATGGATATACTAATTTAGCTTCCAGTTGGAGTTAAGAATAAAATCTTAATTTT
>NZ_JAQSDH010000037.1 GCF_029945805.1 Flavobacterium sp.
AGATATGAAATAAAATCAAACGGTTTTATTTTTTATCGGACAATAATGATTTAAATTATAATTTCGCTCTGGTAATTAACTTAATTAATATCAAAATGAACGACGCACATTTACACATGATTTTTAATCATTTTCCGATCATTGGAACCATTTTCGGATTGGGAATTCTACTAACTGGAATACTGACTAAAAACAATTCGATTAAGAATGTTTCTTATGTTTTGTTCATCATAGCTGCAATTACGGCTTTCATAAGCATGACTACTGGAGAAGGAGCAGAGGAGCTAGTTGAAGACATGCCAAGTGTTGGAAATAAAATAATTCACGAACACGAAGAAATTGCAGAAAAATTAGCTTTAGTTTTATATGTACTAGGTGCCGTTTCAATTTTAGGATTGTACACTAATAGTAAGATTCACAGCAAAGCAAAATTAGTTTCTTTTGTTGTTGCTGTTATCGCAATTGCTGGAGTCGTTTTAGGAAAATTTGTGGGAACTTCAGGCGGTGAAATTCGTCATACCGAAATCAGAGCCGATTCTAATGCAGGAAATTCAAACAGTGAAGGTGCTAAACCCGAAAATGATAATGACTAAAACGAAATCATTTTAGATATTCGAACGCCTAATTGCAAAAAACGATTAGGCTTTTTTTATATAGTTTTCTCAAAATACAGCGCTAAAAAATACTATTATGTTAGTTGATTTGTATTCTATTTAAATATTGATATATTTTATAAAAATACTTTGTTATAAAATTGCAAAAAGGTATTTTTACGTTTAATACGAATATGTGTAAACCTCCAATGAATAAAGAACCTAGCGTTGTGACAGAAGATTTAGAAATTAAAAACATAGTCGAACCCCAACTCAATATTATATTGACGACTGACGAAGATGATGATCGACCCGTTTTTATTTCTGGCAATTTTAATAATTGGACTACACAAGATAAAAAGTTCGAAATGGAGAAAGTGGGACTAGGATTGTATCACTTTAAATTTGAGCCTGATTTTGTTTATCCGGAACAATTATTATACAAGTTTACCCGAGGAGATTGGAGTGAAGTCGAGATTGATAAATATGGGAATCGTACCGATAACCGTTCGTGTAAAAAGCACAACGGAATTCACAAAGAACATGTTGCAAAATGGCGTCACAATTGGTTGCCATTTAAATCAAATTTTTTGCCCAAAGTACATTTAATTTCAGAAGAGTTTGAAATTCCACAACTCAATAAAACCAGAAGAATTTGGGCTCTATTGCCTCATGACTATGAAACTTCAACCGAAAGCTATCCCGTTTTATATTTACAGGATGCGCAGAATCTATTCAATGAAAAAGCGAAATATGGCAACTGGGAAATAGATAAAAAACTTGCGGTAATGGCAGAATATAACATTGGAAACATCATTGTCATTGCTGTCGAACATGCCGAAAAAGAACGTATCAAAGAATACAATGTTGGTAATACAGTTCTTGGAAACGGTCAAGGAAAAAAATACATTCGTTTTGTAACTGAAACACTTAAACCATTTATCGACAGTAACTTCCGAACCAAATCAGATAGAGAACACACCGGAATAGGAGGAAGTTCTATGGGCGGATTAGTAAGTATTTTTTCTGGAATAATGTATCCTGAAGTTTTTGGAAAACTGATGATATTCTCTCCTTCGCTTTGGGTTGTTCCAAAAATTAAGCTGTCATTTTTAGATACGGATGAACCGCAGGATACGCGAATTTACTTATATGCAGGTGGCGATGAAAGTGCAACAATGATTGATCACGTTAAGAATTTCAAGAAAAGATTACTAAAAAAAGAAGGCTACGCCGATAAAATGAAAGTGCGTTTAAGCATCAAAATGGAAGGAAAACACAACGAACGGTATTGGAGCGACGAATTTCCAAAAGCCATTGAATGGATGTACTTTAGCGATAAAAATGAATAACTATTAAAAATTAAACCTTTGTGAACGTTGTGGCTTCTTCGTGAACGTTGCTTTTAAACTATTAAAACAAATGAAAATTAAAAAAATACAAAATCTCGATAACTTCATTGGAACTATTTTAATTCCGGTTTTTGAAACTACACAAAAAAGTATTGTACCGATAGAATACCACGGAGTTTCAGTATATTCCCAAGTATTTTACGGGAAAAAAGATACCCATTATTTAGTAGAGAAATACGATTGTACTCATATTTTCATTGGTCTGGGAAAGGAGTCCGATTATAAATCAATAAAGACTATCTTCAGAAGAATTGCTGCGAAGCAAAAAGAAGTTTTTGGTAAAAATGTGGCTTTGGTTATTCCTGATACTTTCCAAATAAATCAAGTCGAAGCAGCTATTTCTGGACTTTTACTTGGAACCTACAATCTTGGTCATTACAAAAAAACAGAAATGCATCCTTTTTTGAATGCTGATTTTGAATTGATCTATATTGCTAATTCTGATTATGACGAAGCAATGTCTAAAGCAATCAAAATAGCCAATGCCCAACTCGAAACTTACGCTTTGGTCGATTTGCCACCCAATAAAGTCACCCCTATCTATTTAGCCAATTGGGCAATTGATAGCGGGAAAAAATACGGATTTGAAGTTACTGTTTTTGGTAGAGAAAAATCGACAGCAATTGGTTTGCATTCGTTCCTATCTGTTGGAAAAGGAAGCGCCCAGGAACCACAATTCATCATCATGGAATACAAACCTGCTAATGCCAAAAAACATGTTGGTTTGGTTGGAAAAGGAATCACGTTTGACACAGGCGGTTTGAATATTAAAACTGCTGGAATGGTGCAGATGAAATGCGATATGGCTGGAGGTGCTGCAGTTCTTGGAGCCATGCAATTGATTTCTGATTTGCAATTACCTGTTCAAGTTACGGCTATAGTTCCGGCTTGCGAGAATTCAGTTGATGCTTTGTCCTTTTTACCAAGTGATGTGATTCAAAGTTATGCCGGACATTCCATTGAAATTATTGATACCGATGCCGAAGGAAGACTGATTTTGGCAGATGGTTTATCGTACTTAATTAAAAATTACAAACCCGATACTGTCGTCGATTTGGCTACCTTAACCGGAAGCGTTGTCGGAACTTTAGGTTATGAATGTGCTGGATTGTTTACAAATAATGATGATTTATCCAAAAAACTACAACATGCAGGCGAAGCGGTCGGAGAGCGTTTGTGGCAGTTACCACTTTGGGATGCGTACAGTCCAGATATTGAAAGTGAAATTGCTGATGTTAAAAACTACTCTGGAAAACCAGTTGCGGGCGCAATCTCGGCAGCTAAATTTTTAGAATTTTTTACAGATAAGCATACTTCTTGGGCACATCTTGATATTGCTGGTGTGGCCTTTGGTGATGATGAGTTTGCCAAATCCAAACATGCTACAGCCTATGGAGTGCACTTAATTACTAACTTTATTGAAAATCTATAGCATGGAAAATCCAATAAAAAACTTCATCTGTATTTCAAATTATTTTAAAGGAAATGATTTCTTAATCAATCTTAAAAAACAAGGTAACCGAGTGTATTTGATTACTTCCGAAAAGCTCCGCGACAAGCCTTGGGCCTTTGATTATATTGATGAAATCTATTTTATGCCTGGTCAAGATGTGGATTGGAACTTAGAAGATCTTTTAGCCGGCGTCGCAAGATTGATGCGTCATAAAAAGATTGATGCTATTATTGCTTTAGACGATTTTGATGTTGAAAAAGCGGCTTATCTAAGAGAAAATCTTAGAATTGACGGAATGGGTCAAACTACAGGAAGATACTTTCGTGATAAACTAGCCATGAGAATGAAGGCTAAAGATGCCGGAATTCCAATTCCAGCCTTTAGTTCGTTGTTTAATGATGATGAAATCAATGAATTTGCGGATAACATTGCACCGCCTTGGCTTTTAAAACCGCGTTCTGAAGCTTCGGCATCCGGAATTATAAAAGTCAATTCAAAGGAAGAATTGTGGCAAAAAATTCATGGTTTAGGAGATACTAATAGACTAAAATATCTCGTAGAACAGTTCAAGCCTGGATCAGTGTATCATTGTGATGGATTGAATTGGAAAGGAAAAACAGTGTTCTCCATAACTTCTCAATATTTGGCAACACCAATGGAAATCTCGCAAGGTGGCGGAATTTTTAGAAGTGCCAACATTCCGTACAATTCAAAAGACGATAAGCAAATAAAAAAAGGAAACGAGCAAGTTTTAAAAGCTTTCGGGATGATGCACGGAGCCAATCATACTGAATTTATCAAATGCAACGACGATGGAAAAATCTATTTCCTTGAAACCGCTTCTCGAGTTGGAGGCGCACATTTAGCTGAAATGGTGGATGCTGCTTCGGGAGTAAATCTTTGGAAAGAATGGGCCAAAATTGAAGATTGCTTAGCAAAAGGAAAAGAGTATAAATTACCTGAAATTAAAAAAGAATTTGCAGGCATTGTACTTACACTATCTAAATTTGAGCAGCCAGATTTATCAGATTTTGATGATAGTGAAGTTTGTTTCAAAGTCCCGCTCGATCACCATGCAGGCTTGATCGTAAAATGTGATTCGCATGCAAGAGTACGAGAATTGCTAGATGATTATGCTGAAAGATTAATCAGGGATTTTGCGACAGTTGCTCAACAACCAGCTGTAAAAAAATTACATTAAAATTCGTGGCAAATAAAATCTACCGCAAACACAATTTTCACAAACATACTTTCTGTATTTGGAAGGAAGTGCTGCATTCCGAGATTGCCGACTTAAAAATAAACTACACAAGTCAATCCGGAAGCCGATACATTTTTACAGAGCAAGGTTTGTATCGCATTTCGGATCATTGGGGAAGAGTGGCGAATTGTCACTGGCGGTTGATTCCGTTAGCCGAATTTAAAAGTCAACACAATATTGTGGCTTTTGCTAAATGGTTCGATTTTTATTCAAATGACGATACTTCGAAGCTCTTTTTTATAAAAGTGGATACGGAAACGAAAGCAGTCAATTTCTACCACAAACAAAGTGCTGAAGATCAAAATTGTGTTTTCCGAAACGCCAAAGAAACTGCCAAAACCATCAGAACGCTCAAAGAAGTTTTAACCGAAACGAATTGGGCAAAGTATTTGAAATACGATGATTTTGAAATTTTGAGAAAAAAAGTTGTTTCCGAATTGGTGAATTCTGATAAAAGTTTTTTGGAGATAAAAAAAGTATATTTAGTTTAGTAAAAAATACTACTATTTTAAAGTTCTCTGTGATTCTCTTTGTTTCTCTGTGAATCTCAGTGAAATTTACTTCTCAAACATTCCAACTGTTCCACCAACCCAATCTTTATCTTTATTGAATTTTACACCAATCATTTCACCGCGACTTAATCGCACCAGATTGGTAACTAGAGTAGGGGATTCATCGTTTTTTTTCCATACGGCTAATATTCTAACTTCAGCTTTTACTTTTCCGTCAGGCGATTGGATAATGGGTTTATAATTTACTTTTTTCTGAAGAATGTATAAATCTTTTTCTTTTACAGCTTCAATATCTTCTATTTTGACATGAAAAATTACACCACTTCCTGAAAAGGAAAATAAAGGCTTCAAAACATAATTTTCTAGATCTTCTGGGATTTGCTTTAAATCAGATAATAATGTGGTTTCGATAAAATACTTGCCTTTAAGATACGGTAGAATAAATTTACTAATTCGAAAAAACCAGTTTGGATGTCCGGCCCATTCGACATCAACATCAGATGAGAAATCGAAGTTGAGTTTTAAGTCGGTTCGCAAATCCAATTCATCAAAAATTACACGATTGTAGATTCGCTTCACGATAATTTCAACACCTTTATCATTCTTATAGAAAAGTTGTTTTCCTTTTTGATACAACTCGGTTACGCAAACAATTGGAATTCCAATATCACGATGGCAATAATAGAAATCTATTTTGGTGTTTTGTTTTTCGGGTTCAATTTCTAGGAGAATTACATTTTCTTTTGGATGATTATTACAAATGGCTTCTTCTATTAATTGTAAATAGGTATCAGAATTGAGACCGCTCAAAAAAGGCGTCAATTCTGAAAGAAAAGGGTAGTGGTGGACAAATTTTTGTGATAAATGATTCTGAAAATTAAACAAAGAGGGAAATCCTTGCACTTCAATTAACTTCGGAACAATTTCACCATCTTCTTCGCAAATCCCAAAATCAATCGCTAAAAATGTAGTGTGATTATCTTCATTCGGAACTTTTCTGTTTAATTCCAAAGCTCTATCTGTTAGTGTTTTGAAATCATCTTGCTTAATGAAATTTATAACTTGAGTACAGCCTTCAATCAATTGCTTTTTCAATTCATTTGATATAAAAAAAGGAGTTTCGCCAATACGAAAGGTTACTTCATAATCGAAATCAGTAGTAATGTCATCAATGAAGTTAGTGTACTTATCTTCAGTAAAATTTTCGTTAAAAAGCTGTCTGTATTTAGAGTACATAGTTTTATAAATTGTCTTGTAATTTAGTGTCTATGAATTCATATTCTTCATTATCTTGTCCTATTCCAGAACTTTTCATTTTAAATTTAACATGATTTTCATCTAAAACCTGATACGTGTAAACATCTGTTTGTTTAGAATTATTATGATATTCATAAAACATATTGCCTACAGTCCAGCATTTACCACTTTCGGTGAAATTTGATACTTCTCCATCTTCAATAATAGTAAAAAGTAAAATAAAATTGCCATTCTCAAAACGGTGCATTATCCAGTTTTTGGTCATTCCAACTCTTTGATTGTCTTTTTCAGTTCCAGACCAACTTCCAAATAATTTAGTATCCAATGGTTTTTCCTGAGAGAATGACATATTTGAAATCAAAACAAATAGTACAAAAGTTAATATTTTCATTATGTTATATTTTAATTCGACAATATTTTCTTCGTTTTAATCAAATCATTTATGGCAATGCGCAAGAAATTTGGAATAATTGTTTCATTAGTTTTATAGATTTTAGTTTCATCCAATAAATCTTCTAACATGTCGCGAAACTTTGTTTTTCCTTTCATGGCAATGATCTTATCTCTTTTCTCCGCATTTTTTAAATTGGCAATAAAACTTAAAGCATCCGCTTCAGGGTGAAATTGCAATCCAACGAATTCATCCGAAAAACGAACTCCCATTATGGCGCGTTCATATTCTCGGTGGGTTCTAATTTTTTCTAACGAAATAATTAGGGCGCCTTTTTTACTAAAAATACTCAATTTAGGCTGCACTACTTGGTAATCTCGACTATCTATTGCATAGAAAGGATTTGCCAAACCTTCTAAAATAGCGTCGCTCATTCCGGCTTCCGTTTTATGAACAGTCATTACACCGAAAGAGGTTGATTGTCGCTGATTAATTTGAGCTAAACCAAAGTGATGACAAGCCATCTGAAAGGAGTGACAAATAAATAAAACATGTTTTTTAACCTTTTGCTCTTTATTCCAAACCCATAATTGGTCAATGAAATCATACCATTTTAAGTCCCAATTCCCATCGCCTTCTAATGGATTACCAGGACCGCCAGTTGAAATGTAAATATCAAATTTTTTAATATCTGGAAATTCGTTTTTCCCACGGACATCAAAAATTTGGAACGTAACGATTTGATTAAATTTATTTATAATATCAATGATACAGCGCATTCCCTGATTAGGTTCTCCGTTATACATGTCTAAAACTGCTATTCTAATTTGGTGACTCATCCGCTTTATTTTATGTTACAAAGATAGCTTTTCAATACCAATGGCAATCTCAAAAATCAATTTCTATAAAATCTGAAATCAAAAATCAGTAAGCTGCAATCAAAAATCTATAATCCTTTGGTGAATTCACTTGTAATCATGTCCACTACATCAATTAAACTTCCGGTTTGTTCAAAAACGCTTAATTGTTTATCCGCACCAGTTCCTTCGTTCATAATAGTATGCACATAATTTATTTGTTCCCGACTGCCTAATTCATCCACTACATCGTCTATAAAATCTAACAATTCCAAGATTAATGATTTTGTTTCCACTTCTTTTTGTAACCCAAAATCGATCATGTGATTGTCAATTCCGTAACGAGCTGCACGAAATTTATTTTCTTTAATCAATGCAATGCGATACATATTAAAGCTTGTATTGGAAACATTCAATTTGTATAATTTTGCTACAATAGCCTGAATAATAGCTACGATACACATGGCTTCATCAACAGTTAAACTCATGTCGCAAATACGAAATTCAATCGTGTCATAAAAAGGATGCAAACGCAAATCCCACCAAATTTTCTTTGGATTATCAATACAATTAGTTTTCACTAGTGTATCTAAATAATTATCATAAGAGGCTACAGAATCAAAGTATTCGGGCAAACCGGTTCTCGGAAATTTATCAAATACTTTAGTTCGGAAGGATTTATAACCGGTATTTCTTCCTTCCCAAAATGGAGAGTTAGTCGAAAGTGCAAAAATATGAGGCAAAAAATAACACGCCTGATTCATTAATTGCAAGCCTTGTTCTCGATTCTGAATGCCAACATGACAATGCATCCCAAAAATTAAATTGGAACGCGCAGCATCTTGCAACTCATTTACAATAGTGTGGTATCTGGGATCGTCTGTAATGGGTTGATCTTGCCATCTTGAAAACGGATGGGTCCCAGCACCACCAACAACTAAACCTTGTTTATCGGCTAATTCAACGATTTTACTTCGCAAAAAACGGATTTCCTTACTGGCATCAGCAACACTTTGGCAAATATTGGTCCCAACTTCAACCACCGATTGGTGCATTTCCGCTTTTACTTGTTCATTTAAAATGATTTTGGCACCATCAACAATTTTAGACAAATGAGACCGTAAATCTCTTGTGTCTGGATCAATAATTTGATATTCTTCTTCTACACCGAGTGTAAATATTGGTAGCTTTTTGGTCATATTTCTTTTATTTGAAGCTAATCCAGCTATTCGTTTCAATCTTTTCTTAAAAAAGAAAAGGATTTACACTGCTATCTGGGCTAGGGCATTTTTTTAGTAAGGGAAGTTAGGTCTGAAAGTTACTTAGGAACCAATCCAACTGCTGACTGAAAACAGAGCACCGCCAACTTACTTAGCAGCATCTTTTATAAAGGTTCCCCAAGTTAAATTCATTTGACCTGGCTTTTGCTTTTTGGCGGCTGCTATGGCCATTTTTGCTGACGTTTCAACAACCCATTCAAAATTTTCTGCTCCAACTGAAGTCAATTCAGCATCTGGCGCTGGATTTCCAAAATCAATTGCGTAGGGAATTCCATCTCGAACAGCAAACTCAACGGTATTAAAATCATAACCCAAACCTTTGCATAGCCGTAACGTATAATCTTTAACGGTGGCTAATAATTTTTTATCCATCGTCGGTCCATCTATTACATAGCGCAAATGATGCGGATTCCTTGGTTCATACTGCATAATTCTAACATCCTTGCAGCCCAAACAATACACACGGAAATATTCGGTAAAGACAATTTCTTCTTGTAGCATCATTACTAATTGTCCCGTTTCTTGGTGTTTTTCCCAAAACTCTTCTTTGTTTTCTAATCGGTAAACGTTTTTCCAGCCGCCGCCAGCATAAGGTTTCATATAAGCTGGAAATCCGATATACTCAAAAATTCCTTCCCAATCCATTGGATATTTTAAGTTTCTAAATGATTTGGAGGTGGTATCGGTAGGATGCTCAGCAGAAGGAAGAATCACGGTATTTGGTAACGGAACACCCAGTGTATCAGCCAAGGCATTATTAAAAAATTTATCATCAGCACTCCACCAAAACGGATTGTTGATTACGTTGGTTCCAGTCAAAGCCGCATTTTTTAAAAAAGCACGGTAGAAAGGAACATCCTGAGAAATTCTGTCAATAATTACAGCATATTCGCCCCCTTTATTTTGAACTACTTTATCAATAGAAACGGCTTCAGCAATAATCCCTTTTTCGGCTTTAGAGTTTACTCTGTCTATGAACGCTTGCGGATAGGTGTCTTCCATCCCGAATAATATTCCAATTTTTTTCATATCTGTATTGTTTATGTCTTAGAAATTTGTTTTAGAAAAATTTAATTCTTGATAAATAATGTGGAAACATTTCTTTCCAAACAGGCCAATCGTGTTCTCGGTCCTGTCGGATATCGAGCCAATGGGGTACTTCTTTTTGCGCTAAAATTTTACTCAATTTCAAATTAGCATCCAAGCATATATCCCAATTTGAAGTTCCTAAGATAATATCCATATTCCATAGTTCGCCATCATTCAATCCGTGCAAGTAATCTTCAGGAGAGTTGTAAAACACATCATCATCCCAATGTCCGTCCATAAAATTTTTGATCGAAAAAGCACCACCCATTGAAAACATATGACTTACATATCCCGGATGTTTAAATGCAAAATTAGCCGCGTGATAGCCACCAAAGCTGCATCCAGCAACGACTACCTTTCCGAAAGTAGTATTATTTTTAACACGCTCGACGATTTCATGACAAATCATTTTATCATACCATACATGATTTTGGATGCGATGAACCGGATAGATTCCTTTATTGTAGAAACTGTCTTTATCAATGCTAGCTGGACAAAAGATTTGAATTAAACCTTGGTCGATATACCAACGCGCGCTTTCAATTAATCCTTGGTCTCGATTTTCATGAAAACTTCCCATAGAAGTAGGGAATAGGACGACAGGATATCCGGCATGGCCAAAAACCAACATTTCGATTTCACGGTTCAAATTTGGTGAATGCCATTTAAAATATTCTTCTCTCATAAATTGTTATTAGATTAACAATTATAATGAAAAAATCGTTGTGAAATCGATAAAAATATAGTAATATAGAAGTATTGCGATTTACTTTTTAAAAATATTTAGTTATTAAATTATCTTTAATAAAACGTTTAAAATCTGCTATCGATTTTAATATTTGACAATGATATAACTATTGTTCAATAAGCTGCAGTTGACTTTTCAGGCGCTCGATAAGCATATTCATCATGCGCTTATTCAAATTAGAAGATAACTGAATGTATTCGGCATATTCATCCAAAGTAAAAAAAGCAATTACCATTCCTTTTAAAGAATTTCTGAACTTGATATCGCGCTGTATTACATTTTCTATGTAAGCCATTTTTTTATCAGGTGTTAATTCAAAAAACGACCCTTTTTGTTTTAGAACATAATTAATAAAAACTTGAATGAATAAGTCATTTTGCAATTTCAAAATAGGGCGGAGGGTTCTGTTTTGAAACACTTCTTCAACTGAGGATTGATTGCTAATTGTTCCTAAAGTTTCTCCTCTTAATTCAAGAACATTATTATCTCTAGCTTCCATAAGTTTTTCTTTTAAAGTTATAAAAAAACCCCTGTTGAAAAACAGAGGTTTAGTATAGTTATTAAAAATTGATTGTTAATATTATTTAACTTTAAATAAAGCTTTACGAACCAGACGTCTTGCCCAATCGGATTTTTTGTCAACAGAATCATCTTCTCCTCTAGGTGTTATAGTGATTCTTGATTCACTTATTCCAGCTTTTACTAAAATAGCTTTAACCGCCTGAGCTCTGTCAGAAGATAACTTATTATTATTTTCTGTACTGCCAATTTCATCAGCATAACCAGTAATATCAACATTTTTACTAGGATTATTTTTTAAATAATTTAATATAAATCCGATGTTACTTGCAGAAGCATTATTTGGTGTTGCTTTAGCAGTATCGAAATAAGCCGCTATATATCCTTCATTTATAAGTTGAAGTACAGCGCCTTCAGTGGCAGCTGAACTTGTAGAAGAATTGTTATTTGTAACAGCATTATTAACGTATTTCTCTAGATCATCTGGTACACCGTTATTATTTTTGTCTACCATTCTACCTTTAGTATCAACCGCTACGCCTGCTATAGAATTTTGTTCTACATCTAAGTAATCAGGTACACCATCCTTATCACTATCGTTCATCAATTCTTCGATTTCTCCAATTCTATTATTTAGAGAATCCAGTTTAGAATCATTTTTATCCTCAATAATTGCCCAATCTCCGTGTATTTTTCCTTTTCCAAGTGCTACTGAAAGTCCTAATGAAGTTCTGTAAAGACTTCCCGCTAGGTTATTCTCAGGAGCTGAAAAACTTTGACCATCCCAATTGAAATGTTGTCTAACATTTGAATTAATAGTAAAATCAGCAAATACACTTACGTTTTTAAATATTCTAAATTGCGGTTGTAATCCAGCAACAAGTCCGCCATTCCATTCTTCTAAATCGGAATAAGGACCAATTTGTGGTGACATACGAGAAATCTGAAAACCTAAGTGAAATAACAAACCAAATCGGCCTGCTTGTTTTTGAATATCAAATAATCGTACCAGATTCACAACACCTTCTCCAGAAAACTGAATGTGCTGCATTTGAAAAGGTAAACTTCCTGAATTATTTTGTTCTTGAAGATTGTCAATATTTATATTTGATTTAACCCCAAATTTTGGACTAAACATATATCTAGCACCAAATCCCCAACTATTAAAAGCAACTCCACCAAAAAATTTACCAGGATTGTTTCCATAATAACCAGTTGAATATGGTTTAGAACCTTTAGCTTGACCAAATTGCCCTTCGATAGACCATCTATTAAAAACTTCACCTGTAAGTTCTTTGTCAGGTTGTGCCGCAATAAGATCTAGCGGAACGCTATTTTTCTTGTTTTTTTGCGCATTTGAACTAACTGAAAAACATAATAAAGTTAGCAATAGGAGTAAACTTTTCTTCATAAGATTTGATTTAGGATTATTTAATAAAATTTTAAATCGCTACAAATATAAATGTTTCAATCTAATAATCCACATTTTTAGATTTTATTGAGGCGATAGATCGTATATTTTGAAAACTATCTTGTAATTTGAAGCCTTATTTTGGATATATGCTAATTAAGCTACCAATAAATTTATCATTATCATTTATTAATTTTTTAAAAGTAAATTTTGACCTTTTAAACGCTAATTTTGACTACTAACAATTATAAAATGAGATTTCATACCAGAAAATGGGTCAAACCCGAAGATTTAAATCCGAATCACACCTTATTTGGTGGAAGATTACTCGCATGGATAGATGAGGAGTTGGCTTTATATTCCATAATTCAACTTCAGAATCAAAAAATTGTCACTAAACATATGTCTGAAATCAACTTTAGAAGCTCTGCAAAGCAAGGCGATATAGTTGAAATAGGTATTGATGTTATAAAGTTTGGTCACACTTCCTTAACTTTGAGTTGTACGGTTCGGAACATGATGACTCGAGAAAGCATTATTACCATTGATACTATCACGATGGTTAGCCTTGGAGAAGACGGAAAACCCAAAGCTCATGGGAAAACGCAGGTCGAGTTTAGTAAAGATCGATTATAATTCGACAAAATCACTTTTGCCAGACGGCATCTCATAAATTTCTAGATCAAAATAGGAAATCGAAGCAAAAATATGGTCAAAGATATCAGCCATAATATATTCATAATTTTCAAAACGTTTATCACTCGAAAACGTATAAATTTCTAATGGTATTCCTTGTGGAGTTGGTTGCAACTGGCGGCAAAGCAAAATCATATTTTTGTTTAGACCAGGATGCTGAAGTAAATACTGTGTTATGTATTTTCGGAACAATCCAAAATTAGTCATGTTTCTTCCGTTAATCAGAATTGATTTATCTACTTTGTTTGCTTTATTAAAATTATCAATCTCATTTTGACGAAGGTCAATATATTGACTAACCAAATGGATTTTTTTTAATTCTTGAAGTTCGTCTTCATTTAAAAACCGAATACTGTTTGCTTTGATTAAAATATGTCTTTTGATTCTTCTTCCATGTGAATTTAACATGCCGCGCCAGTTTCGGAACGAATCAGAAATCATACTATAAGTGGGTATCGTTGTGGTTGTGTTGTCAAAGTTTCTCACTTTTACTGTTGCGAGGTTAATTTCGATTACGTCACCATCAGCACCAAATTTGTCAAAAGTTATCCAATCACCAATCCGAACCATATCGTTCAACGATACTTGAACACTAGCGACGAATCCTAAAATAGTATCTCTAAATATCAAAATGATCACGGCAGAAATTGCCCCAAACGTTCCCAACATTGCCGTTGTGGTGATATCAAATATTTTCGAAATAACATAAACAAATGCAAAAATCCATAACATTATCATAATTACTTGAATGTAACTATCGATAGGTTTGTCACTAAATTTTGGGTTTAATTTTAAATAGTCACGGAGCGAATTAAAAATGGTTTTAATAATCCATAAACTCAAAAGAACAATATAAATTGCAACAAGCTTACCAAAAATAGATTCCCAATAAACAAAGTTTTCTAGAATAATTGGAACACATTTATAGATGAATAGAAGTGGAATTAAATGAGCGATATATTTGGCGGTCTTATTGGAAACCAATAAATCATCAAATTTAGTTTTTGATTTTCGAGCAATTACAATCATAGCTCTGACTAGTATGTATCTGAAAATCAAATACATTATATAAGATAGAATCGCTAGTATAAAGATATTGACAAGCAAACTCAAATAAGCTGAAAGAGTTTCGCCTAAGTCCAATTTCTTTAACATAGGATAACACCAACTGAACAATTTTTCAACTAATTTATGCATTTCTTAAATATTTTTTTTCAATATAAAAAGTTCCAAACGGCGGGATTGATGCTAAACAAATTATACCATACTTTTTGAAACTCCAGTTTTCATTAAACTTCAAAATGGTTGCAAAAATTATATATGTAGTAAATAATATTCCATGAGCCATACCAATATGTTTGACATAAATTGGTTCATTAAAAATATATTTCATTGGCATAGCAAAGAAAAAAAGAAGCAATGCCGATATACCTTCAACTAGAGCAATAATTTTAAAAATTTTAAGCATTTTATATTTAATTAGTTTAAGCACGCAAAATTAAGCATATCATTATTCAAAAAACTACAAACTAAATTACTTTTGTAAAAATTTAGCATTTGTATGAGTAAGCGCGATTTAAAAAAATACATTAGAGAACTCAGTAAAGAGCAATTGGAAGAACAAATCATTGAATTGTATGATAAATTCAGTACAGTAAAAGTATACTACGACTTTGCTTTTAATCCGAATGAAAAAAAGCTTATAGATGAAGCAAAAGTTAAAATTGCGAACGAATATTTTCCATCTAAAGGTAAAAGATCAAAAATGCGCCGGACCGTTGCTCAAAAATACATTAAACATTTTCTGACTCTGGGTGTTGATATTTTTATGATTGCCGATCTGATGTTTTTTACTATTGAAACGGCTATGTCGTATTCGAGCAAACGGCAGGTTAAATACGAAACCTTTTTTAAAAGCATCTTTTTAGCTTATCACCAAGCAGTTACTTTTAGTATTGAAAATGGGATTCTTAGTGATTTTTTAGATAGAGTAGTGGCGATTAATGAAGAGGCCAATCGCCAAAACTGGATCAATAAATATGAGTTTAATGCTTTTATAGAAAAAGTAGATGACAATTTTTTGTAAATAAATTATTAATGTTACGCGATAAGTCTTTTTTAGGTGTACTTTTGCAAAATTGTACTAATCGTTATGTCTCAAAAAGATTTTATTCCCGAAACCGAAGATAAAAAGGAACTTTACGGCTACCAAAAAGGCGATATTGACAAAATTTTTGAGCGCCTTGACAATGCTAGAAATGACTATCATTTGCTATACCAATTGCCAACTGGCGGCGGAAAAACGGTAATCTTTTCTGAAATAGTCAGACGCTATTTGTCGCAACACAACAAAAAAGTTGTTGTACTAACGCACCGAATTGAGCTTTGCAAGCAGACATCCAAAATGCTTAAAGGTTTCGATGTCAAAAATAAAATTATCAACAGTACTATTAAAGAATTACCAGACCAGGATGAATATTCGTGTTTTGTTGCGATGGTTGAAACTTTAAAAAACCGTTTGAATGATGAAAAGTTGATGATTGACAATGTGGGTTTAGTTATCATTGACGAAGCACATTATAATTCGTTTAGAAAATTGTTCAGCTCCTTTAAAAATGCTTTTATTCTTGGCGTAACCGCTACACCATTGAGTTCGAATATTAAACTTCCCATGCACAATAATTATGATGAACTTATTGTTGGCGATACCATTCAATCGCTTATCGATAAAGGATTTTTGGCGAAAGCAACCACGTACAGTTACGATGTGGGTTTAACCTCTTTAAAAGTCGGAATTAATGGTGATTATACTGTAAAATCTTCTGATGATTTGTATATGAACATGGTAATGCAGGAAAAATTGCTACATTCTTACACAGAGAAATCATTGGGCAAAAAGACTTTGATATTCAATAACGGAATTAATACTTCGCTGTATGTTTATGAAACGTTTAGGGAAGCTGGATTCGAAATTCGTCATCTTGATAATACTACATCTGTTGAAGATCGAAAAGATATTCTGCATTGGTTTAAAAAGACTCCAGATGCTATTTTGACTTCGGTTGGAATTCTCACGACAGGTTTTGATGAACCTACAGTGGAAAGTATTATTTTAAATAGAGCCACAAAGTCATTGACCTTATATTTTCAAATGATTGGACGTGGCTCACGTAAATTACCTCATAAAAATAATTTTACAGTTATAGATTTAGGAAATAACGCCATCCGATTTGGTTTATGGAATGATTCTATTGATTGGCAACATATTTTTAGATCACCAGAATATTATTTAGAAAATCTTCGTGATGATGTCGAAATTGAAACGCATTTCAAATATGTAATGCCGGATGCAATAAGGAAAATGTTTGCCAATTCAACGGACATAACTATCGATATTGATGAAGAATTTAAGAAAGTTATTGCTCGAAATCAGCGTTCGAAGGAAGTTCTAGAAAAGTCTATCAATCAACATGCGGTAATGTGTGTTGAAAATACAAGCGAATTAAATCAAGCACGGATGCTTTCAAAACTATTATCTGATGATATTGAAAGCCGCGTAGTACAATACGTTAGGTGCTTGGGTAAAACTAGTAAGAATTATCGGGAATGGCTCATGGAAGATTATAAAACTAAACTAAGCTTGGCCATCGGTAAAAAGTTTAGGGAACTGAATTTTTAGAACAAAAGCTTTATTAAAGAGAGCTTATACATATGGAATGTAACAAATTAGCTCTATAAAACTCATTACATAAATTATATAATATTTGAACTATAATTTATATTATGTAAAATAGAATAATTTAAAACAGAGATTCCCTTTGTTACTATCTTTCTTAAATGTTTTTTATAATTGGTTTCTTGTTAGCCTAAGCTTTACTACTTTTGTGTATGATTATATATTCACTAAATGCTAAACATGAGTAATTCTGTTGCTGAAAATATTGCCAATTTTTTAAAAGAATATTCACCATTCTCTTATTTGTCTCATGACGAACTGATTCAAGTTGCTTCCAGTATTGGTGTTGTAAATTTGGATCAGCACAAAATCCTATTTAATATCAACGATAAATTGCACGACAGTTTCTATGTTGTTGCCTCTGGCGTTGTGAATTTGAGTGTGATTGCCGATTCTGAAGAAACGTTGTTAAACAAATGTTATCCTGGTGAAGTTTTTGGGTTACGTCCTTTTTTCGCTAAGAATAACTATATGATGACGGCAAAAGCTCGTGAAGACAGCATCGTTTATGCTATTCCTATTGGTTCATTTAAGCCTTTCGTAGCTCAGAATCCACAGGTTTTGGACTTTTTATTAGAAAGTTTCGCCACCAATACCAGAAATCCGTTCGATAAAGAAAACCGAGGAAAACTAATGACTGATAATGTCTACACCGACAATCAGACAACCGAAATGCAATATTTTCAATCGCTTGCGTATAATAAAACACCGTTAAAAGTCAACAATGCAGCCATTGTAAAAGATACTGCGCAATTAATGACTGAAAATTTATCAGATAGCGTTATTGTTACAGAAAATAACCATCCGGTTGGAATTGTTACTGATAGTGATTTTAGATCTAAAATTGCAAACGGAAGATTTCCTCTTATTTCAACTATAAATCGTATTATGTCTTCGCCTGTTATTACAGTTCCTGAGAATGTTTCGGTCGCTGAAGCACAACTTTTATTATTAAAGCATAATATCAGTCATTTGTGCGTAACTGTTGATGGATCAGATAAATCAGATGTAAAAGGAATAATTTCAGAACATGATTTAATTGTAGCCCAAGCTAACAATCCAGGTGTTTTAATAAAGGAAATTAAACGCTCGCGATCCGCTAAAGAACTTAAAGCCGTTAGAGAAAAATTAACCAATTTAATTCAGAGTTCAATTGCCAAAAATATTCCGCTACCACATATCTATAACATTTCAGGTGAAATTATTACTGCAATAATAAAACGTTCAGTAGAATTGTCGATTCTTGATTTAGGTTCTCCTCCTGCCCGATATGCTTGGTTTAGCATCGGAAGTCAAGGGAGAAAAGAACAGTTTTTATTAACGGATCAAGATAGTTTCCTAGTCTTTGAAGACGTTGCTACCGAAAATTATCGCGACGTTAAAGATTACTTCTTAAAATTAGCCAAAAGAGCTACTACTATACTTGAAAAAGTGGGTTATGCTTACTGTCCAAATGGACACATGGCCAGTAATATGCTTTGGTGCAAATCAATGTCAGAGTGGATAAAACAATATAACACCTGGATGAAAACACCCGGTGAAAAATCCAATGATATCAGTAGTATTTTTTTTGATTACGAATTTGTTATTGGTGAAAGTAAAATTGAAGACGAGTTGAATGAAGTTGTTTTCAAAAACACTAAGAATAATGCACTTTTCTTTGATTTTTTAGGCAATGATGCTTTGAGAAAAAATGCGCCACTAAACTTTTTTAAGAAATTTAATGTTGAAGAAGAAGGTGTAAACAAGGGAAAATTTGATATCAAAAAAAGAGCCATTATGCCTTTGGTAGATGGTGCTCGCCTATTTGCTATCAGTTTAGGTTTAAAAGGAATCAATAATACGCACCAAAGATTTAAACAATTGGCACTGTCCGATCCAAAATTCTCTGAAACATACTTAAATTGCGCAGATGCTTTTTTAATTTTGTCAAAATTTAGAACCCTTGAAGGGTTGAAAAATGACGGTTCAGGCGAATACATCAATGTAGAAGAAATGTCTAAAATTGACAAGGAAAAACTCAAAAATGCCTTGGGACCCATGAAAGATTTGGAAGAATTAATCAAGGATAAATTTCAGTTAACTCAATTTTCGTAATATGTTAGATTGGATTAAAAACATAAATAAGGAATATCCTGAATTTTGGAAACTGTATCTGGCCAAGTTTGAAAGCAAATCTAACCGATATGTGATTTTAAACACAGAAACTACTGGACTAAATCCAAAAAAAGATGTGATTCTTTCCTTTGGAGCCTTAGGAGTTAGCAGTGATATCATCCGAATCGGCGATAATTTTGAAGTTGTTATTTTACAATATAAATATCTGCATGACAATGGATTGTCAAATGAATTTCTAATTGAAAGCAAACTAACGAAACTATCTGAATATCAGGCAATTCAATCACTTGTTGACTATATTGGTAATGCTGTTTTAGTTGGACACCGGATCCACTTCGATATTGAAATGATTAACGATGTTTTGGAAAAAATGCAATGCGGAAAGTTGAAAAATGAAGCGCTAGATATTGAAATAATGCATCAAAAATTACTAGATATTACCAAATCTTTTTCACTCGATGATTTAATAAAGCACTACAAAATTCCTGCAAACGAAAGAAATTCTGCTTCAGATGATGCTTATTCTATCGCGTTGTTATTTCTGAAATTAAAATCTAGATTAGGATTTAAATAAAAAATCCCGCTAATTGCGGGATTTTTCGATCTGTCAAAATCAAACA